>CAZXGT010000001.1:0-3245 GCA_964639935.1 uncultured Phycisphaeraceae bacterium
CCACCGCGGCCCCGGCGGCCTCGGGCCCCTCGGGGCCGCCGCCCCAGAGCCACCACCCGCCGACCGCGGCTCCGGCGATCACCACCAGCGCCGCCAGCCGGCGCGCGCGACGCTGCCGGCGCCGCTTCCGCCAGCTCCCGGAAGGCCGCGAGGAGCGAACCCCGATCATCTGCCTGCGTGTCTGTGACGAGAGCGTCATCTGCTTCCTCCTGCCGGTTCATCCAAGGCGCGCCGATCGCGGACAGTAGGCCATCCGCACGCTTCGCATCGGCCGACCCGCCCCTTCCGCTCCGCGGGGCGGGCGACGCCAACACTATCGGTCGTTCCCGTCCCCGCCTCGACCGCCTTTCGCCGAAATCAGGCCTTCCTCCGTCGCCAGGGCGTCCACGGGGGCGTCGTGCGCCTCGATCGGCACGCGGTCCACGATCTGCGCCGCGAAGCAGACGCCGAGACGCCGGACGGTGGGGGGGAGCTCTGCGAGAAAACGATCGTAAAACCCGCCTCCGCGTCCGAGCCGCCCGCCGCGATTGTCAAAGGCCGTCCCCGGAACCAGCGCGAGCCCGAGATCCTCCGCGTTCACCCGCTCCCGGCTCGCCGGCTCGCGCACCTGGAAGCGGCGGACGACCACGTCATCGAGCGACCGGAGCCGCACGGGCTCGAACGCGCCTCGCTCCCAGTCGCACCGCGGCGCCGCGACAAGCCGGCCCGCTGAGAGCCACGCGGCGATCACCGGTTCGATGTCCGGCTCGCGATGATCGGGCAGAAACACCAGCGCGCCCCCGGGCGTGTCGTTGCCGACCCGCTGCACCTCGGCGCCGACCCCGGCGGAGCGCGCGCGGAACTCCTCCGGCGTCATGACGGCGAGCCGCTCGCGAACCAGCTTTCGGAGTCGTTGCTTCTCGGCCGCCGCGTCCATCGACACACCGTACCCTCACGCCATGCGACCCGAACCCTGGCTCACCATCGTTCTTCACGAGCCCGAGATCCCGAACAACACGGGCGCGATCGGCCGAACCTGCGTCGCCACCGGCGCCGGGCTTCGGCTCATCGAGCCCATCGCCTTCGACACGAGCGAAAAGGCCTGCCGCCGCGCCGGCCTCGACTACTGGCCCCGCCTCGCCCCCGCGACGCACCGGAGCTGGGACGCCTACCTCGCCGAGGCCCGCCCGCCCCGCCTCTGGCTCTACACGACGAAGTCGGCCCGGCCGCACTGGGACGCCGACTTCCGCCCCGGCGACCACCTCGTCTTCGGCAAGGAAACCGCCGGCCTCCCCGACGACATCCTGAGCCAGCACGAGGGCCGCACGCTCACCCTCCCCATGATCGAAGGCGAACGCTCCCTCAACCTCGCCAACGCCGCGTGCGCGGCCCTCTACGAAGCCATGCGGCAGATGGTCTCGCAGGAGGCGGCTCGACTGCACGAGGGTCGACTATTCACAACGTAGAGGGCGTCGTGCGAGTCGAACCGATGCCACGACTCGCCGTCTTCAATGCAGTCGTGTCTTCGCAACCTGCACCACGACGGCGCCTTCGGCGAGTCGTGCCACCCAAGGACGTCCGGCGCGTCAGTGCCCCGGAAGCGCAAACGCCCCGCAGAGCTCCCGCACCTCGCCCCGCACCCGCTCGATCACGCCGGGATCCCCGCCCGAGTCGAGCACCGCATCGATCCACCCCGCGATGCGCTGCATCTCGGGTTCACGCATCCCGCGGGTCGTCGTCGCGGGCGTGCCAAGGCGAAGCCCGCTCGTGACGCGCGGCGGGCGCGGGTCGTTGGGCACGCCGTTCTTGTTCGTGATGATCCCCGCCGCCTCGAGCCATCCCTCGGCGTCCGCGCCCGTGAGATCCTCCGAGCGGGCCCGCAGGTCGACAAGCATCAGGTGGTTCTCCGTCTTGCCGCTCGTGATGCGGAATCCGTGCTCGCTCAGCGCGCCCGCGAGCGCCTGCGCGTTCCTGACCACCCGCTCGCAATAGCTCCGGAACTCGGGCTTCAGGGCCTCGCCGAAGGCCACGGCCTTCGCACCCACCACGTGCATGAGCGGCCCGCCCTGCACGCCCGGGAAGAGCGAGCGGTTGATCTTCTTCGAGAGTTCCTCATCGTTGGTCATGACGAGCCCGCCCCGCGGGCCGCGGAGCGTCTTGTGAGTCGTCGTGGTGACCACGTGCGCATGGGGGAAGGGCGAGGGATGGACCCCCGCCGCCACAAGCCCCGCGATGTGCGCGATGTCCGCCATCAGGTACGCGCCGACCTCATCGGCGATCTCGCGGAACCGCGCGAAGTCGATCACCCGCGGGTACGCCGAGTAGCCGCAGAGAATCGCCTTTGGCTTGTGCTCAAGGCACACCTCGCGCACCGCGCCGTAGTCGATCGTCTCAAAGTCGGCCGACGCCTCGTCGGAGACGAGCGGGTAGTGCACCGGCTTATAGAACGTCCCTGAGAAGTTGAGCTTCATCCCGTGCGAGAGGTGCCCGCCGTCAGAGAGCACCAGCGAGGCGAACGCGTCGCCCGGCTGCATCAGCGCCATGAAGGCGGCCATGTTCGCCTGCGCGCCCGAATGAGGTTGCACATTGGCGAACTCGCACCCGAAGAGCTTGCAGGCCCGCTCCTGCGCGAGCCGCTCGATCTCGTCGTGGTGGACGCACCCGCCGTAGTACCGCGCGCCCGGGTACCCCTCGGCGTACTTGTTCGTCAGGCACGAGCCCACCGCGTGCTGCACCGCGGGCGAGACGTGATTCTCGCTCGCGATGAGCTCGATCGTCTCGCTCTGGCGCTTCTGCTCGGCTTTGATGACGCGGGCGACGTCCGGGTCCTGCTTGCTGAGCAGGTCCATCATCGCCTCGGTGGCGGGATCGGCCGAAGGAACGACGGCTCGGGCGTCAGGCATCTCGGGCTCCTCTGCGGGTCGTGGCCTCATCATACGGGGCCCGACCGCCTCGAGGCCGGCCGGTCAGCCCGCCGCCGCGAACCTCCCGTTGCCGTCGCAGGCCGCGGATCCGGTCCCGTTCCACTTCGCGGCGAGCTCGATCCGGGACCTGACGCCGAGCACCTTATAGATCTTCTTGGTGTGGTCGTGAACGGTGTGTTTGCTGCGTCCGATCTTTCCCGCGATCTCGGCCTCGCTCAGTCCCTCGACCAGAAAAGGGATCAGCGCCTGCTGCGTCGGGCGCAGGCGCATCATCAGATTCTGACGCCGGAGCACCGGGCGGACGACCAGTCGCTCGTAGACCTTCGCGAGCATCGACGCCGC
>CAZXGT010000001.1:3345-85751 GCA_964639935.1 uncultured Phycisphaeraceae bacterium
GGAGCACCGGGCGGACGACCAGTCGCTCGTAGACCTTCGCGAGCATCGACGCCGCAATGGGCAGCCCCTGCGCGACGGGGGCGGGGGCCTCCCAGTCCGAGCGGTTCGAGCCGATCTCGATCGTCAGCACCCCATCGCTCTCGGCCTGCGGAATGCGAACCCCGACCCTGACGCTGGCAAGGCCCGCGAGCCCGAGTGTCGACTCCCGGCGAGACGCGGGTTCCCCGTGAAGCAGCGAGCGCGTCCACTGGTGGGCGATGAACTCATCGTCGGAGAAGGAAACGCCCTTGGCCGTCAGGTCCGCGCAGGCGCTCTCGATAACAAGCGCGGCGCGGAGCCCAGCGGCCGAGTCCCCAATCGCCCTCGCGACCGCCTCCGCCCATCCATGCGGCTCGCCGATCGGCCCGTCAAGTCCGCCCTGAAGAACCGCGCCGCACCATGCGGACACAACCTCGGGATTCACGTGGTCTCGAGCGATTGACACGGCACGATCCTGCGTCTGCCTCATCGGTCTCTGCCCTTTCGCGCGGCCTTTGCAGAAAGTTGCGGCCGCTTGGGCACGGATATTGACCAATAATCCAGATGATGCAATAGGAAAAACACCCTCTCTCGCGGCATCGATGAAAAATTTATTACCCTCAAAAGGGGGCTTGCCTCGGAGTCGTGTAATACAACTCGGTCCAAGCATGATGATCTGGCAAGTTTCGCCACCTTCTAAGGTAGCTCGACTCCCCGGATCAGGGTGTCACGCTCGACAGCGGCAGCGCTTCCCAGACGGCCTCGCGCGCCTCGGGAGGCGAGGCCAGATCGATCTCCAGCGCCGCGCCCCGTTCGTGGTCGCTGTTGAGCACCACCGCTCGGTTCGGCACGAACCGCGCGCCCGTCTCGGCCTTCTCATGCCCGAGCACGAAGAGCTCCACGCCCCACGTCCGCGCCAGCTCGTCGAGCCACTCGGGCGTGTGCCCCCGGCCCCACACCATCAGGTGCGCTGAGCCCTTCCGCGGCTCGTAGTCGCGCTCCTCGAGCGGGCGGTCCAGGATCTCCGGGTCGAAGCGGTCCTGCATGACCGGCGTGGGGAGCGAGTGAGCGCACAGGACGCCCCGGCCCGTGCCGCGACCGCTCACCAGCGCCAGGGGCATGGAGCGGATGAAGGCCCCGATCGCCTCGTGGACCGCCCCGGCGTGCTCTCCGAAGACCTGCTCGACCCCGTCGTTGAAGGCGTCGACGACGCGGACGCCGTCCTTGGCGATGCCCGAGCCCACGATCTGCGCGAGCTCGTGGTTGGCCAGCAGCGTGTGCACGCGTTCGGGATGCCGCGTCTTGAGCGCCGCGGCGCGGGCGAGCGCCCGGTGGCTGAAATCGAGCCCTCCCATGAGAGAGCCGTGGATGATCTCATGAAGCGTGACCCGCCTCGGGCGATCGTCGGTCGATCGATCGAGCGCGGCGAGCTTCATCACCTTGGCGAAGTGCAGCGGGTTGTCGTGAAGATCGCCCGTCGCGAGCAGGGCACCGGCGGGCTCGACGACGTCCACCGAGCCCCGGCGGCACGCCGCGCCCAGATTCGCCTCGGCCGCCTCGCGGAAGATCGCGGCGACGGCCTCCGCCGAGCGCAGATCCACACCCTCGAGCGGATCGGCGAGAGCCATGGCCCTAGCCGGCCTGGGCCGTCTGGCCGTCGGACGTCTCGTCGTCGTCGCCGAGCGTTTCGCCCGCCTCCCGGCGCGCCTCGGCCAGCATCTTGGCCCGGACCAGATCCAGCGCGTCGGCGACCTTCTGCATGGACTCCGGACGGTTGATCGGGTCGACCTCGACGCACTGCATGATGAGCTCGCCGAGTCGCTCGGGGATCTTCGGGTTCAGTTCCCGCACGGGCGTCGGCTTCTCGATCATCTCGTCGTCGAGGCTGGAGACGAGGGAGTCACCCTTGGGCATGGCGGTGGGGATGTGCTTGCCCGTGAGCGTCCAGTACATGGTCGCGCCGAGGTTGTAGATATCCGTCTTGGGCGTGATCGCCCGCCGATGCACCTGCTCGGGCGCGATGTAGTCGGGAGTCCCCTGGATCCGCTCCTTGATCGTCCCCGATTTGCAGCTCTGCCCGAGGTCGATCACCTTCACGTCGTCCGACTCGGTGATGACGATGTTGTTGGGCTTCATGTCCGCGTGGACGTACCCGCTTGCGTGCATGTGCGCCAGGCCCTCGGCGACCTTGCGGAAAATGAGCACGGCCTCCTCGATCGACTCCGGCCGCTGCATCTCGAGGCTGATCCCGTCCACGTACTCCATCAGGAGGTAGAGCTCCTTGACCGAGAGGAAGGAGCGGGCCTTGACGAGCTTCACGCTTCGCCTGACCGAGGGATGGTTGAGCTTGGAGCCGATCTCGTACTCGACGAGCGTCTGGTCGAGAAACCGCTGATCCTTGGGCTCGCGCTTCTGAACGTGCTTGAGGGCCCAGATCTGCTTCTTCTTCGGATCCTGCACGAGGTAGATGGCCGACGCCGCCCCGTGCCCGAGCTCCGCGAGCACCGAATACCCGGCGACCTTCGAACCGACCTTGATGGGATCTGGGTGCTTCACAGGCCTGCGGGCCCTCCTGTGGGGAATCCGGAGAGGATATCGGTCTCTGCCGGATCCCGCAGTATCGCCTGCCCCCACCCGGGGTGCAACGCATGAGATCATCGTTGTCGGAAGCATCGAGGGCTCAGTTGAGCGGCGTCCGGGACGCGTCAGCGTCCGCTTCGCGTCGTCATCAGCGGCTGCGGCGGACCGCGAGCGCCGAGCTCACGCGCTCGCGGAACTCGGCTTCGGGAAAGTAGCGGCCCGGGCTGCTCACCGAGGCCAGGTCGCGATGCGTCCGGACGTCGTCCACGCCGAGCCCGAGCCGGTCGAGCAGCGCGCCGACCAGATCCGCCGCCCGGACGAGCTGCGCGTCGGTGAACTCGCGGCGGTCGCCGTCGCCGATCAGGCAAACGCCCAGGTAACGGCGGTTGTACTCGTCCGCTCCGCGACCCGCGACGTGCGCGCCGGGGAGCTGATCGAGCCAGCGATACCCCACGTGGATCTCGCCGTCGCCCGAGCCGCGACCGTTGCCGATCACGAAGTGATAGCCGAGCCCGTGGAGGCCCCGGGCCTCGTGAGACGCCGCGAGCTCCGCCGCTGAGCCCAGCATCCCGCCAGAGTGATGGATCACCACGCCGTCCCAGCGCTCGCTCTCGAGCCCGGTCCGGGTGTTGAAGACCACGTCCACGGCGCTGGGTCCGGACGCGATCACGGGCTTGGCGAGCGCCAGGCCGTCGAGCCTCGGGGCGCGAGCGCCGTCGAGCGCCAGGAGCAGCCCGCCGACCGCGGTCATCGACCCCATCAGCGAGAGCCACACGATCTGCGTGCGTCCCAGTCGCTTGAGCGTCGATTGCAGTCCACGGATCGCGTCGTTCATCGTCGCTGAGGTGCTCCTGCTCGTCCCTGCGTGGGTGATCGGTCCGAGGACCGGCCCGGCTTGTTCTTTTCTCCGCCGATTTCCTTCAAGAGCCCGCTCCCGAAGGCCGGGCCGACTTACCGGTCCGACCGAAGTCCGAACCGCCTACCCCTTGGGTTCGAGCCGGCCCGTGATGTTCGGCCGCCGCCGCCCGAACTCATCTTCCACATACTGCGGCGCCGACTGGTTCCGAACCTCGTCGAAGCGGTCGAACTGCGTCCTCGGCTTGTTCGCCGGGAACAGCGGCTTCTGGCACCCGGCGAGCGTCGCCAGCGCCAGCGCTGCGCCGAGCGTCGCAACCGTGATCCGTCCACGAAGTCGCATCGCCGCATCGTAGCGGAGGCGGCGTGTCGGCGCGATCCGCAAAATGGCCTACTCCGTGAGCTTCGGCATGGACTCGAGGACCTGATCGATCAGCCCGTAGTCGAGCATCTCCTTGTCGTCGAGCCACTTATTGCGGTCGCAGTCCTTCTCGATGCGATCGTAGGGCTGGCCGGTGGCCGTCTCGTAGACCTTATAGAGCCGCTCGCGGAGGCGGAGCATCTCCTTGGCCTCGATCTCGAGATCGGTCGCCTGGCCCTCCATCACGCCGCCGAGGAGGGGCTGATGCATGAGGTTCCGGGCGTTGTGCAGGGCGTAGCGCTTGCCCTTGGCGCCCGTGCAGGCGAGGACCGAGCCCATCGACGCGGCCTGCCCGATGATGTAGGTGCACACATCGGGCTGGATGAAGTTCATGGTGTCGAGGATGCCCAGGCCCGCGGTGACCGATCCGCCCGGGCTGTTGATGTAGAAGTGGATGTCTGACTTCGGGTCCTCGTTGGCGAGGAAAAGAAGCTGGGCGACGATCAGGTTCGCGCTCTCATCCATGACGGGGCCGCCCAGGAAGACGATCCGGTCCTTGAGCAGGCGCGAGAAGATGTCGTAGGCGCGTTCGCCGCGCCCGGTGTTCTCGATGACGATCGGGACAAGGTTTGACATAGCTCTCCATCCAGCAGGCGTCACTCGGACGCGCCGGCCTCCTTGTTCGGGGCCACCAGGACCTCATCGACCAGACCGTACGCCTTGGCCTCCTCCGCGGAGAAGTACTTGTCGCGCTCCGAGTCTTCCTTGATCTGCTCCATGCTCTGGCCGGTGTGCTTCGCGAGGATCCCGTTGAGCAGCGCCTTGGTCTTGATGATCTGCTCGGCCTGAAGCTTCACGTCCTCGGTCTGGCCGAACACGCCCCCGTAGGGCTGGTGGATCATCACCTTCGCGTGCGGCAGGATGTAGCGCTTCCCGGCGGTGCCGGCGGTCAGCAGCAGCGAGCCGCCCGAGTAGGCCCGACCCATGCAGTAGGTCGCCACGTCGGAGCTGAGGAACTGCATCGTGTCGTAGATGGCCAGCGTGTCGTCGACCGAGCCGCCCGGGCTGTTGATGTACAGGTTGATGTCCCGGCCTCGCTTCTCGTTCTCGAGATACAGCATCTGCATCATCACCCGAGCCGCCGACGAGTAGTTGATCTCTCCGATGAGGAAGACGACGCGATTCTCGAGCAGGAGCTCGTCGATCGTCATCTCGCGGGTCCGCTGATAGCTGACGCCTGCTGCGGGCATGGGTCTCTCCTGAAATCCAACCCCGCGCCCGAGAGGGACGCGGATTCCTGAACGCGCCCGGAGCAAACGTTTCCGGACGCGGGGGGCGATACTACGCCACGAAGCGCCCTGGCGCCGAGCCGCGCGGGGGACACGCCTCATCGGCCCCTCGGCGCCTCGAATCGAGCGCTGAACCCGCGCTGACGCGTCCCGCGTTGCCGCCCCGCGCCCGCTCCCGTAGCATCTCCGGTTCGCCTCAGAGAGTGAGCACACAGGGAACCAACGCGCATGGCGCCCACCGCGATCATCAGCGATATCCATTCCAACGCGGTCGCCCTCCGCGCCGTCCTCGAGGACATCGAGTCCACCGATGCCAAACGCATCATCTGCCTCGGCGACATCATCGGCTACGGGCCCGAGCCCCTCGAGTCCGTCGACCTCGTCGCCGAGCGGTGCGAGTGGTCCCTCCTGGGCAACCACGATTTCGCCGTGCTCTACGAGCCGACGAACTTCAACCCCGGCGCCGAGAGCGCGGCCTACTGGACGCGCGACCGCTTCGAGGCCGAGCCCGACGAGGACAAACGCCGCCAGCGTTACGAGTTCCTCGGGCGTCTGCGCGTTCGCGTCGTCGAGAAGGCCGGCCAGTGGCCGCTGCTGGCCGTCCACGGCTCGCCCCGCAAGCCCATCAACGAGTACATCTTCCCCGACGACGCCATCAACTCCTACGAGAAGATGCGCCAGGTCTTCGACCGCGTCGACCGCCTCGCCATCGTCGGGCACACCCACGTGCCGGGCGTCTTCACCGATGAGCCCGACTTCTACCCGCCCGACGAGCTCGGCAACTTCACCTACGCCTTCAACGGGGACGAGAAGGCCATCATCAATGTCGGCTCCGTTGGCCAGCCCCGCGATCACGACCCCCGCGCCTCATGGGCGCTCCTCCATGAGGATCGCGTCGAGTTCCGCCGCGTCGAGTACGACGTCGACGCCACCGCCAAGCTCATCTACCAGGCCGATCGTCTGAGCGACTGGCTCGGCGACCGCCTCTTCGAGGGCCGATAAACCCTCGCCCCTCCGGACCACAATGCCAGCAGCCGAACCCAACAAAGCCCTCAGGCTCGCCGTCCCGATCATCGTCGCCCTCTTCGGCGTCCTCGTCGTCGTGGGCGTCTTCATAGCGAGCCAGCCCAGCCCGCGGCCGGCGCCGGAGGAGCAGACGGCCGAACAGCCCGCCGCACCCGACCCGGAGCCCGGCGCCGTCGCCGCGGTCCCCGAGCAGGAGCCCCCGGCGACCGAGCCGGACGCCCCCGATCCGGTCGAGCTCGACGCAGGCGAGATCACTCCCGGACCCGCCCCGCGCGTGACCGAGGCGTCCCCGTCCGATCCCGAAGAGGACGCTACGCCGGAGGCCCCGGTCGCCGAGTTGACGGGCCTCCGCGCCCGCCCGCAGCCCGTCGCCCCGGACCTGCCCAACCTCGGCTCGGACGACCCGGACTCCGACTTCCCGCTCCTGCTCGCCTTCACGCAGGAGGGCGCCGGCGTCGAGGCCATCGTGCTCCCGAACTACGCCGAGACGCTCGGTTCAGACGAGCGATACGCCATCCAGGAGCGGACCACGCTCATCACGCCGGGCGGGCAGTCCTTCACCGTCGCCGCGCTCGCCGCGCGCGGCGTGCGAATCAACGGCGAGTTCGTCGATCTCTTCGGCTCGCCCGACGCCCCGCTCTGGCGCCCGACGGCGCCCGGGGCCTTCGAGGCGATCATCGAGGACGCCGACGGCGAGCCCGTCGCCCGCGCCGTCCGACGATTCGTCATCAACCCCGACTCCTACGACATCTCGATCGAGCAGCGGCTCGAGAACCTCACGGCCCGGCCGCTGGACTACCAGTGGATCCAGTACGGCCCGGTCGACCTTCCCGAGGATGAGGCCAGCTACCTCCGCGACCCACGCCGCGTCTGGTTCGGGCATCTGCTCCCCGTGGAAACCGACCCCTCCCGGCAGATCGTCGCGCGCACCGACATCCGCTCCCGACAGTCGGTCATCGACAAGCCGCTCACCGAATCGGGCCTGCTCTGGCCGCCGCCGAGCGCCGCGCCCGGGGCGCAGGAACTCGTCTTCGCGTCCCTCTCCAACCGCTACTTCGCCTTCGCGGTTCACCCGCAGATGCCCGAGGACGCGCTCGCCTCAGGCCAGCCGATCGACAAGCGCTTCGAGTCGGCCGCGCAGGTCTACCGCATCCTTCTGCGCGGCGCTCCGGCTCCCAACCTCCCGCCGACGACGCGCCTCGTCCTCGAGCTCCACAGCACGACCAGAACGCTCGATCCCGGCTCCACCGACGACCTCTCCCTCGCCGCCTACGCCGGACCGCTCTCGCGTCAGACGCTCGGCGCCGAGCCGATCTACGAGGCCCTCGGGCTCGACGATCTCATCGTCTACAACATCGGCGGGCCCTGCGCCTTTTGCACCTTCCAGCCCCTCGCCCGCGGGCTGCTCTGGTTCCTCTCGATCTTCCACGACTACATCGTCTTCGACTGGGCGCTGGCGATCATGGTGCTCGTCGTCTTCGTCCGCGGCGTGCTCCACCCCATCACCAAGAAGTCCCAGATCCGCATGCAGCGCTTCGGCAAGCAGATGCAGGCGATCGCCCCCAAGCAGAAAAAGCTCCAGGAGAAGTACAAGGACGACCCCAAGAAGCTCCAGCAGGAAATGGCCCGCCTCATGCGCGAGGAGGGCGTCGACTTCACCGGCGCTCTCGGGTGCCTCCCCATGTTCCTCCAGACGCCCATCTGGATCGCGCTCTACGCGATGCTCTACTACGCCTTCGACCTCCGGCACGAGGCCGCCTACTTCGGCGTCTTCCAGCAGATCTCCGGCGGCGGGTGGACGTTCCTCGCCGACCTCTCCGCTCCCGACCGCTTCATCGACTTCGGGCGATCGATCATCACGCTCCCGCTCCTCGGCGAGATCTCCGCCCTCAACATCCTCCCCCTCGTCCTCGGCGTCGTCTTCTTCATCCAGCAGAAGTACCTCACCCCGCCGCCCTCGGCCTCCCTCTCCCCCGAGCAGCAGACCCAGCAGAAGATCATGAAGGTGGTCTTCGTCGTGATGTTCCCGCTCTTCATGTACCAGGCGCCCAGCGGCCTGACGATCTACTTCATCACCAACTCCACCCTCGGCATCCTCGAGAGCCGGTACATCCGGGCGCACATCGAGAGCCTGCCCGAACCCGAGCCCAGGAAGCCGCGTCCCAAGAAGACCGGCCCGACCGGGCCGAAGAAGCCGCGCAAGCGCGTGCTCAACGAGAACGCCACGGGCTTCAAGGAACGTCGCAAGAAGCGCTGACGCGAAAGCGGGAGGAGCCACGATTTGATCGGCGCGGGAACCATCGCCGCCGTCGCCTCCCCGCCGGGCCGCTCGCCCCGCGCCATCCTCCGTCTCTCGGGCCCGGACGCGCCCGCGGCCATTCAGAAGCTCGCGAGCCTCGCGTGGACCCGCGGCGTCTTCAAGGCCCGTCTCGCGCTGCCCGGTCTCGAGCTCCCGGCGCTGGCGATCCTCTACCCGGCTCCGGACTCCTTCACCGGCGAGGACAGCGCCGAGCTGCTCGTGTCCGGCTCGCCCCACATCGCTCGCGCCGTCCTCGAAGCGCTCCTCGCGATCGACGGCGTCCGACTCGCCGGCCCGGGCGAGTTCAGCGCCCGGGCGTATCTCGCCGGGCGCCTCACGCTCGAGCAGGCCGAGGGCGTGGCGACGATGATCAGCGCGACCAGCGCCGAGGAAGCCGACGCTGCGCGCCGCCTGCTCTCGGGCGAGGCCGGCGCCGAGACGCGCGACTGGATCGACCGTCTCGCCACGCTCCTCGCTCTCGTCGAGGCGGGCGTCGATTTCACCGATCAGGAGGACGTCGTGCCCATCCCGGCGCCGGAGCTTCTCACGCGCCTGCGCCGGCTCGCGCAGGAGATCGACGCGCGCGTCGCCGGCCCCGCGGTCGAGCCCCCGCCCGAGGGCCCGCTCGTCGCGCTGGCCGGACCACCGAACGCCGGGAAGACGACCCTCTTCAACGCTCTGCTCGGGCGCGTCCGCGGCGTGGTTTCACGCGAGCCCGGCGCGACGCGCGACGCGATCGTCGAGCCGCTCCTCGTTCGCGGCGCGCGGGTCCGCCTCGCCGATCTCGCCGGGCTCGATGAAGCCCTCGCCGACCGCTCCGCGCTCGACGCGGCGGCGCAGGAGCGAGCGAGGGCCGCGCTGCGCGAGGCCGACGCGATTCTCTGGTGCGACCCGACCGGCCGCTTCGATCATCCGACGCTGCGCAGCGCGGCGAACGTCGTCCGCGTGCGCACCAAGGCCGACCTGCTCGTCCCGAGCGAGACGCGAGAGGCGCTCGCCGTCTGCGCTCTCGACGGCTTCAATCTTGACTCGTTGCGGGAGGCGATCGCCGACGCCGCGCTCGGCGCCGCCGACGCCGCGCCGCGTCGCCGCCGCGCGCTGGTCGGCGCTCTCGTCGCGCTCAGGGACGCTCTTGAGGCGCTCGATCGCGCCGGGAGCGAGCGGGAGGTCGAATCGCCCGAGGTCATCGCCGGCGCGCTGCGCGAGGCGCTCGACGCTCTGGGCGAACTCGCCGGCGACGTCTCGCCCGACGACATCATCGCCCGCGTCTTTGCGACGTTCTGCGTTGGAAAATAGGGCTAGACGTCCTCGTCGAGCCGCTCGATCGCCGCGTCAAGGAAGGCGTCCAGATAGCGCTCGCAGAACGCCTGCACCGCGGCGATCGTTCGCTCGTGATCCATGCCCCAGACGCAGACCGACAGGTCGTTCCACTCGAGGTCGGCCTGAATGAGCAGCTGGTCCTCGACCACGAACACGCTCGAGAGTTTGTCCCCGAGGAACGCCGAGAGAGCGTTGACGCCGGGGCCCCCGATGCTGACCGTCGGGCACTCGCCGATGGATTCATCGTTGAGGCGCCACACGTCCGAGCACACGACCGGGTCGAGCGGGGGGTCCTCGCCGAAGCGATCGCTCAGACGGCGCTCGATCTCCTCGCGGAGCATGTAGGCGAGCGGTCGGTCGCCGATCTCCGCGCGAAGGTGCGCGCCGACGGCGATCAGGAGCAGCCGATCCGTCTCGATCTGATGCGGGCCGAGCTGGATGTCCGGGTGGGTGTCGATGCGGTCAGTGTAGCCCGGGGCGCCGCGCCTCGACGGCGGCGGGGAGCCGCTCGAGCAGGTCGGTCGCGAGCATCCCCCCGGTCGCGCCGGCGTCGTGACACCACGACCGAGCGGCCTCCGCGTGGGCGATCACCGCGTGGATCGCGCACGCTCGCACGCCGATCTCCCCCGCATGACCCGCCAGGAGCGCCCCGATCACCCCCGAGAGCACGTCGCCCGTCCCGCCCGTGGCCAGCGCCGGGTTCTCCGCGTCGTGCGTCCACGTCCCTGCGGCGTCGGCCACCACGGTCCGCGCTCCCTTGAGCACGACGACCGCGCCGAGAAACGCCGCGAGCCGCTGCGCCGCGGACGCCCGCGTCTCGGGGTCGACCGGGTCGCCCTCGAGTCCGAGCGACGTCGCCAGCCGCCTCCACTCGCCCGGGTGCGGCGTCAGCACGCACGTCGCCCGCACGTCCCGCTGCGCCTCGGGCGTGCGCGACAGCATCGTCAGCGCCCCTGCGTCGAGCACCACCGGGACCTCCTCCTGCGCGATCGCCTGAAGCGTCAGCGCCCGCGACGCCTCGCTCGCGCAGAGCCCCGGCCCGACCACCAGCGCGTCGGCGCTCCGGGTCGTCTCGGCCAGTCGCGACGCCGCCGCGCTCGCGACGATCTCACCGGCGCGATCCACCGGGAGCGGAACCCCCGTGCACACCGGCGCGATCGCCAGCGCCGCGTCCACGATCGGTTCGGGCATCCCGAGCATCGCCAGCCCCGCTCCGGCGCGCAGAGCGCCGAGCGCCGCCAGCGCCGGCGCCCCGATCATCCGGGGCACCGCGCGCTCCGCGCCCATCGCGCACCCGCCGAACACCGCGACCGTGCCGAAGGTCCCCTTGTGCCCGCGCGGGTCGCGCGCCGGCAGCGGCGGGATGTCGCCCCCGTGAGTCACTCGATCCACACCGTTTCGATCTCGAGCGTCCCGATGAGCGGCGTGATCTCGACCAGCGAGTTCACCAGCCCGCCGTCGGTCATGGGCGACGCCGAGATCGCGATGTGCGCCGCATCGAACGCCCGGTCGCCCGAGAGCGTCGCATCGAGATCGATCCACCGGCCGTCGACGTGAGCCTGCGTCCACACGTGATAACCGAAGACGTCCCGCGCCCCCGCGAACGCCTGCGTGTACACCAGCCCGCTCACCACCCGCGACGGGATGTTCGCCGCGCGAAGCAGCGCCGCGAGCAGCACGCCGTGCTCCGAGCAGTCGCCCTCACCCGTTCGCGCCACCTCAGACGCCGACGCGAACCCCACCCCGAGCGACTTCTCGTCGATGAACCCGTGCGCGAACCGCCAGAGCGCCACCGCCCGATCGATCGCCGTGTCGGGCGCGCCCTCGAGCGCCCTCGCCTTGAGCTGCGTGATCACCCCGTCGTCGGCCGCGATCATCGACGAGCTCGCCAGGTGCTCCGGCCGCGCCCGCGCATCGTCCACCCGCGAGAGATCCACCAGCACGCGCACCGACCCGTCCTCGAGCCGCTCGGCCCGCTGCGCGCCGCCCGAGAACGCCGGGATCTTCTGGCCCTCGGCGCGCAGAATGAACTCCGCCCGCGTCGCCCGTCGCGGGCTCTCGATCGGCGCTCCCGTCGGCCTGACGAATGTGCTGGCCATCATCTCGGGCGGATCCAGCTCCGCCAGCGCGAGCTCCTTCTCCGCCGCGATCACCTTGAGCGTCATCGCACCGAAACGCTGCTCCGTCACCAACGCCCGCCCGTCAAGATCCGTCCACTGCGCCGACGACTGCCCCGGCGCCATCGACGTCTCCACGCTCGTCCGCAGCGCCGGAACCGTCTTCCCGAACACCTCGATGTTCTCCCGGCCCTCCACCACCATCGTCGTTTCGATCGGCGCCGGGCCCGCGATCGGCGTCACCATCCGCACCGTCACCGCCTCCGCGCCCCGCTCAAGCTGCTCGGCAATAAACGCCTGCGCCTCTAGCGGCGTCAGCCACTCCCCCTCCGGGAGCGGCATCGTCTGCGTGAACTCCCGCCCCGCGTTGCTCGCCGTCATCTCGAGGCCCTCGTCGGTAAAGACGAACCGCGTCGTCACCGGCGCCTGCCCGAGCCGCTGGGTCATCGACATCTCGATCGGCTCGCCGTCCTCGGTCTCCAGGAACGACGTCTCGATCCCCACCGACGCCTGCTGCCCCCCGCGACCAAACGACAGCCGCATCTCCATCCCCGTCTCGAGACCACGCTCCGTCTCGCGAACAAAGTCTCGCATCCAACCCGAGCGCTGGCCGTCAAGCTCGACCACGTACCAGTCCTCCCGCGGCGTGACCTCGACCGCCAGCGCCGGCGCCACGACCGAGAGAAGAAACACAAGCGGCAGCATCAAACGGCGAATCATCAGCATCACAAGGCCTCCGGATAATCTCATCGTAGAGCCCTCCCGCCCATCCAGCGCCGCGCCGCCCCCCGCGCCGGCGCTTCCTTCCCGCGTTGGCATGCGTCTCGCCCGACCTCTACCCTTCCCTCCATGATCGACACGCACTGCCACCTCACCTTCCCGCAGTACGAGGGCCGGCTCGCCCAGGTGCTCAAGGACGCCGCCGCCGAGGGCGTCACCGGCGCCATCACGATCTCCACCACCCACGCCGACGCCGCCAACGCCCTTGAGCTCGCCGAACGCTACGACCGCATCTGGTGCTCCGCCGGCGTCCACCCGCTCTACTCACATGAGTTCCCGCACGACTGGGGGGAGATCGAGCGCATCATCCGCCACGAGAAGTGCGTCGCATGGGGCGAGCTCGGGCTCGACAACCACTACGACGAGCCCGCGAAGTCAACACAGCTCGCCGTCCTCGAGGAGCAGCTCGACGTCATCGCCCGCGCTCGCCCCGAGATCGACAAGCCCGTCATTCTCCACTGCCGCGAGGCCTACGCGGAGCTCATCCCGATCCTCGAGAAATCCCTCATCCCCGCCGAGAGGTTCGTCTTCCACTGCTTCACCGCCGGCGCGGACGACGCCCGCCGCTGCCTCGACTTCGGCGCCATGCTCTCCTTCACCGGACAGGTCACCTTCAAGAACGCGACCGAGGCGCAGGAGTCAGCCAAACTCGCGCCGCTCGACCGCATCATGGTCGAGACCGACGCCCCCTTCATGACGCCCGCGCCCTACCGCAAAGTTCGCACCTGCGAACCGAAGTTCGCCGCCGTCACCGCCAAGTTCCTTGCCGACCTCCGCGGCGATGCGTGGGAAAGCTTCGAGCGAGCGATCAGCGAGAACACCCAGCGCTTCTTCGGCGTCAGCTAGAACGATCCCAAGCAAATCGTTCGGGCGCCACGACACGCCGTCCGCGGCGCGTCGTGTTCAGACCGGCGGATCCTCGCTAGCCCCCGACATACCGCGAGTAGATCGCCCGCGCCCGCGCCGGATCCGTCGTCCCGCCCACGATCACCCGCCCCGTCGGGAAAACGTGCAGCGTGATCCGCCCGAACTCGCCCGACTCGCTCGCGAACTCCCCGCGCAGCGAATCCGCCTCGGTGCGGAACTCGCCGAAGGGCTCGAGCCGCTGCGCGAGCGCGTCGAGCGCGACCATCCCGCGCCGGTGGGGGGCGATCTGCACGCTCCTGCGACCGCACAGCGGCGTCAGCTCCTCCGCGTCGCCATCGAGATAGACAAAGTCGCGCTTGCCGCAGCACAGGCACGCCGGATCACGCGCCCCGCTCACGTCCACGGACCGCATCGCCGGGGCGTAGGCGTCGAGATGGATCAGCCGCGTGTTCGCCTCATCCGTGTTGCCCGCGAGCAGCTTGATCGCCTCCGCCGCCGCCAGGCTCGCCACCGCCCACGCCGCCGGGCCGAGCACGCCCGCCGTGTCGCACGTCGCCTCCGATCCCGGCGCCGGCGCCTGCGGAAAGAGGCACCGCAGGCACGGCCCCACGCCCGGCCGAACCGTCAACAGCGTCCCGCTCGTCCCGACGACTCCCGCGTGCACGTACGGGATCCCCTGCGACACCGCGACGTCGTTGAGCAGGTACCGCGTCTCGAAGTTGTCCGTCCCGTCAAGCAGAAGATCGACCGCGTCTCGCTCTCCCTCCGGCCCCCTCTCCCTGTGGGAGAGGGTTGGGGTGAGGGGCTCCCCGCTTCCAGCGCCTTCCCCCTCAACATCCCACTCGAACCCCACGATCCCCGGCGCCGTCGCCGCCGAGAAATCCTCCACCAGCGCCCGCACCTCCACGCCCGGATCAATCTCGGCAAGCCGATCCCGCGCCGCCGTCGCCTTCGCCCGATGCTTCTCCGCGTCCTCGGTCGTGTAAAGCGTCTGACGCTGCAGGTTCGTCAGCTCGACCACGTCCCGGTCAACGATCGTCAACCTCCCGACGCCCGCCCGCACCAGCGCCTCGGCGATCGTCGACCCAAGCGCCCCGACGCCCACGATCAGCGCGTGCGACGACCGAAGCCGAGCCTGCCCGGCCGAGCCGATCTCCGGCAGAATCTCCTGTCGATGGTGGCGATTCACGCCCGTATCCTAGGGCGAAATCAATCCTCAAAGAGCGCCGCGCACTCCCGAAGCTCGGCCCCCGCCGGCGTGCAGATCGCATACTGCCGACCGCCGCGCATGCACGCGGAGCCGAATGCCCCGTCCTTGCGCACCGCGTAGTACACCACGTTGAAGCTCGGCTCGCCCTTCTCGTTGAGCAGACGCTTCGCCCGCGTGCGCTCAGCGATCTGCCGCAGCGCATGCAGGCACGCGTCCGTCGGGTGATCCCCCGCCGCCATGCGCATCACGACCGTGTGGGCGCCGCAGGTCTGCATCACGGCCTCGCCCCGCCCGGTGGCGCCGGCCGAGCCGATCGCGTTGTCCGTGTAGCACCCGGCGCCGATCATCGGCGAGTCGCCCACGCGGCCCGGCAGCTTGAAGAACAGACCCGACGTCGTCGTGCACCCGGCGAGATCCCGATCCGCCGTCAGCGCCGAGCAGTGGATCGTCCCGGTGGGGGGCTCGACGATCGGCGGGCTCGGTCGCGTCTCACCGGCGGGGCGGCGCGAGCTCTGCGCGTCGTCGCCGAAGGCGGGCAGGTCCCACTCGTCCTCCTCGAGCCAATCGTCGCGCCGGTTCGCCTCCGCCTTCCACTTGAGCCACGCCTGTCGGGCTCGATCGGTCAGCAGGTTCTCCTCCTCAAAGCCCATCCGCAGCGCAAAGCGCTTGGCGCCCTCGCCCACGAGCATGACGTGATCGGTGCGCCGGGCGACCTCAAGGGCGACCGCGGCGGGGTTCTTGATCCCCTCGAGCGCCGCGACCGCGCCAGCCCGGTGCGTCGGCCCGTGCATCACCGACGCGTCGAGCGACACCACGCCGTCCTCGTTGGGCAGGCCGCCGTAGCCGACCGTCATGTCGTCCGGATCGTTCTCGTTGATCTCGACGCCCTTGACGATGGCGTGCGCCGGATCGGCGCCCTCCTCGATGAGCGCGAACGCGCGCTTCACGCAATCGAGCCCGTTGCCCGAGGCGATGACGACGGGCGGCTCGGCGCCCTGCCCCGCGCGAGCCCGCCCTCGCCGCTGGGGCTGGGCGCGGGAGCTCGCAGCTGCCGCGTAGACGGCGGAAGCGATCAGAAAATCTCGGCGTTTCATGCGAACTCCTCCACCACCGGCAGCTCGCCCACGAGCGGGCGAAGGTACCTGATGAACTCGTCGGACACGTTGTTGTCGCCCGCGAGGAACTCGTCGGGCATGACGCGCGTCTTGCCCGCGACGGCCGTGAGCTTCACCGCCACCGGCTCGGATCGGTAGGGCTCGTCGCCTCCCCGCTTGATAGCGATCGAGCCGTCGAGATCGCCGCTCATCGCAAGCTCCGCGGCGCGCGCGCCCGCGGCGCGGGCCTCCCGCTGGTCCACGGGCGACGGGTCCGGGTAGCAGCGCTGCATGTACCCGAGGGTGTCGGCGCGGATGCGCGGCGGCGTCCCCCCCTGGGGCGTCAGCTTCTGCCGCAGGAGGTTTGCGAGAAAATCGCCCAGCGCCCCGGAGCCCGAGAGCTGCACGTTGCCGTGCGCGTCGACCTCGCCCGTCTGGCTCAGGACGTAGCTGATCGCCTCGCCGTCGGCGTTGTGGATCCCCTCGGAAACCGCGATCAGGCAGCGCCCGAGCTTCGAGTAGACGCCCTCGACGTCCGCAACGAACCTGTCCGGGTCGAAGTCTCGCTCGGGGAGGTAGATCAGGTGCGGGCCGTCGTTCTCAAAGCGACGCGCCATCGCCGAGGCGGCGGCCAGGAAGCCCGCATGGCGCCCCATGACGATGTCGATCTTGATCCCCGGCAGCGACTTGTTGTCGAGGTTGTCGCCGGTGAAGGCGTTGGCGACGTACCGCGCCGCCGAGGGGTAGCCCGGCGTGTGATCGTTCTCCATCAGATCGTTGTCGATCGTCTTGGGGATATGGAAACAGCGCAGCTCGTAGCCGGCCTGATCCGACAGATCGTTGACGATCCGGCATGTGTCGGAGGAGTCGTTGCCGCCGATATAAAAGAAGTAGCGCACGTCGCGCGCGCGCAGCGACTCGAAGATGCGCTCGCAGTACGCCTCGTCGGGCTTGTCGCGCGTCGATCCCAGCGCGGCCGAGGGCGTCTGCGCGATCGCCTCGAGAAAGTCCGGCGGCGAGTTCGTCAGATCGACGTACCGGTTCTCGATCATCCCGCGCACGCCGTTTCGCGCGCCATAGATGTTCGTGATGGCCTGATGTCCCTGGAGCGCGAGCACGGCCCCAACAAGCGACTGATTGATGACGGCGGTCGGCCCGCCGGACTGACCGATGACCGCGGCGCCCTGGATCAGGTCTGTAGGCATTCGATGTCCTCCGGCGAGCATCCTAAAGCGATCGGGCCTCTCGATGGGGTACACTCCGCGCCATGACGATCTCCCGTTTCGTTTTCGGTGCCGCGGCGATGCTCGCCGGACTGATTCTCGGCGGCTGCCGGGCCTCCGGACCGACGGCGGTGACGGTCGGATCGGATCGCTTCGAGGAGGCGTTTGAGTCGACGAAAGACGTGCTTCGCGCCGAAGGCTTCGAGCTCGAGCGCGTCGATGCGCGAGCGGGCGTCATCACCACGCGCCCGCTCGCCTCGAGCGGCTTCTGGACGCCCTGGGTCACAAGCGAGCGGCGCCTGCGCGACGAGGTGGAGTCGACCCTCCACCGCCAGCGACGCCGGGCGGAGGTGCGTTTCGTCACCGATTCGCCCGACGCGCGCCAGGCCAGCACACCCGTTCGGGTGGATATCGACGTGCGCGTCGAGCGCGTCTATCAGCCCGGGGTGCGCGCGACGCCGGCGAGCGTCCGTCTCCGTCATGTCGCGAGGCGCCCGGGTGAGCCGTCGCCGCACGGCGAGACCGTCTTCGCCGTCGACCATTCAAGCGACCGGGCGCTCGCGGCCGAACTCACGCGCCGCCTCGCCTTCGCGCTCGGCCTCGATCTCAGCGCGACCGACCGCGTTCGCCGCGGGCCGCCGGGGTTCTGAAACGGGGCGTTCCCGAGCGCAAGCGGGTGAACCCCCGATATCGCGGACGAGACGCGGTGTGTATTCGTACTTGCCTTCCGGTCAGCAACGCTCGGCACGGTCGCCCGCGGCTCATCGGATGACATGGATGGCTTCCAAGGGATTGAAGGAGCCGTGATGAGGTCAGCATCTCGGGATGTGCATGAACAGCTGGCGCGGGTCGGTGAGGTGGTGCAGCGCGTCTGCGCCCTGCCGGCGGTGCCGACGGGCGACTGGTGCCAGCGGGCCGCCGCCGAGACGCTTCCGCTCGCCGGAGCGGGCCCGGTGCTCGTCGGCATCGCGCGCCATAACGGCCGGGGCGAGGCGATCGAGCTCGAGGACGCCGGGGCCGCGAGCCGCAACGGAGATTCGGTCGTCTCGCTCCGGTCCCTTCTCGAGCCGGAGGCCGGCGGGTGGAATCTTCCCGAGTCCCGGACGGTCGACGAAGCTGGCGGCGCGCGCATCCTGCGCGTGATCGATATCGACCAGCTCTCGAGCGAGTCGCGCGACCGCTGGTCGCCCTTTGGCGTCCGGACGCTCCTCGCGGCGAGCGAAGCGCTCACGCCGGACGCCCCGCGGCGCCGGCTGGCCGTGATCATCTCGGCCGGAGTCGAGATCCCGAATCTGCCCTCGGTCCTGGCGGCTGTCGCGCCGGCGCTCCTGCGCCGCGCCAGGCTCGCCTTCGGCTCCGCCGACGGCGCCTCCCGGGGGCCGGCGCGGCTCACCGCGCGCGAGGTCGAGGTGCTCGACCGCCTCCTGCTCGGGCTGAGCATCAAGAAGATCGCCGAGGATCTCGAGCGGAGCCCGCACACGGTGCACGATCACGTCAAGAGCCTGCACGCCAAGCTCGGCGCCTCGAGCCGCGGGGAGCTCGTCGCCCGTGCGCTCGGGCACATCGACCCGCGCGCTGCCGCCGAGACGAGCGCCGAGCCCGGGCTCATCGGAACAACCCCGCAGCGGGCCCCGGGCGACGACCCGGACGGCTCGCCGCGGCCCGTCGTCAAGCCGATGACCCTCGCCGGGCTCAAGCTCTGAGCGACCGGCGCGCTTCTGCTACAACGTGACGATGAGCAGCCCCGACCGCGCCGCGCGAGCCCTCCGCCAGACGCTTGAGACCTCCGCGCTTCTGGGCGTCGACTTCGCGCCGCGCCGCGTTGAGATTTCGGACCTCCACGAGTCGCCCGTCGCCGAGCCGGCCACCGCCAAGGGCGAGGCCATGGAGGCCCTCCGCGCCGAGCACGAGCGCGAGTGCCCCGAGCGCGAGTTCATCACCGAATTCAACAGGATCGTCTTCGGCGAGGGCGACCCCGACGCACGCCTCATGTTCATCGGCGAGGCCCCCGGCGCCGACGAGGACCGCACCGGGCGCCCCTTCGTCGGCCGCGCCGGCCAGTTGCTCGAGGGCATGATCCGCGCGATGGGCCTCTCCCGGGAGTCGGTCTACATCGCCAACGTCCTGAAGGTCAGGCCCCCGGGCAACGCCACGCCCACACCGAATGAGGTCGCCGCGTGCGGTCCGTTCCTGCTCCGGCAGATCGAGATCGTCGAGCCCGAGGCGATCGTCACCCTCGGCAAGCCCGCGACGAACTTCCTCCTCGAGACCGACGAGGCTCTCGGGCGGCTCCGCGGACGCTGGCACGAGATCCGCGGCGTCCCCGTCATGCCGACCTACCACCCGGCCTACCTGCTCCGCACGTACACCCCGGAGAATCGCGGGAAGGTCTGGTCCGACCTCCAGCAGGTGATGCAACGCCTCGGGCTCGAGCGCACGCCCGGATGACGCCCTCGACGCGTCGTCGGGCGATTTCCCGATCCACAGCCGCCCGGGTGGAACCCGCCGGGGCGAACCCCGTATGACTGGATGAACCAGCCCCCACGAGGCCCGGCGCGTGAGACGAGAGCGACTCGTCCGCCGCCGGGCTTTTCTTAGGCTCGGAGCATCCGAGCGAGCGGCTCCGGTGGGTCAGTTCGGCTCGGCCGCCTCGATATCCGAGACCGTCGGTGGAACCTTCCCGAAGGAGAGTTCGGTGTCGGCTGGCAGCTTCTCGACCTCCGTCGCCTCCCAGCCGACGAGATCGCCCGTTTCCGGGTCGTACTCCACCAGGAACTCGACGCGAACGATGTCGCCGACCTCGACCCCTTCGAGCGAGAGCGCCTCGCCGACGGGGAACGGCATGGCCATGGCGTTCATGCCGGTGGGTTCGGCCTCATTGGCGTTGGCCTTGAAGGCGGGGATCGCCTCGTGGTAGACCTGAAACTCGGCCTTGGGCTCCGCGGACGACGGGATCTGCATGACGCGACCGCGAACGCTGTAGAAGCTCACATTCGCGCTCTCCCGCGCCTCCTGCGTCGCGACTTCGGTCTCGTTCGAGCAGGCGACGAGCGCGAGAGGCGAAAGGCCAAGCGCAACAGTCACGACGAGTCTTTGGATCAGCATGCCGGAAGGATAGCCCCGCCCCGGCAGGAGAAGCGGGCGCTACGCGGGCTTGACCTCGAGATGCTTCTCAACGGAGCGGAAGTCGCCCGCGAGGTGAGGGATGTAGGTCATCTCCCAGGAGGCCCCGGGCTCGACGCGGACGACCTTGGCCGGGTGCTGGCGAATAAACCACCGACGGCCGCCGCGGGTCTTGGTCGGGGTCTCGCGGCGACGCGTCCGCTGCGCCCGGGCGAGAGCGCGCCGAGCGGAGACATCCTGCCGCATCAGCCGCTCGATCGTCTGGACCTCGTTCTCACGGTGCGGACGGGAGGTGACGCTGACGGTGATCTTCTGGCCGGGTTTGACGTTCTCGAGCATGGCGGTCGCCTCGGGCTCGCCCGGAGCGGTGGTCGGGCGGGGGGATGAAAGTTGCGTGGACATCGCCCGCGGTTCCGCGAGGCGAGCCCAAGAGGATAACGCCTCGCCGCCGCTTGTCCAAGCGGGCGCGGAACGCGCGAAGACGGGCGTGTTAGACTGACCGCTATGAGCGATCAGCAGACACCGCAGGGCGCCGGCGGCGCCGAACCCGACCAGCCCTCCCAGCCCGCGAGGTTCGATCCGCAGGCCGAGCATCAGCAGAAGCCGCAGCTCCGCCCGGTCCGCGGCTTCATGACGCAGCATCAGGGCCGCCCCATGCTCGGGCTCGCCGACGCGATGCAGGTCTCGGACAAAATGGTCTTCACGGCCCCCGCGGTGCAGACGGTGCTCCCCAAGTTCGACGGCCAGCACGATCTCGACCAGATCGTCGAGGAGGTTGGCAAGGGGCTCACCCGCGACGTGCTCGAGAACGTCGTCGCCCAGCTCGACGACGCCGGGCTCCTCGCCGGGCCCAAGTTCGACGCGATGTACGAGAAGCTCAAGGAGGATTTCCACTCCCAGGATCACCTCCCGCCGGGCATCTCCGCGGCCGTCGCCGATCGTCTGGTGATCCTCGAGCACGGGCAGGAGGCCACCGACGAGCAGAAGGCCGAGGAGGGGCCGGCCAAGCTGCGCGAGCAGTTCGACACCTGGATCGACCAGGCTCTGAAGGAAGCGAGCGATCCGAGCTTCGACAAGCTGCCCCGGGCCGTCTTCGTTCCAAGCGTTGACTATCAGATGGGCTGGCCCAACTACGGGGCCGTCTACGGCCGCATGCGCGTCGTCGATCGCCCGAAGCGGGTCGTCATCCTCGGCTCCCAGCAGGGCGGGTTCGCCACCGGCGTTTGCGGGTGCGACAAGGGCTACGCCACGCCCCTGGGCGTCTCCCCGCTCGCCAGAGACTTCTTCGACGCCCTCACCGGCGCCCTCGGCGAAGAGAACACCGAGAAATTCCTCCGCCACCGCTACGACCACGAACGCGCCCACGCCGTCGAGGCGCAGGTCGCCTGGCTCCAGCACGTTCTGGGCGCCGAGGGCGACACGCCCCCGGTCATGGGCGTGCTGATCCACGACATCCTCCAAAAGAGCGGGAAGAGCTACGACGGCGAGGGGCTCGATCTCGACCCCTTCGTCGACGCGCTCAAGGCCGCAATCGATCAGGTCGAGGGCCCCACCCTCATCGTCGCTTCCGCCGACCTCGCCCACGTCGGCCCGCAGTTCGGCGATCAGCAGAAGCTCGTCGGCGACGATGAACAGGCCCAGGCGTTCCGCCAGCAGGTCATGCAGCACGACCAGCAGATGGTCGGGCTCATCGGGCAGGGCAAGCACAAGGAACTCGTCAGCGCCATCCAGTGGCAGCAGAACCGCATGCGCTGGACCGGGCTCGGCCCCATCGTCGCCGCCATGCAGGCCGCCGAGGGCGGGACCCCGAGGCTCCTCAACTACTTCGCCGCCGCCGACCCGCAGGGCAACGCCCTCGTCAGCAGCTTCGCCGCCTCCATCGGCTGAGCGCGCCGGTGCGTCTGGTCATCCAGCGCTGCGCTCGCGCGAGCGTCGTCGCCTCCGCCGATCGACTCGGCGACCCGATCGATCACGCCGAGTCCATCGGCCCCGGCCTCGCCGTGCTCGCCTGCGCTGAAGAGGGCGACGACGACGCCGTCTTCGACTGGGCCGCCAGGAAGCTCGCCCAGATGCGCATCTTCGAGGACGACGCCGGCAAGATGAACCGCTCGGTGAGCGACGTCGGCGGGAGCGTGCTCGTGGTGAGCCAGTTCACGCTCGCGGGCGACGCGAGCAGAGGCAACCGACCGAGCTTCACGCGCGCCGCGCGCCCCGATGTCGCCGAGCCGCTCATCGAGCGACTCGCCTCGGCGCTCGAGCGGGATCACGGCCTCCCGGTCGCGAGGGGCGTCTTCGGCGGGTCGATGCGGGTGGAGCTCGTCAACGACGGCCCGGTGACGATCATCCTTGAACGCCGCCCCGAGCGGCACTGAGGTCGACGCGGCGCGCGAAAACGCGGCGTGGTCGCTGGGCAGAGCGCACGCCGCGTGGTAATGATGCTCTCGGTCGATGTCGCTTAGCGTCGCCGACGCGCGGCCGCGAGGCCGGCGAGGCCGAAGAGCGCCGCCGATCCCGGAGACGGGATCACGTCGAAGGCGTTGTCGATGGTCAGAACCTGACGCGTGCCGTCGGCGAGCACCGCGCTGAGCTCCCCGCCCAGGAACGCGGTGGTGATGTCCTCGCCGGGCGAGAGCTCAACGGAGAAGCGTCCGACGAAGATCTCGCTGTTCTCATCAGCGGGGACCGTCGATCCCACGCCCGCCCCCGGGTTCGGCGCCCAGACCCCGCGCAGACGCGTCCCGCCGGCGACGCCGAAGTCCACCGCGGAAGCGACGAGGATCTCAGAGTCTTCGAACGGCCCGAGCCCGACGTACGAGTCGAACTCGAGCGCCGGCGCGAAATCGATCTCGCTCTGGCTCGGCGGAAGGTTGTTCGCGCCGAGGAAGTCGACCTGATAGAACGTGCCGCCCGAGACGCTGATCCCGTCGTTCTGGATCACCGACGCGAGATCGTTCGAATCGATGGCGGACACCGGAACGCCGCCATCGTCCTGCAGAAACAGGTCGAAGGTGTACACGTTGGTCAGCCCGGTGGGCTGCCCCGCGAGCGAACCGAAGTTGTACGTTGAGTTGTCGATGACCTCCCAGCGGTGGCCGGTGACGGCGGCGCTGGAGATCGTCGCGCAAGCGAGCAACGCGACGACGCTGATTGAGGGCGCAGCGCGCCCGATGCATGCGATGCTGTTCATCTCTCTGACTCCTCCGGCCGGCGTGACTGCCCCACGCGCACGGACGCGATAAACAAACGCGACGGCCTGTGTATTTTCTCTCGGATGTGAATCGGCGCTCCCTGGCAAGGACGCCTTCACTGGCAATGTAGAGGAACACGCTCCTGGATCAATACCCTACCCAAAGAATTTTTCGACGCGCAAAGCAATGAGTGCCTTCAACTTGCCAAAACGCCGGTCACGCGCGACGCCGGTTCCGCGTCGGGAAGAAAGGCGGGGGGCGCCGGTTGCGCGGATCGTGCGGGCGGAACCGATCGGGGGCCATCAAGCCGAAACGGCCGAATGGGCTTGCGACGAGGTCGAACCAGCCGAGCACGAGGTCTCAAGGGCGACAGTCGCGAGCGTCGACGCCGGTCGTTCCGGAGGGCGGGAAGTGGTTGAGGCCAAACGCCTCGGCGTCCGCCCGGGAGACTCTCGTCTCCATCTGGCGGCCGAAGAGAGGGCGATCGCTCCAGCGGGAGAGATCGGGCCCTCAGCCGAAGGGGCTCACGATGATCGTGGACCCGTTGACATCAGAGACTGTGCGTGATGCTTGGTGAGGCCGCCGGGGTTGCGGAGTATTTCCCGGTCTGGAAAAAAACGGCAGGGCGGGCTTTCGCCCGCGCTGCCGCGATGTATGGGTTCAGCTCAGGATGAGCTGATGAATCGCAGCGCGATTACGGAGCGGTCCAGCCCCAGTTGTTCAGGAGCAGGGACAGGTCGACCACGTCGACGCCGCCGTCGAGGTTGAGGTCGCCGTTGGACAGGAGGACCATGGTGTCGTTCTCGCCGCCCGGGGTCTCGCCGTTGCCGCCGTCGTCCGGAACGTGCTTGTTCCACTCGACCTTCACGGTGTAGCAGGTGCCGCAGCCGTGGACCGGGGGAAGCTCGACCGGGGGCGTCCCGATGTTGCGGTCGCTCTCGTAGCCCTCGACGTCGTCGAGGAGGCCGTCGAAGTTCTCATCGCCGGCGCCGGAGACCGAGAAGCGGACGCGGCCGTTGGCGTCGGAGATGACGGCCAGGGAGGCCGCCGGGGCGCCCGTGGCGACCGGGAAGACCTGCTCGCCGTTCTTGTTCCACCAGCCGAGGATCGCGCAGTTGGGGGTGCAATCCTTCTGGACGCCGCCGATCACGGTGATGGCGTAATCGCAGGCGGCCTCGAGGCCCTCGAGCTGGTAGAAGTCGACGTCGTTGTAGATGTCGAAGGTCTCGGTGGTGTTGTCGATCTCGACATCGACCGTCGCCGTGCCCTCGGGAACGACGTAGTTGATGCGGAACGCCTCGGCGCCCGTCACGAAGGTGCAGAGGTAGATGTCGGTGTCGATGACCGACCCGCCCTCGTCGTAGTAGGTCACGCAGACCTCGGCCTCGCCGAACTGGCTGTGGGGGGCGTTGAAGAACAGGCCGTTGAACATGTTGTCAACGCCATCGGCACGGCCGGTCACGCCGAGGCGGACCGTGGCGCCGTCGTCGTCGCCGTTGGCGATCGGGGCGACCCCGAAGCAGGCCGAGGCCTTGCCGTTGCCCTTGGTGGACGAGTTGTCGTCTTCGCAGACGACGTTGTCCTGCTTGTCGAACATGAACAGGTAGGTGTCGGGGTAGCGGCCCGGGAACTCGTTGGCGTTGAGCTTGCCGGACAGGTAGAAGCAGAACGGATCGTTGACGTCGACGATCTCACGGGTCTCGAACGTGTCGTTCTCGTCGATGTACGAGGGGGCGCCCTCGTAAGCGACATCGTAAATCGGCGCGTCGATCGCGAGCGCCATGGAGCTGGCGAACGCAACGCCAGCCGCAGCAGTCAGTGCCTTCAGCATCGGACTCTCTCCTTGTCGGAACAGGTTTGTTTGTCGTGAACTCCACGACATGACGGATCTCAGATGCTCAAGAGATACCGAAACGGATCCCGCGAAGCAATGGTCTGGGCGCAATCCGTTGAGACACAACAGGGTGCGATTGAGGACCCGGCGCTCCGGTTCGCCCCCGATTAGGGGTGGCTGATATCCTTAAAGTGAGAAATATCAGGAACTTAGGGGTCAATGCCCCATTGGCCGCCGCGGCCGCCTCCAGCCCAGCCCCTAAAGCGAAACAGGGAAAGATTTTACGGACTCGATCGAGAATCCACCGGTTCGGGGCGGGCCGCTTCCCGCGCCTTGACGACCGGAACCCGCCTCCCGATCCCGAAGGCCTGCGGCGTCACCTTGAATCCGATCGGCATCTGGCGGCGTTTGTACTCCGCCCGCGCCGTCATCAGCGCGATCCGCTCGACCAGCTCCACCACGGCCCCCGTCCGCGCCGAGACCCTCGCGATCGACTCCCGCCGATCGATCAGCCCCTCGAGCACCGCGTCGAGCTCCTCGTAGGGCGGGAGCGTGTCCTGGTCGGTCTGGTCGGGCTTGAGCTCGGCGCTCGGCGCCTTGGCGAGCACCGTCTCCGGGATCGGGGGCGACGCGAAGCCGGCGCGGTCATGGTTGGCGTTGATCCACCGCGCCAGCCCGTAGACCCGCGTCTTGTAGAGATCCGCGATCGGCGCCACCCCGCCGTTCATATCCCCGTAGAGCGTGCAGTACCCGACCGCCATCTCGCTCTTGTTGCCCGTCGCGAGCGGCAGCAGATTCAGCTTGTTCGAGACCGCCATCACCGTCGCGCCGCGAAGACGCGACTGCACGTTCTCCTCGGCGATTCCCGGCTCGTTCGCGACGCCCGCCTGCTCGCAGAGCGCGTCGTAGGCAGGCTCGAGCGACGATTCGGCCGCCCGGTGCATCGCTTCGATCGGAACCTCGATCAGGCGCAGGCCTGTCCGCTCCGCCTGATCGCGCGCGTCGGCGACGGAACCGGAGGAGCTGTGACGGCTCGGCATCGCGATGGCATAGACGTTCTTCGCGCCCAGCGCGGCCGCCGCGATCGCGGCGACAAGCGCGGAGTCGATCCCGCCCGAGAGCCCGAGCACCGCCGCGCGAAACCCCGTCTTTCGCGCGTAGTCGCGCAGCGCAATAGTCAGCGCGCCCCAGAGCGCCTCGTCGGCGTCGACCTCAAGCTCCGCGGTCCACCCGGGGTGTTCGCGGGCGCCGGTGTCGATCACGCCGATCTCTTCCCGGAAGCGCTCGCGGCTCAGGCAGCGCGGCGACGTATCGCCGGGAAAGACGGCGTGGATGGCGCCGTCGAAGATCAGCTCGTCGTTGGCCCCGAGCTGGTTCACCGACAAGACAGGCCGGCCCAGGCGAGTCGCGGCCTCTAAGAGGATCCGCTGCTGGCGTTCGTCCTTGCCGAGCACGAACGGGCTGGCCGAGGAGGTCACGACCAGATCAACGCGCTCGGCGGCGAGGGCTTCGATCGGGTCGGTTCGGTCCGAATATCCGCGAGCCCCCGGGACGTCCGCCGCCTTCCAGAGGTCCTCGCAGATCGCGAGCCCCACCCGCCGGCCATTGATCTCGACCACCGGCGACCGATCGCCCGGAACGAAGTAGCGCTTCTCGTCGAAAACGTCGTAGGCGGGGAGCAGCTTCTTGTCGTAGCGGTGCTCGACCCGTCCGCCAAAGAGCAGCAGGAGGCTGTTGGCGAGGGCCGCCTCGGGCGAGTCATCGACCCGCGCCGGAGCTCCGATGATCGTTGGGATCTCGGGGAGCCTCGCCGCCAGTTCTCGGACGGCCTCCTCCACCGCGTCGATGAAGTCCGCCCGCAGGAGCAGGTCGCGAGGGGGATAGCCGGTCAGGGCAAGCTCGGGCAGGACGACCAGCTCGGCGCGCTCGGCGAGGGCGCGCTCGGCCGCGGCGACGATCAGCGCCGAGTTACCGGACAGATCGGCGATGGTCGGGTTGATCGGAGCCAGAGCGACGCGCATGGAGCGGCATCGTAGGTGCGGAGGCCGCGGCGGGGGAGGCTTCGGCGCCCGGCGATCCCGGTCTTGGGGGAGGTGGAACCGATCGCTACCATCCGCGTCGGATCACGGCCGGCGTCTCTCGTCGGCGCGAGCCGCACTCTTCGCCAAGGGGAACCTTTCCATGCCTCGACTCCTGCTCGTTGTCTTCATCGCCGCGACGTTTCTCTCGCCACACGCGGTACGCGCCGAGGGGGGCGCCGAGATCACCCCCAAGCTCGAGGAGGGGCGGACGCTCGTGTACGAGGTGGGCTTCGAGCTCGAGCGGGGGCTCGTGCTCGGCGCGGGTCGCGACCGCCTCGTTCAGCAGGCGGGCGTGAGGCTGACGGTCGAGTCCGTCGATGAGGACGGCGTCGCAACGGTGACGGGCGAGTTCGACTGGGTCGTGATCGACCTGGACCGAGCGGCCTTCCGGGTGCGCGTGGACTCGCGCGACATCGTGGGCGACTCGCCGAACCTTGCGGAGACCACCATCCGCGAGATGGTCGGGATGTATCTCGATTCGACGTTCGCGCTCACCGTCGGGCCCGACGGCGTCGTGCGTGACGCCACGGGTCTCGAGGCAATCGAGAACAAGCTCGCCGAATCGCGCGGATCCCTCCCGCGGCTCGCCGCCGGTCGGCTGACGCTCGAGACCCTCAAACAGGATCTCGAGCCCGTGTGGCGCGCCGACGGCGCCGCCGGCAAAGCGCTCGCTGATGGTGATCGGTGGACGACCTCGCGGAAGAGCCCGCTCGGCGCCGGCGTGGACCTCGAGCTGACCACGGCGTGGACGGTCGAGGCGGTGACGGACGAAGGCGTGGAGATGGTGGGCGACGTGACGGCCGAGATCTCGCTCCCTGAAATGGAGCAGGAGATCCCCGTGACCTTCGAGGTGAGCGAGCAGGAGGGGACGTCCTCCGGCGTGTGGGACCGCGAGCTCGGGGTGATGCGGGAGCGCGAGGCTTTCATGAGCTACACCGTGACGGTGTCGGTGAGGGATGAGGCCCAGTCGAGTCAGCGGTCCGGTCGCTCGACGCTCGAGCTCGTCTCTGTTTCCTCTGGCGAGTGAGGTTCGGGCGCGGGCGCGACGGAGGCCAGGAGGCGATCGGGCCGCTCGTAAATCGCGCCGGCCGCGCCGGCGATGAGCGCGCCGAGGATCTCCGCGGCGGTGACGGTCAGGGCGAGAAGGGCGAACTGCTCGTGGGCGTTGATCGCTGGGAGGAACCCGACGCCGGTGACCGCGCCCTCGCGAGCGCCGAGATTCCCGGAGGGTGAGAGGATGCCGGTGATGAAATAGACGCTCGCGGCGACGATGGCGGCCCCGGGGGTCAGCTCGATCCCGAGGATCCACCCGGCGATCGTGAAACGAAGCGCCATCGAGGCGAGATCGGTCAGGCGCAGCGAGCCGAGGAGCGCGACCTTGCCGGGATCGGTGGCGTAGTCGGCCGAGCCGAGGGTGACCGCGTGCAGCGCCGGGACGCGGCGAACGCGCCTGGCGACGGCGACCGCCAGCGCGAGCAGGCCCGCGGGCGCGACGACGCCTCCGAGGAACCAGAGCGCGTCGAGGTCGGCCCTCCAGAGGCTCGCGAGCGTGGCGGGCCCGAGCACGCAGAGCGAGAGCCCCCCGACGGCGGCGAGCCACGCGACGAGCGTCCGATAGCGGAGGCGATCGCGCCGGCGATGGATGAACACCCGCGAGAGCAGGCTGAGCTTAAAGGGCGCAAACGCCAGGAGCGTGGCGATCCCGGTGACGGCGGTCATATGCACCGTGCCGAGGCGGTGGGTGTGGGCCAGGATCGCCTGGAAGATGACGCCGTTGAGGAGAACGCTCGCGAGGACGAGGCCGACGAGCGCGATCGCCAGATGCGGCGGGGCGTTGCGCAGTCGCACGAGGCTCTCCTGATTCTCGGGCGTCAGGGCCTGGGAGGCGGCCCAAACGAGAAGCCCGAGCGAGAGGAGGGTCCCCACGATCTGGAGCGTGATTCGCAGCGTCGAGCGTCGCTTCGGCGGCTCGAGGTCCTCGAGCGCCACGGGCGCGAGCCCGCCGCGCGGGCCGTGGAGGCCCTCGGGGCGGCGCTGGTCGGGATTTTCGTCGTGCGGCCTCATCGGTCGGGTGGATGCTATCAGCGGCGGTGAAATGCGTTGTTTCTGGTTTGGCGTGCGGGGTGAAGGCTTTACACTCGCGGGCTGAGTCAGCGAGTCGCAGCCTCCTTCGGGACGCTCTGGAGACGAGAGACATGCCGAAGTGGATGTCGGCGATCACGCCGGTGCCGGTTGTGATGTGGCTGGCGGTTCCCGCGGGGATCGCAGGCGGATCGTGCGAGCATGGTCATGGGTCCTGCGCGCCGGCGCCGCTCGTGCGGCCGGCGGCGGAGTGGCCGGCGCTCTGGTGCTTCGACGCGTCGGATCCGAAGGCGGTGGATGCGGTGTTGTCGGAGCTCTCGGCGCAGCCGCCGACGTGGCGGGCGCCGCTGCTCCCTCGTCTGGCGGTGGACACGTTCTCGTGGCGCGACGAGGCGCAGATCAGTCTTGGCGGTCGGGCGCAGCGGGCGAGTTTCACCTACTCGTTCCCGCCGGACGGAATCGTGTGGGGTCTTGAGGAAGTGTCGATCCCGGGCGGTTCGACGGGCGTGAGCGACCTCTCAGCGCGGCTCGAGCTTGTCTTTGGCGATGCGGAGCTCGGGCGGGAGTACATCCGTCAGTCGATCGCGGCGTGGGCGCGCGACGCGGGCGTGACGTACCGGGAGGTCGCCGACGACGGCTCGCCCATGACCCAGGCGACGGCTCGCTCGGCGCTTCGGGGCGACATCCGGATCGGTGGGGCTCCGCTCGGGGTCAACGGGGTGCTGGGCTACAACGCGTTCCCGAGCCCGAACGGCGCGATCGGCACGGGCGGGGGGGACATGCTCATCAACACGTCCTATTTCGGGACGGCGACCTTCAACAACCCGTCCAACGACTACGCGGGGTTCCGCAACACGGTGACGCACGAGCACGGCCACGGGCTCGGGCTGATCCACGTGGTGCCGTGCACGGGCAGCAAGCTGATGGAGCCGTTCATTTTGACGTTCAACACGGGCGTGCAGATCGACGACGCGCGGGCGGTCGCGCGGATGAACGGCGACCGGTACTCCGGGAGCGTCTCGCCCGGCGCGGCGGCGAATCTTGGGAACCTCACGACGCCGACCCTCCGCTCGGTGCTCGAGCCGCGCCTTTCGACCAACGGGGCCACTGGCTTTGGCAACACCGACGAGGACTACTTCCGCTTCACCATCGATACGCCGCAGGACGTGAGGATCACGGTCACGCCCACGGGGGGCGTGTACGACAATCAGCGGCAGGGCTTCGGCTGCATCGCCGACGACGTCGATTCGGTGGACGCGAACCGGGCGGGGAACCTTCGGCTCGAGCTTCGCGACGGGGGCGGGGCGGTGGTGCTCCAGACGGCGCCCGACGCGCCGGCGGGGCTTCCCGAGACGCTCGATCTGCCCGAGCTGGCGGCGGGGACGTACGTGGTGAAGGTGTGGGACATCGGCCCGAACCCGGCGGTGAACCAGGTCGTGCAGCTCTATGACCTGGAGGTCCGTGTTGGCGACGCGACGGCGTCGCCGATCGCGGTGGCGGGGCTGGACAAGCGGGTGGCGGCCGATGCGCCGGCGCATTTCATCGGCGATCTGCACTCGATGGCGACCGAGGAGGGGGCTCTGCTCGTCGGGTACGACTGGGATCTCGACGGCGACGGGGCGTTCGAGGCGACGGGAGCGCGGACGCAGACGACCTACGTCTCCAACGGGGAGTTCACGGCGACGCTTCGCGCGACCGACAGCCTGGGCGGGGCGGGCGAGGATTCGATCACGGTGACGGTCTTTGGGGCGACGACCCGCGTGACGGGGATCGAGCCGGGCGCGGGCGCGGTCGGCTCGAGCGTCCCGGTCGTGATCAGCGGGACGAATCTGCGGAATGTGACGAGCGCTTCGGAGGTGAGCGTATCGGGGGCCGGCGTGAGCGTGGTCGGCGCGCCGACGCCCAACGCGATGGGGACGGAGATCTCGGGGCTGAGCCTGGTGATCGACGGGAGCGCGATCGAGGGGCTTCGGTCGGTGACCGTGGACGCGGGCGATGGGGCGGGCGTCGGCGCGAATCTCTTTGAGGTGACGAGCGGGTCGGGGACGCCGGGGGATTTCAACGGCGACGGGTCGGTGGACGCGAGCGACCTGGCGTCGCTGATCGCGGCGTGGGGAGCGTGCGGCGGGTGCGCAGAGGATCTTGATGGGGACGGGTTGGTGGGCGCGAGCGATCTGGCGGCGCTGATCGCGGCGTGGGGTTGACGCGGGGCTAGTGGGGGACTTCCTTGACCGCGTTTCGGTTCCAGGCGGGGACGCGGACGACGATGGGGCCGTCGCCCTCGATCTCGCACTGGCAGGAGAGCCGTGAGTTGAGCTGAAGGCCCGGGGCCTCCTCGACGCGATCCTCCTCGGCCTCGGTGGCCTCGGAGACCTGGTCCATGCCCTCTTCGACGTAGACGTGGCAGGTCGAGCAGGCGCAGACGCCGCCGCAGGCGTGTTCGATGTTGATGCCGTGCTCGACGGCGATCTCGAGGAGGTGCTCGCCCTTGGCGGCCTTGACCTCGATCTCGGTCTTGTCGGGGTCGCCGGTGAGGCCCGCGGGATCCTCGAGGTGGAAGGTCACCGGAACGGTGGCGGGGTCGTGAACGTGATCTGACTGGCGCAGGTGCATCGGAAAACGGGCTCCCTCTTGAGCGTTCCTTTGGCGGTGGTGTGCGGCGCGATGATAGCCGGGCGGGGGCGGGCGGTCTGAAACGGGGAGTTTGCTGGATCGATCGGCGGCGGGGGCCGATGATGGGACCATGAGCACGACGACGATGCGCGCGTACCTGGACGATCAGCCTCTGGAGCTCGAGGAGACGACGCTGACGGCGGCGGTCGTCGCGGGCAAGCGGGAGGCGGACGCGAAGGGTCGGATGATCATCGAGGTGTGGGCCGACGGGGAGAAGGCGCCCCCGTCGGATCTGGCGAACCCGCCGGGGCGGGCGCCCTATGCCTCGGAGGTCCGGTTCGTCTCTGTCGAGCCCCGGGCGCTGGTTGCCGAGGCGCTGGCGGAGGCGGCGGAGAATCTGGAGTCGGTCCGCGGCCCGCAGCGGGAGGCCGCGGCGGCGCTGGCGCGTGGGGAGCGAGGGGAGGCGATGGGTCGCGTGGGGTCGTGCCTGAAGGCGTGGGAATCGGCTCGCAAGGCGATTCAGGAGGGGGCGGCGGTGCTGGGCGTGACGCCCGCGCAGCTCGCCGGCCCGGGCGCGAGCGAGGAGCGGTGCGCCGCGGCAATCGACGATCTGCTCTCGGCGCTCAAGGAGGTGCAGCGGTCGATTCAGGATGAGGACGTGGCGTCGCTCGGGGACGTTCTGGAATACGATCTGGACGAGCTCGCCGAGACGTGGATCGAGCTGCTGGTGGAGATGGCCGAGCACGTCCGCTCGCGGGTCATGGAGAGCTGAGGCCGTGTCGAAGCGCAAGTCGGCGGAGAAGATCGACGCCCTGATGGAAGAGGCGAGCGGCGCGCTCGTGAAGGGCCGGTACTTCGAGTGCGAGAAGCTGTCTGTTCGTGCGCTGGAGCTGGCGCACATGGCGGGCGACTGGGATCGCATGGCGCGGATCCTGATGCCTCTTGAGGAAGCGCGCCGTCAGAAGCGCCTGGAAGCGGCGGACGCCGGGGCGATTCACGTGGTGGATCAGCTCGATGAGCTGCAATCGATCGATGCGATCGAGCCCGGGTGCTGGCTTCTTGAGCCGATGATCGTGGCGGCGCACGGGCGGGAGTTTCGCGATCGGGCCGATGAGCAGGGGGTCCCGGTGATCGTGATCGTGCGTGAGCCGGAGACGCAGCTTCGGGAGTGGCCGCTCGCGGCGATCGGTCCGGTGGTGGTGCGGACGCGGGTGGCGCCGCCGGAGGAGCTGACGCCGGAGTGGTTCGTGGCGGCGAGCGAGGCGCTTGGGGAAGAGGCGATCGACTCGGTTGAGAACGATCTGGAGCCTGAGGCGCGGATCAACCGGTACATGGACCGGCTCGGCGCGCTGCGCGACCATGACGAGCTGCACCAGGCTCTGGCGGAGGCGTGCCGCGACGCGATCCGGGAGTCGGCCGCGGCCTGAGGGCCGGCCTGATCACCAGCAGGCGCGCCCGGTGGAGAAGCCGACGCCCCACGAGACGCCGCTGCGGTGATAACGTCTGTAGATCGGTCGGGTTTCGTGCCTGATGATGACGCGCGGCTCTGAGCGGTACTCTTCGTATCGCTCGTAGCGGTAGTGGTCGCCCCGGCTCTCGTAGCGTTCGTAGCGGTCTCCCCAGTTCCGGTCGCGATCGCGACGGTAGGGGTCGCTCGAGGATCGGTAGGGATCGGAGCGGTATCGCTCGTAGCGCGCGGCGTCGCGGTAGGCGTCGGCCTGTCTTGCGCTGTTGCGGGCCTGGCGGTCGTTCTGATCGCCGATGACGCCGCCGATGACGGCGCCCGAGGCGGCGCCGAGGACGGCCCCCTCGCCGGCGTCGCCGACCATTGATCCGAAGACCAGGCCGGTAAGCGCGCCGATGCCGGCGCCGGAAACGGCGCCTTCGCCGGCGGTGGAGCAGCCGGTCATGAGGGCGGGCGTGCCCGCGATCGAGAGGGCGAGGCAGGCGGCCTTGAGGCGGGACTGAGGGCTCATGGGATCCTCCGCTTCCGGGCAAAGCAGGTGGTTGCTCTGAACCATGATACGCGTGGGGGGTATCATGAGTTTCACGCGATCGGCGTGGTCGTCCTTTGGTGGGAGGATTCGGCTTGGGATTTCGGCACCGGCGACAGCGGATCCTCACGGCGTCCGAGCAGGCGCGGCGCGTTCATTCGGCGTGGCTGACGAGGGCGCTTTCGGGGGACGCGGGCGAGCTTCCGCGGATCCCGGCGCGGCGCGTGCAGGAAGGCGGGTTCGGCGCGCTGCTCTGGACAAGCCAGGGGCGACGTTGGGCGGCTGATTGGTGGCGCCGCATGCTTGAGAAGCTCGATTAGCGGGGGCGCGGGGCGTCTCGTGATGCGGTAGTCTGGCGCCTCCGCTCGGTGAGGCGGCTGGAGGGCGTGGACCGCTATGCGTGAGACGACGATCAGCAGGAACTGGCTCGCGAAGATGACGCTGTTCATCGCGGCGTTCATCGGGCTTGGCATCTGGGGCCTCGTGGACGCGATCTGGGTCTACCCGGCCCGCGGGGCCAAGCACGCCGAGTACATGGAGTATCAGTACCTCGAGGCGCAGCAGGAGGCGGGCGAGATCCTGCGCTCGAGCGTGGTCGAGCCGGACGCGGAGTACACGCGTCTGCGGGAGACTCAGGAGAGGCTCGCGGGGGAGCTGGCGTCGGCGGCGCCGGAGAGCGTGCAGCGTCGGCGTCTGCAGGCGGAGCTCGACAAGCTCGCGTGGCTTCGGTCGCTTGCGATCATCGGGCGGCTTGATCCCGAGTACACGACGTTCGAGGCGCCTCGGGAGCGGCTCGAGGAGCTCGAGGAGCGGTGGTCGACGGCGGAGCAGCCCAAGCCGCTCAGCGGGCTGGACATCCCGACGCAGTGGCTCTTTGTGGCGATCGGCTTCGGCGGGGCGATCTGGATGCTGCTCGTGGTGAGCCGCGTGATCAAGACGAAGTTCCGCTACGACGAGGCGGAGCACCGGCTGGTGCTGCCGAGCGGGGAGTCGTTCACGCCCGAGCAGGTGCAGGAGCTCGACAAGCGCAAGTGGGACAAGTTCTTCGTGACGGTGAAGCTCACGGACGGCGCGACGCACAAGCTGGATCTGCTCCGCTATCAGCCGCTCGAGTCGTGGATCCTCGAGATGGAGAAGCTCTCGCCGCACTGCGAGACGCCGGAAGACGAGGGCGAGGACGAGGCGGAGGCCGCGGCGGAGACGACCGCGGCGACGCAGCCGCGCGTGGGCGAGAGCCCGGTGACGGGCGAGCCGGACGCGGCGGCCGAATCGCCGTCGCGTGAAGAGACGCCGCGGAGCTGAGGCAACCGGCTCCGTCTGGAGTCGACGAACGGGCGGAGGATTCGCGTGGAACTGCTCGGGGCGATCCTGCTTGCGGTCTTGTTCGTGACGCTCGGTCTGCTCGGCGCTCTGCTGGTGGCGGCGGGGCTGCCGGGGGTGTGGCTGATCACGGTGATCGCGGCGGCGGCGGAGCTGATCTGGCCCGGGACGTTCGGGTGGTGGGTTGTGGGGGCTGCGGTCGCGTGCGCGGTGATCGGGGAGATCGCGGAGTTCGTGGCGGGGGCGGCGGGAGCGAAGGCGGCGGGAGGCTCGCGGTCCGGGGCGCTGGCGGCGATCTTCGGCGGGCTCGCGGGCGCGGTGCTCGGGACGGTGTACCTGTTCTTCCTGCCGGTGGTCGGGACGATTGTCGGCGCGGTGGTCGGGGCGGGTTTGGCGGCGGGGCTTGTCGAGCGGGGCGTGGTGAAGCGGACGTGGCTTGAGAGCGGGCGGGTGGCGCGCGGCGCCGCGACGGGCCGGCTGCTGGCGATCGTGATCAAGGGCGGGATCGCGATCGCGCTCGGCGGCGCGCTGGCGGTCAAGGCGCTCTTCTTTTAGACACGGCGGAGCGGGAGCTTGGGGCGTCAGGCTCCGGCGGAGGCGGTCTGCGGCCTGCTTTCGTCCGCGGCGCGGCCCTCCGGCGCTTCGTGGGCGAACCAGGTGATGAGCCCGGGGATGAAGGGGTTGACGAGGTTGTCGCTGGCGGGGAGGACGCGGACGGAGACGCCGCAGCGGCCGGCGCTGGTGGGCGTGAAGGCGCCGGCGAACTCGTGGAGTCCGGGCTCGAGCTCGCGGACGTGCCGCATGGGAGCGGCGGCGGCCTCGACGAGATCGCCCGAGCTGGCTTCGCGCCCGTGGTAGAGCTGGACGGCGATCTCATCGGGGGCGAGGCCGCCGAGGGCGACGCGAGCGGTCGCGCCGACCTCGGCGCGGATCGGGTGCGCTTCCTTGGCGTCGACCGAGAGGCTCTGGACGACGACGCTCGGCCAGTGATCCCTCCAGCGTCCGACCTGAGCGGCGAGCTGTCTGCCGCGCTCGAGTCGATCGGCGGTGAGGCGTTTCCCGGCTTGCCACGCGGGGACGTAGTAGTTGCGGGTGTAGTCGCCGACCATTCGGTTGGTGTTGAAGAAGGGGGTGAGGGAGGCGATGGCCTTCTTCATGCGCTGGACCCAGGCGCGTGGGATGCCGGCGCGGTCGCGGGTGAAGAACTCGGGGATGATCTGGCGCTCGAGGAGGTCGAAGAGGGCGCGGCTCTCGATGGCGTCGGCCTGCTCGGAGTCGGCGTAGGTCTCGCCGCGGCCGATGGCGAAGCCGAGGTCGGACTCGTAGGCCTCGTCCCACCATCCGTCGAGGATGGAGACGTTGAGCCCGCCGTTCATGGCGGCCTTCATCCCGGAGGTTCCGGAGGCCTCCATGCCGCGGCGCGGGGTGTTGAGCCAGACGTCGCAGCCCTGGACGAGGCGGCGCCCGACGTGCATGTCGTAGTCCTCAAGGAAGAGGATGCGGTCGCGCTGGCCGGACTCGTCGGCCCAGCGGACGATCTCGCGGATGAGCTCCTTTCCGGGCCCGTCGGCGGGGTGGCTCTTGCCCGCGATGAGGAACTGGACGGGGCGCTGCTGGTTGCTCAGGAGCCTGTGGAGGCGTTCGCGGTCGCGGAGCAGGAGCGTGGCGCGCTTGTAGGTGGCGAAGCGTCTGGCGAAGCCGATGGTGAGGGCCTCGGGGTCGAGGAGGTCGTCGACGGCGCGGACTTCCTCCTGTCGGGCGCCTCGGTCGCGGAGCTGGCGTCGGACCTTGCGGCGGGCCCAGGAGACGAGCTCGCGCCGCTTGCCGACGTGGGTGCGCCAGAGCTCGTCGTCGGGGATCTCGTGGACGTCTTTCCAGACGGTGTGGTCGGCGGGGTCGTCCTGCCAGGCCCAGCCGAGGTAGCGGTCGTAGAGCTCGCGGAGCTCCGGTGAGATCCAGGTCCGGGTGTGGACGCCGTTGGTGACGTGCCCGATGGGGACGTCGTCGACGGGCGTCTGGGGCCAGATGCGGCGCCACATGTGGCGCGAGACGACGCCGTGGAGCTTGCTCACGCCGTTGTGGAAGGCGCTGGTGCGGAGAGCGAGAACGGCCATCGAGAAGAACTCGTTCTTGTCGAAGACGTTCTCTCGGCCGAGGGCGAGGAGGTGTTCGAGATCGATCCCGAGGGCGTCGATGTCCTTGGCGAAGTACTTCTCGACGAGGGGCGGGCTGAAGCGGTCGATGCCGGCGGGGACGGGGGTGTGGGTGGTGAAGACGTGCTGGGGCCGTGCGGCCTGACGCGCTTCCTCGAAGGAGACGCCGTGGGTCTCGCGGAAGCGGCGGATGCGCTCGAGGGCGAGGAATGCGGAGTGGCCCTCGTTCATGTGGAAGACGGTGATGTTCTCGCCGACGGCCTCGAGGGCGCGGACGCCGCCGATGCCGAGGACGACCTCCTGGCGGATGCGGGTCTCGACGTCGCCGCCGTAGAGGTTTCGCGTGATCTCGCGGTCGTCTGGGTGGTTGCTCGCCATGTTGGCGTCGAGGAGATAGAGGGGGACGCGGCCGACGTCGGCGCGCCAGATGCCGAGCTCGACGTCGCGGTCGGCGACGCGGACAGTGACGGACTTCTGGCGGTTCTTGCGGTCGAGGACGCGGCGGACGGGGTGTGTCGCGGGGTCGATCTCGGGGTAGGTTTCCTGCTGCCAGCCGTCTGCGGAGACGTACTGGTGGAAGTAGCCGTGGCGGTAGAGGAGCCCGACGCCGACGAGGGGGAGGCCGAGCTCCGAGGCGCTCTTGAGGTGATCGCCGGCGAGGACGCCGAGGCCGCCGGAATAGATCTGGAAGCACTCGGTGAGTCCAAACTCGGCGCAGAAGTAGGCGATGCGGAAGGGGTGGTCGCCCGTGGCGCCGGCGAGCTCGGGGAAGTCGCGGTCGAACCAGCCGGGCTTATTGAGGTGGCCCTGGAGGGACTCGGTGGCGCGCTGGAGGGCGGTGATGTAGGTCGGGTCCGCGGCGGCGCGTTCGAGCTTGCCCTGATCGATGAGGGTGAGCATCTGGACGGGGTTGTGCCCGGTGCGTCGCCAGAGGTCGCGGTCGAGTCGGCGGAAGAGCTCGACGGCCTCGGGGCGCCACGTCCACCAGAGGTTGTGCGCGAGGTCGTGGAGCGGCTCGAGAGCCTTGGGGAGGCTCGGAACGACTCGGAAGGTGTGGATATGGGCTTGGCCGGCGTGAAGCATCGCGTCCCCTGACGTTGTGCGGATGGACAGATTGGCGCCCGAAGAGCGTCCGGGGCGATATCGGACGAGTCCGGAGGCAAGTTTACCCGCGTCCGGCGCGGGCTCGCATGAACGCCCTTTTTACGGGCGAGGTCGGCTGCGGCGGAGCATCCAGCGCGGCTCGGGGCGGCCGACCATGATCGACAGGGCGAGGAAGACACCGGCGCCGACGCCGACGCCCGCGGCGAGGCGAAGGGCGTCGAAACCACGGGTCTGGCCGGGGGCGGGGAGCAGCTCGAGGGTGAGGGCGACGGCGGCGGCCATGGCGAGGGTCAGCAGGAGCGTCCATGCGGCGGATCGGGCGAGGTCTCTGTGGACGATGGCGCCCGGCGCGGCGTGACGCCGGCGCCAGATGATCGCGAGGGTGACGAACTGGAGGATGGCGCAGATCGCGGTGGACCAGGCGAGCCCGGCCTCGGCGAGGGGCCAGATGAGGATGAGATTGAGGGTGACGTTGATCGCGACGAAGGCGAGGGTGACGCGCATGGGGGTGGTGGTGTCGCCGCGGGCGTAGTAGGCGCGGGTGAGGGTGTGGTTCATGGCGTAGGCCCAGACGGCGGGGGCGTAGCCGGTGAGGATGGTGGCGACGCGGGCGACGTCCGAGGCGTCGAAGAGGCCCCCGGCGAGGATGACGGCCACGAGATCGACGCGGACGAGGATGAGCCCGACGGAGGCGGGGAGCCCGATGAAAAGCGTGAGGCGCAGGCCGTCGCGCAGGGTTGAGGCGAAGGCGTCGGGGTCCCTGGATTGCCTGGCGAGCATGGGGAAGACGGCCGTGGCGAGGGCGATGCCGAAGACGCCGAGGGGGAACTGGTAGAGGCGGTGGGCGAAGAAGAGCGCGGCGTTTGAGGATTGGTCGAGGGGGTACTCGAGGCCGGCGATGGTCGGGCCGACGAGGATGGGGTAGCTGGCGATGAGTCCGTCGAGAAGGGTGTTGAGCTGGAGCGCGCCGAGGCCGAGGACGACGGGAGCGGTGCGCACGAGGGTCCGGCGTACGGCGAGGCGAGCGGCGGCGAATCGGGGGGTCCAGTTGACATAGGGGGCGGCGGCGAAGAGGGACCAGATGATCTGGAGGAGGCCGGCGATGAGGACGGCGGCGGCGGCGGCAAAGGCGGCGGCCTCGAGGGTGGCCGAGGCGAGCCACGCGGCGCCGGCGACGGCGAGAATGATGCAGAGATTCAGGATGACAGGGGCGGCGGCGGTGGGGGCGAAGCGGCCGTGGGACTGGAGCATGCCGCCGAGGAGGGCGGTGACGCAGATCATGGGAGCGAAGGGGAGCAGGAGCATGGAGAGCTGGAGGGCGAGGGCGCCGGAGTCGCGGAGCGGGGAGAAGAGATAGAGGGCGAGGAGGACGAGCTCGCCGACGACGGCGGCGGCGGTGACGAGCGCGGCGACGAGCGCGAGCATCGCGCTGGCGTAGCGGTGAGCTTCGGTCGGGTCGGCTTCGAGGAGTTCGGCGTAATCGGGGATGAAGGCGCCGGTGAGGGCGCCCTCGCCGAAGAGGCGGCGGGCGAGATTGGGAAGGAGGAAGGCGAAGGCGAAGGCGGACCAGACCGGCCCGGCGCCGAAGACGCGGGCGCAGACGGCGTCTCGGAGGAGCCCGAAGACGCGCGAGAGGAGGGTGAGGGCGGCGACGACGCGGGCGGCGCCGACGACCTGCGATCTTGCGCCGGCGTGTCGCTGAGCGTGGTCGTTCACGTCTGGTGAGAGTATCGGGGCGTGGCGGGAGGTCTCGCCAGTTGCGACGGGCGTTGGCGCAAGAGAACGCCCCCCGGCGCGGCCGCGCCGGGGGGCGTGTTTGAGCACGTGTGTGCAACGAAAATTGGTGCGTGAGGCCCCGTGCCTCACGTCTTCTTTGCGTTACACGGATGGTCGCGCGTCGGCGCCTTAGCGGCGGCGGCGAGCGGCGGTGAGACCGGCGAGGCCGAAGAGGGCCGCGGCGCCCGGAGCGGGCACCACGTCGCCGTCCACGCGGACGGAGTAGACGCGGCTGGCGGCGCCGGGGATGAAGGTCTTGCCGGTGATGGTGTCGAGACCGGCGTTGGCGAGACCGCTCCCGCCGAGGCCGACGTTGCCCTCGGCGTCGGACAGGGCCCGGCGCCAGTTGGCGTTGGTCTCACTGGTCATGATGACGAAGTAGTCCCCGGCCTCGACGGTGACGCCGGAGGCGTCGAGGTCGGTCCAGTCGTAGCCCGCGCCGGCGGCGCCGTTGGAGCTCCAGACGATGTCGAACTCGTCGCTGGCGGAGTGGCCGACGTTCGAGGCGAGGTAAAGGGTAAAGTTCCCGCCAGAGGCGTTGACGCCGATGGTGTTCAGGTTGTAGGCCTGATCGAAGCTCACCTCCTGCATGAGATGCAGGTTCGGGTTGGCCCCGTGGGCGTTGTTCCCGGCGCCGGCGAGATCGGTATCGACGATCATGGCCGCGTTGGCGGCGGCCCCGGCGACGAGGGCGAGCCCAACAGCCGCAAGTGTTCTGGTCTTCATTCTCTCTGACTCCTCAGAATCTTTGACGCGATGGCCGAGAGCCGATCGGACCCCGTGCGGTCCGTTCGCCTGTTCGATTCGCGCGTCGTGATGTGATCGGGGCCGCTGTGCGGGCGGACCCCGGGTTTCCCTGTACGGACGCTTCAGAGATAGCACGACCGCGGTCGCGTCGCAAGACGTAATCCGTGATTTGGCAATGAACTAGAGTTAAGAGTCGTCGCTGTCGGTAAATGGTCGGATAACCATCATCGCCAGCGCCGATGCGAGGGCCGCTCCCGCGGCGTTCGCGGCCATGTCCAGGAAGGAGAACTGTCGCTCGAAGGCGGGGATGAGCTGGCTGGTCTCATCGATGGTCCCATAAGCGATCGCCAGCAGCGTGGCGAGCAGGATGTTGCGGCGGGAGTTCCAGCGGCCGAAGAGTCCTGCGGCGATGGCCAGGGCGGTCCAGAGGAAGAAGGCGAGAAAATGGGCAAGCTTGTCGGAGCCGGCCTCGGGGCCTGGCACGTTGAGTCGCGGCCAATGGGTCAGGGTGAAGAGGAGCACCGCGTAGAGCACGAAGCCGACGCGGTAGAACGAGCGGCTCGCGAGAAGGCGGTTCATGACCGGGAGGGCTCGGCGCGATCCCGCGCGGCGGGCGCGACGTGGATCTCGGGCGGAGCCTGCGCGGCGAGGCGCTCGCGGCGACGCTCGAGCATGAGATCCCATTCCGCGAGGAAGTTCTCGCCGAGGTCGGCGTAGTCCTTGGCCCCGGCGAGGCCCGGGGCGTATTCGAAGATCGTCTGTCCGAAGCTGGGGCACTCGGCGAGCTTGATGTGTCTTCGGATGGGTGGGCGGTAGACGCGGGCGCCGCGCCACGGGACGGGCTGCTCGCGGGCGGCGGCGAAGAACTCCTCGAGATCGGCGACGACCTCGCGGGCGTGGCGCGTCTGCTCGTCGTGGGCGGTGAGAACGATGCCGGAGACGCGGATCTCGGAGTTGACGCCCCGGGCGATGAGCTGGACGGTCTCGAGAAGCTTCCCGACGCCCTGGAGGGCGAGGAAGTGCGCTTGCATCGGGACGACGACCTCGCGGGCGGCGGCGAGCGCGTTGAGTGTGAGCAGGCCGAGCGAGGGGGGGCAGTCGATCAGGATGAACTCAAACGCGCCGGAAAGTCCGGCGAGGCCCAGGCGGAGGCGGTCGTTGCGGTCGTGGGCGCTTGAGAGCTCGGTCTCGGCGGCGGCGAGGTCGACCTCTGCGGGGATGACGCCGAGGTTGGGCCGCGCGTGCACGACGGCGTCGGGCGCGGCGGCGGGGTCGAGGAGGACGTCGTAGACGGAGGGCTTGTCGGGCTCGGGCTCGACGCCGAGGTGGATGGTGGCGTGAGCCTGCGGGTCCATGTCGACGACGAGCGCGCGACGCCCCTTCTCGGCGAGCGCCGCGGCGAGATTGACGGTGGTGGTCGTCTTGCCGACGCCGCCCTTCTGGTTGATGAGGGCGACGGTGCGGGTGAGGGGGGCGGGCGTTCGGGCGTGGTCTTCGGCTCCCATGACGTGAGTGTACCGGGGGAGCGCCGGCGCCGTCCCGCGGCGGTCAGGTACTATCGGGCATGACCTGGACGCCGCCGACGGCTCTTGCCGCCGCCATTACGGAACTGCCGCTCCTGACCACGCTCGCGGCCGGGCTCGCTGCGGCGTGGCTCTTCGGCTTGATGACAAAGCGACTGGGGTTGTCGCCGATCGTCGGCTATCTGCTTGGCGGCGTCGTCATCGGTCCGTACACGCCCGGGTTTGTGGGCGATGAGGAGATCGCGCATCAGCTCGCCGAGATCGGCGTGATCCTGATGATGTTCGGTGTCGGTCTGCACTTCAAACTCAAGGATCTGATCGCGGTCCGCCGAATCGCGGTCCCGGGGGCGGTGGTGCAGAGTCTCTCTGCGACGATCGTGGGGACGTTCGTTTTCCTCGGTTTCGGCTGGTCCTGGCAGTCCGGGATGGTGATCGGCATGGCGATGGCGGTGGCGAGCACGGTGGTGCTCCTGCGCGTGCTGATGGACCGGAAGATGCTCGCCACGCCGCACGGTCACGCGGCCGTCGGGTGGCTGCTGGTTGAGGACATCTTCACGGTGCTTGCGCTCGTGTTCGTCCCGATGATGGCGGTGGGGGAGGCGGTCGAGTCGTCCGGGGCGAGCGAGGGCGGCGGCGTCGTCATGACGATCGTCATCGCGCTCGCGAAGTTCGGTCTGCTCGTGGCGATCCTGCTGCTCGTGGGGTCGCGGGTCATTCCGTGGCTGCTCGGCAGGATCGCAAAGCTGCGATCGCGCGAGCTCTTCACGCTCACGGTTCTGGTGCTTTCGATCACGATCGCGGTGGGTTCGGCGGCCTTCTTCGGCGTCTCCGTGGCGCTGGGCGCGTTTCTGGCGGGCATGGTGGTCGCGCAGAGCCCGACGAGCCATCAGGCCGCCGCGGACGCGCTCCCGCTGCGAGACGCGTTCGCGGTGCTTTTCTTCGTCGCGGTGGGCATGCTGTTCAATCCGGCGTTCGTCGTTCGTGAGCCGCTCATGCTCGCCGCCGGTCTCGGGATCGTCATGATCGTCAAGCCGATCGCCGCGCTCGCGATCGTCTCGATTCTCGGGTACCCCGTCCGCACCGGTCTGACGGTCGCGCTGGGGCTGGCGCAGATCGGCGAGTTCTCGTTCATTCTTGGTCAGGTCGCGCTGCTCTACGGCGTGATCCCCGCGGACGGCCAGCAGGTCCTCGTCGGCGCCGCGATGATCTCGATCACGCTCAACCCGATCCTGTTCGGTTCTCTCGACCGGATCGAGGCGTCGGTCCGGCGGGTTCCCTGGCTCTGGAGACTGCTCGACGGCAAGGCCGAGCGTCTCCGGCGCGCTGTGAATGAATCATCGTCGGCGCGCATCGAGACGGCGGAGGGTCCGCTCGCGCTCGTGGTCGGGTACGGCCCGGTTGGGCGTCTCGTCGACGGTCTGCTTCGCGATTCCGGCGTCCACACGGTCATCGTGGAGATGAATCTCCGCACCGTGGAATCGCTCGTCGCGAAGGGGCGTCCGGCCATCTTCGGCGACGCCACGAGGCCCGAGATTCTTGAAGACGCGGGGATCCGTCGGGCGGAGTATCTCGTCGTCACCCTTCCTCACGCCGAGGATCGGTCGGACCTGATTCAGATCTCCAAGGAGCTGAACGCCGACATCCAGATCATCATGCGGGCGCAGTACCTGACCGAGGCCGAGGCGCTCAGCGGGTGGGACAAGACGATCTCGGTCTACGAGGAGGGGGAGACGGGTCTTGCTCTGGCGCGGAAGGTGATGGAGCTTCGCGAGATGGAGCCGGCGAAGATCGACGCGTTCCTGGACGCGGTTCGCAAGCTCTGGCGGCTCCGGTCGTGAAGACCGGCCGATGGCGGGCGGGCGAGGGACGCCGAAAGCATCCCGGCCGAGGGTGATCGCGCTGGCTCTGTGAGAAGCGTCTGGATGCAAGGATGCGGCGGGGTCCCGCTTGAAGCTGTACGGGGCGGTACGCGCCGCTTGCCCCGCCCTGGACACTCTGCCTACAAGCTCTGATATATCAGAGAGTTGAAAAGTCGGGGTGACTGGATTCGAACCAGCGACCTTCTCGTCCCGAACGAGACGCGCTACCAAGCTGCGCTACACCCCGAAGTGAGCGGAGCACTGTAGCAACGCTCGGGCCTGAAACGCAACCGGCGGCGTTTCCGCCGCCGGTCGCACGGTTTGCTTTGTTGCTGACGATCAGCAGCCCGAACCGGTCCAGCTGGCGATGAGCGCCGCCAGATCGGAGGCGTTGGTGACCCCGTCGCCGGTGATGTCGGCGTCGTCGGAGTTCCACGCGGCGATCAGGATCGCGAGGTCGGTGGAGTCGACGCAGCCGTTTCCGTCAATGTCCGCGGGGTCGGGGGGCGTGCCTCCCTGAAGGGAGATGATGATGTCGTACATCTGGGCTTCCTGGAAGCCGATGCCGGCGGTGGAGGAGACACGGATGAACCAGTTGCCGAGCTGGTCGGCCGTGAAGCCCGAAATCGTCTCGCTGTCGCCGAAGCCGCCGGTGTCGGAGGTGGCGGCGGCGGAGAAGCTCGGGCGGAGGATGTCCAGCTTCAGATCGCCGATCTCGGAGGCGATGAACGTGCTTCCTGTGTTGCAATTGCCGACCTGCGGGCCCTGCGTGTACGTGGGTCCGACCGGGATGGCCTGGACGTTGATGATGGTCCCGGGCTCGGCTTCGACGCGGAAGAGGTCGAAGTCGCTCGAGCTGTGGAGGGACATCTCATCGATGACGACGGGGATGCCGTTGTTGGTCAGCCCGAGGCCGGCGAGATCGACGGCCGAACCGCCCGAGTTGTTGGGCTCGAAGAAGTCGCCGTAGAGGTACTGCCCGGCGAGGCGATCGTCGAAGCGGGGTCCGACGAGGAAGTTGGCGAAGGGCTCCATGAGCTTGGTGGAGTTGGCGGGGCAGACGTGGTTGAGCCCGATGCCGTGGCCGTGCTCGTGGGCGATGACGTTGCGGAAGAAGGTTCCGTTGCCCCAGTTCTCGGCGACGTCGAAGTACATGTCGCCGTTGTCGGGGAAGAAGTTGAAGGCGAGGACGCTGCCGGAGCCGTCGTTGGGCCCCATGACGATGCGGACGTCCCCGCGGCTGCTGCTGCCGTTGAAGGGGCCGGGGGCGCCGGGCCAGGTTGCGCCGTCATCGGAGACCTCGGTGTAGGTGTTGCCGGTGGCGTCGCCCCAGCGCTGGAACTCGTCGGCGAAGATCTGCTTCCACGTGGCGGTGGAGCCGTAGATGCCGTCGAGCGTTGCGTTGAGCGAGTTCGATCCACCGGATATGGAGATACCGTCAGGGGGGAAGCTGTAGGTCAGGTCGACGGAGACTCCGCGCCCGCCGAGTCCGCCCCAGCGATCGCCGGGCTGGAAGCGGGCGGTCGGGCCGTCGCCCTCCCAGGGGTTGTCGGCGAGCCACTGCATCATCCGGTCGTAGGTGTCCTGGATGACGTCGGGGGGGGTTCCGGGCGCCGCAAGGACGCTGCCGTACTCGAACATCTCACAGGCGGCCTTCTCGGGGTCGTTCATGGCGGCGAGGCTGGCGCCGACCTGCTCGCGGATCTGTACGGCGACGGCCTCCTGCACGAAGGCCGGAGCGCCTGCCGGGGCGGCGTTGGACTCGGCGGCGGATTTGAGCGACGGGCCGGCGGCCCCGACGCTCAACGCGGCGGCGACCGAGACAGCGGCGGCGCCGACCGCGCCGAAGAGGGCCAGTTCATACAACTTGTTCATGGGGGCTCACACCTTTCGACTCTGCGTTTTTGATGCGCGGATGCGCTCCGATAATCGGAACACCTCCCCCGCGCAATCCTCACCAGTTCCGATTGTGACCTGTTGGGGGGAATTAGGCGAGGAGAATCTGCGAAAACGTCGGATTTGATACCGTTCAGAGTGCAAACATGACCACGAGTCGAGTCTCTGGGGGGCTCATCGTCGGCGCAGCGGTGGCCGGGGGCGGTCGTTTGGCGGCGGTCGGCTCTGGGGATTGCGAGCTCGTCGGCCGGGTCAGGCGTGAATCACGCGGCCTTCGGAGGCGAGGGCGGCCTCGTGAACGGCCTCGTACATCGTGGGATGAGCGTGGATGGTGGCGATGAGCTCTTCGCTGGTGGCTTCGAGCCGGCGCCCGAGGGCGAGCTCGCCGATGAGCTCGGTGGCGTTGTCGCAGCAGAGGTGGGCGCCGAGGATCTCTCCGCGGGGAAGCCCCCGGATGATCTTGATGAGGCCCTCGTTGACGTTGGCGGCGATGGCCTTTCCGTGCGCGTTGAGGGCGAAGTTTCCGACGGCGTAGTCCTTGTCCTTCTCGAGGCCCTGTTCCTTGAGGGCGCGCTCGGTGTAGCCGACGGAGGCGACCTGAGGGTGGCAGTAGGTGCAGCCGGGGACGACGGAGTAGTCGATGGGATAGGGGTCGTGTCCGGCGATCTGCTCGACGCAGATGATGCCTTCCTCGCTGGCGACGTGGGCGAGCCATGGCGCGCCGATGATGTCGCCGACGGCGTAGACGCCGGGGACGGATGTCTCGTAGGTGAGCTTCTGACTCTGGAAGGGGGGCCCGGGGGTGTAGTCGGTGACGATGGCGCCGCGCTCGGTCTTGAGCCCGAGGGACTCATCGAAGAGGCCGTCGAAGCGTCCGGTGACGCCGATGGCGAGGAGCACCTTGTCGGCCTCGATGGTCTCGGCCTTGGATTCGTCGGCCTTGCCGTCCTTGAAGGGGGCGATGGTGACCTTGACGCCGTTCTTGGTCTTCTCGACGGCGGTGGTGGTGGTGGACGTCCGGATGTCCATGCCCTTCTTCTTGTAGGTCTTCTCGAGGAACCTGGAGACGTCGTCGTCCTCGACGGGGAGGATGCGGGGCATCATCTCGACGACGGTGATCTCGGTTCCGAAGGAGTGGTAGAAGTAGGCGAACTCGATGCCGATGGCGCCGGCGCCGACGACGACCATTTTTTCGGGGCGCTCGGGGAGGGTCATGGCCTCGCGGGCGCCGATGATCTTGTCGCCGTCGAACTTGGCGAAGGGGAGGTCTCGCGCGACGGCGCCGGTGGCGACGAGGACGTTGTCGGCGGTGATGGTCTCGCGGAGCTTCTTCACCTCGCTCGGGGAGGGGGTGATCTCCTCGTGAGTCTCGACGTCGTGGATCTCGACCTTGCAGGGCGAGTCGCCCGACCGGCCGGCGACGATCTTGGCGTGGCCGTCGATGTGCTCAACCTTGTTCTTCTTGAGGAGGAAGCCCACGCCCTTGTTGAGCTTTCCGGCGACATCGCGCGAGCGGCCGATGATCTTGGGCCAGTCGTAGGAGAGCTTGTCGAAGGAGAGGCCCCAGTCCTCGGATTGTTTGGTGACCTTCTCGTAGAGCTCGGCGTTGGCGAGGAGGCTCTTGGAGGGGATGCAACCCCAGTTGAGGCAGACGCCGCCGAGCTTGGCGCGCTCGACGCAGGCGGTCTTGAGCCCGAGCTGGGCGGCGCGGACGGCGGCGACGTAGCCGGCGGGGCCGCCGCCGATGATGACGAGATCGAAGTGCTTGTCGGCCACGTGGAATCCCTCGCTTGTGATCGGAGTGAGTCGCTGAGAAGGGGTCGGGATTGTAGCTCCCGCTAACCGCGCGGGCGCGCGCCGTCACCGCGTGGGCGCACGAAAAAGCCGGCGTCTCGGGGCGGAGACGCCGGCAAGGGGCGGTCGGGCTGCGGCTCTGGGCCGCGCCCGACCTGGGGTTGGGGCTTGTGTTCGCTTACGGCTGGGAGCCGAAGCTGATGACGATCGATCCTCCGCCGGCCGCGATGTCGTCGGAATTATAGATGAATTCGGCGTCGAGGGCCTGTTCAATCTTAGCCTGCACGCTCTCGAGATGCGAGAGGGAGTAGGCGTCGAGCTTTCCACTCGAGCTTTCGAGGGTGTCGTCGATGCGGCCCTTGACCTCGCGAAGGTGGTGAGCGGCGAGGTTCGCGACGGGCTTGCCGGCGGCTCCGCTGACGCGTCCGGCGGGGAGCGTCAGGTCGATGAGGCGGGCGACGTGCTCGTCCTGGAGGTTTCGCCGGAGGCTCGAGATCATGGGCTTGCGGGCGGAGTAGCGCCCGGCGGCCTTCTCGTCGAGCTCGGACCACACGGCGGCGGTGACGCTCTCGAGCAGCTCGGGAAGGGTGAAGGCGTCCTCGCCCTCGGGGATGCGGAACTCGTTGTCGTAGACGCGCCGGAGGGTCGTCGGGTTCATGACCATGGTCATGGCCGAGGACTGGATGCCGACGATGGTGTCGTGAACGTTGAGCTGGGGGTCGCCCATGATGGTGCGGAAGCCGCCGGCGTCCCACCACTTGTCGCGGCTCATCTTGTTGAGGAGCTCGTGGGTGAGACCGAAGGCGTCGTCGCTGAAGGTGTACTCGACGACCTGCTCGAGCGCGCGGCGCTGCTTCTGGGCGTCGACGGGCTCGGTGGGGTTGCGGTCTCCGGGATCGCCCATGCGGTCGCGGTTGACGTGGACGCCGCCGATCCAGTTGGCGGCGTGGCTGACCGAGCGGACGTGGCGGCCCAGCAGCGCCATGTAGGCGTTGCGGACCTCTTCCCAGCTCTCGCCTTCCTCGAAGACCTTGTCGACGATCTCGCCTCGGAGGTTCTGGACGAGCTTCATCTCGGCGTCGACGAAATCGAGGGCGTTGGCGCCCATGTCGCGCCGGCGGGCGAGGGGGTCTGGGCCCCAGGTGTCTTCGTCGGTGAGGTAGACGTTCTCGTTCTCGCCGACCCGCTCGAGGACGGGCTTGAGGTCGTTGTCGAAGGTGTAGCCGTACTCGATGGCCCAGTGGTCGTAGGGCCCGAGGGTGGTCATGAAGTAGGGGCCGTCGCCGATGGCGCCGTCCTTGGTGTAGTTCATGGCGTTGTAGTCCATGACGGAGCCGGTGATGGGCTTGCCGCCCTCGCGCCACTCCTCGGAGTTGATCTCCTCGAGGGTGTAGATGGAGGAGGCCTTGAAGTTGTGCCGGAGGCCGAGGACGTGGCCGACCTCGTGCATGACGACGTCCTTGACGATGCCGCCGATGAACTTCTCGGGCGCCCCGTCGACGGTGTCGCCCTCGCTGTAGGCGGGGAGGTCGAGGAGGGAGCTTCGGATCATGGCGAGGTCCATGCCGCGATCGTGGGCGTAGGAGCAGTGCCCGTTGACCTGCACGGTGCGATGGGCGAGGCCGTCGTGCCGCTCGGCGCCGAGGGGGGAGAGCGCGGGCTCGGCGGCCTTGTCGGCGCGCTCGAGGATGTCGCGGCTCTCGCGGTGGAGTCGCGCGACGCGATCCTGGAGGATCTCCTCGCGGAGCTCGGGCGGGGCGGTGCGGACGCGGGGATCCCACTGCGGGCGCCGGTCGAGCCACTTGAGCGTCTCGGGGCTGAAGCCCTCGATGGCTTCCTGACCGAGGTTGAGCTCGAACTCGCGAGAGGCGTATCGGAGCCAGCCGTCGTTCATGACGACGTCGGCGTCGAGGATCTGACCGGTGCGCGGGTCGACGCGCGACGGGCCGATCGCGAAGGAGGCGTTGTTGGAGTTCCAGACGATGAAGTTGTAGCGGACGTCCTCGGGGTCCTTGTCCATGTGGGCGCCGGAGCGGGCGTCCTGCTGGTAGACCTCAATGGCGTTGGCGATCCCGATCTTCTCGAAGGCGTCGTTCCAGGCGAGGACGCCGTCGCGGACCCAGCGTCGGTACTGGATGGGGGTCTTGTGATCGAGGTAGAAGACGATGGGTTCCTTGGGGGGACTCAGCGAGAGGGACGGATCGGCCTTCTCGAGCTTCCAGCGGTTGATGTAGCGGGTCCAGCCGGAGGACTCCTCGGCCTTCCCGAGGTCGTTGTAGGCGGTGGCGAAGTAGCCGACGCGCGGATCGGCTTCGCGGGGCTTGTAGCCGGTGTTCTCGGGGAGGACGCTCATGGAGTAGGCGAGCGTGATGAGCTGGCCGTTGGCGTCGGGGACTTCGTAGGAGACCGTGATGTTCTCGGGGAAGGCCTTGGCCTTGGCGATGGTGAGCAGGTCTCCCTGAAGGCCGCGGGCGGCGCGTCCGAAGAAGCTGCCCGCCTTACCGACGAGGAGCTGATCGAGGTCGATGACGGGTCCGCCGCCGGGGCCCATGGTCTTGATGGGCACGCTCAGGAGCACGCGGTCGGTGAAGAGCTGCTCCTGGGATTTCTTGCTCTCGAAGTCGCCCGAGGTCCGGGTCTCGAGCTGGGGCTGGATGAGGGCGAGCTTTTTGTCGTAGCGCTTCCAGTAGACGTAGGCGTCGCCGAACTGGATGCCGGCGGTGGGGGTGCCGGCGGAGACGGTGTAGCCGACGAAGAGCTTCTGGCGCTCGAAGTTGGTCGGGAGCTCGGCGAGCATCTGACCGTCCTTGGTCCGCCGGTAGAGCGTGTACATGGGCTTCTCGTCGAGGCTGGAGACGATCTTCTCGTAGCCCTCGGAGACGGAGTCCCAGTCGGGGAAGTCGCTCTTGGAGTCGTCGTTACTCCCGTTGCTCGCCATGGCGGCGCGCATCTGGGCGATCTGCTCTGGGGACGGCTGGGCCTGGCTCTGCGCCGCGAAGGAAAGGGCGACGCCGGAGAGGGCGAGCCCCGCGACAAGGGACAGGTTGGTGACGGTGCGTCGATGCATGGGTGAGATCTCCCGTTCTCGCGTGGATGGACTCTTTTGAAGGCCGATTCGCCCAAGCCGGAATGGGGCGGCGGCGGTCTGTTTCTACCTATTAAACGCACGATGGATGCGTTTTGATCGCTGAACCTTCCGAATGGATGCCTCACGGGGTCGGCGTCAGGCGGAAATACCAGACGAGGAAGGCGGTGACCGCGGCGAAGACGATCGCCCCGGCCTGGAACCCGCGATCGTGGACCGCGAGCTCGGTGGGGTCGTCGTAGCGGCCCTGCTCGATGACCACGACGACGCGGAGGAGGACATAGGTGGCGGGCAGGACGGTCAGCCACAGGAGGTTGAAGCCGAAGACATACGCCTCCTGGGCCTGCACGTAGATGGTGTAGCCCATGAGCGTGGCGACGCCGGTGACAACAACGGACATGCGGAGCAGGTCGTCGGTGTAGGCGGCCTGGACGCGTCTGGCGGCGCCCGCGCCGGCGCCGAGGGTGCGGCGCTCGCCCAGGCGCTTGCCGAAGGCGAGGAACATCGCGAGAAAGAGCGTGCAGTTGAGGAGCCAGACGGAGGGGACGACGGCGATCGCCACGCACCCGGCGAAGACCCGGAGCACGAAGCCGATGGAGAGGCTCATGACGTCGGCGATGACGTGGTGCTTGAGGAAGACCGAGTAGACCGCGACGTTCGAGGCGTAAAGGGCGAGGATCACGGCGAGCCACCAGCGGGCGACCCGCTCGGGGATGAAGAGCACGGCGACGGCCGCAATGAGGATCAGCGCGGCGGCGAGGGCGATTCCCTCCGCGCGGCTGACGGCGCCCGAGGCGATGGGGCGGTGCTTCTTGCGCGGGTGGGCCCGGTCCGCTTCGGCGTCCATCATGTCGTTGAAGATGTACATGGCGCTCGAGACGAGCGAGAAGGCAAGCGCGGCGAGCAAGGCCTTCCAGAGCGTCTCGGCGAGTTCGATGCCCTGATCGGCGACCGCGTAGAAGGGTCCGACCAGCACGAAGACGCTCTTGGCCCACTGGGTGGGCCTGATGAGCTTGACGAGCTGAACGGGCTTGGCGGCGGAGGGGTCGGGCATGGTCTTGGCGAGAGCGGCATCGGCTCTTTTCCCCCGCCAGCTGGACAGGGGAGGGCGGAAAGGGGCGATTCGCCGCTCATCCGGCGGGCCCGCAGCGCCGAGTATGCTATCGCGCATGTCCGCCGATGAACCGAACCCGCGTCGCCCTCATCCGCTCGCGGCGGCGATGATCGCGGTTCCGGGGCTCATCGTGCTGGCGGTGTCGCTCGTGATTATCGCCAGCGGGCGGGGCGGCCCGAGCGAGGCGAGCGATCAGGATCAGTACCACCTCGTGGTGATCGAGGGCATGGTCGAGCAGTGGCCGGCGATCGACGTGGTGAACTACCCGTCGGCGACCAGTCCCGGGTACCACGCGCTGATGGCGGCGGCGGCGCAGGCGGCGCCGAGCGGGAGCGAGCTTCTCGCGATGCGTGTGGCGACGGCGGTGATCGGTGCGGCGCTGCCCGTGATGCTGGCGCTCTCGCTTCGGGCTCGGGTCGGGGCGGGCGCCGCGGCGATGCTCTCGCTCCCGCTCGCCCTGAGCGTGTACGTGCTCGGCGGGGCGGCGTTCCTGACAACCGATAATCTCGCGCTCGGCCTGCTCGTGGCGATCTTGTGGCTCTCGATTCGGCCCATGACCCTCGGAAGGGGCGTCGGCGCGGGGCTTCTCGCGGCGGGGCTCGTGGCGGTGCGCCAGATTCACGTCTGGTCGATTGCGCCGGTCGCGGTGGCCGGGGCGCTGGCCAGCCCGCTGGCTCGTGCGGCGCCGAGGTGGGCGAGGCGGGATCGCCGAGCGTGGACGCCGCTTGGAGGCGCGGCGATCGGCGTCGCGTGCGCCGTGGCGACGCTCGGCGCCTTCGTCTGGGTCTGGGGCGGCCTGACCCCGCCGAGCGATGCGGCGGCGAAGCACGCGGGCGATCCGAACCCGGCGACGCTCGCGATGGGCCTGGCGGTCTTCGCGATCGCGGCGGTCCCGCTCGGGTGGGCGGCGGTCCCGGAGATCCGGCGATTGGCGTCGGCGCCGGCGATCGTCGCCGGGGGGGTGATCGGGCTGCTCGCGGGGACGCTCGTCGAGACGAGCTTCGAGCTCCGGGCGCGGGCGTACGGGTGGATCTGGGTGCTCGTCCGGGAGACCCCGGTGGCGGGCGAACGGTCGATCCTTCTGGCGGGCATGGCGACGCTCGGCGGGGCGGCGCTCGGGGCGATCGCGAGCGCCGCGGCGCGCTCGGGTCGCGGCGCGGAGACGCTCACGCTGCTTGTCGGCGTCGTCGCGTGGCTCTCGGCGCAGTCGATGAACTCGATGGCGTGGCAGCGGTATTTCGAGCCGCTGGCGATCGTGTTCTCGGCGCTGCTCGTGGCGCTGGTGCTGAGCGCGCGGCGGGAGCGGTGGCGCTGGTGGTGGCTCGGTCCGGCGGCGCTGGCGGCGTTGCAGCTCGCGGTCAGCGCGGCGACGCTGCTGCGCGAGGTGCTGGAGGCGCCGGCGGTTCGGTTCTGAACGGGCGGAGCGGGCTTAGCCGATGGAGGACTCGGACCGCGAGGCGCCGACGGGGATGTGCCCCGGGCGAGCCGTGGCGCGTCCGACCGAGTGGTAGATGAACCCCTCGCGGGCCATCTGCTCGAGGCGGTAGAGGTTGCGTCCGTCGAAGACGACGGGCGCCTTGAGGCCGTCCTTGACCTTCTGGAAGTCGGGGGACTTGAACTCGTCCCAGTCGGTGCTGATGACCAGGGCGTCGGCGCCCTCGAGCGCCTCGACCATGGTGTCGCAGACGGTGACGCCGCTGCTTTCCCTGCGGCAGTTGTCGCCCGCGACGGGGTCGTAGGCTCGGACGGCGGCGCCGGCGTCGATCGCCCGCTGCATGAGCGTCAGCGACGGGGCCTCGCGAATGTCGTCGGTGTTGGGCTTGAAAGCGATGCCCCAGAAGGCGAGCGTCTTGCCGGCGAGCCCGCCGTTCTCGGCGAAGTGGCCCTCGATCTTGGCCCAGAACGTGTCGCGCTGATTCTGATTCACGCGGTGGACGCTCTTGAGAAGCTCGGTGGGGCGTCCGGCGCGATCGCCCATGGAGATGCAGGCCTTGACGTCCTTGGGGAAGCAGGAGCCGCCGTAGCCCAGCCCCGGGTAGAGGAACTGGTTGCCGATGCGCTTGTCGGAGCACATGCCCTCGCGGACGCGGTTGATGTTGGCGCCGTAGACGTCGCAGAGCCCGGCGATCTCGTTGACGAAGGAGATCTTGGTGGCGAGCATCGCGTTGGAGGCGTATTTGACCATCTCGGAGGAGAGGATGTCCATCAGGTAAATGGGGTTGCCCTGGCGGACGAAGGGCTCGTAGAGGTCGCGCATGATCTGGCCGGTTTCCTCATCCTCCACGCCGCAGACCACGCGGTCGGGCTTGTTGAAGTCGTTGAGGGCGGCGCCCTCCTTGAGGAACTCGGGGTTGTTGGCGATGCGGAAGGGGAGGTCGCCGACCTTCGCGCGGATGCGGTCCCGCACAGCGAGCGAGGTCCCGACGGGGACGGTGCTCTTGACGACGACGGTCTTCGACTTCGCGCCCGGGCCGAGCTCGAGGATGGCCTCGGCGATGTCGTCGGCGGCGCCGAAGACGTACTTCAGGTCGGCGTGCCCGTCGTCGTCCGAGGGCGTGCCGACGCAGATGAAGATGATGTCGGCGTCGCGATAGGCGGCCTTGGGATCGGTGGTGAACTTCAGGCGCCCGGCGGCGGTGTTGATCTCCATGAGCTCGGTGAGCCCGGGCTCGTAGATGGGGCATCCGCCGTCGTTGAGCGTCTTGATCTTCTCGGAGTCGAGATCGAGGCAGGTGACCTCGTTGCCGGTGTTCGAGAAGCACGCGCCCGTGACGAGCCCGACGTACCCGGAGCCAACCATCGTGAGCTTCATGAGTCTGCTCTCCCCGCTGCTTGCGGTGTATTCGGACGATGTTCGCGTCCGAGCTCGCCCGGGCCGAAGCCCGCGTGAAAAAGTCGATATGGATCGTTCAGTATCGTCGCGGCGGCTCAGAAGTTCGGCGTGGGAGGGCGGAAACTGGAAAGTTCGACGGATCTGAACCATTCGATCGTCTTCGCCAGCCCATCCCGGAGCTCGACGGTCGGCTCCCAGCCGAGCCTGTCGCTCGCGAGGGTGATATCCGGACGGCGCTGCGTGGGGTCGTCGGCGGGCAGCTCGCGGTGAACCAACTTGACCTTCGCCCCGGTGAGCTCGATCACGAGTTCGGCGAGCTGTTTGATGGTGAACTCGCCGGGGTTGCCCAGGTTGACGGGCCCGGGGAAATCGTCCGGGCCCTCCATCATGCGGATGATGCCCTCGACGAGGTCGTCGCGGTAGCAGAAGGCGCGGGTCTGGGAGCCGTCGCCGTAGATGGTGAGGTCCTCGCCCTCGAGGGCCTGGCGGATGAAGTTGGAGACGACGCGCCCGTCGTAGGGGTGCATGCGCGGGCCGTAGGTGTTGAAGATGCGCACAAGACGGATGTTGACGTTGTTGGAGCGGTGGTAGTCGAAGAAGAGCGTCTCGGCGGCGCGCTTGCCCTCGTCGTAGCAGGCGCGGGGGCCGATCGGGTTGACGTTCCCGCGGTAGCTCTCGGGCTGGGGGTGGACCTCGGGGTCGCCGTAGATCTCGCTGGTCGAAGCCTGAAGCACCTTCGCTCGGCAGCGCTTGGCCATGCCCAGGACGTTGATGGCCCCGAGCACGGACGTCTTCATGGTCTTGATGGGGTTGTACTGGTAATGCCCCGGGGCGGCGGGGCAGGCGAGGTTGTAGATCTGATCGACCTCGAGCCAGACGGGGTGGGTGACGTCGTGGCGGACGAGCTCAAAGTTGGGCTCGCCGAGGAGGTGGGAGACGTTGGACTTCTGGCTGGTGAAGAAGTTGTCCAGGCAGATGACGTCGTGGCCGTCGGCGACGAGCCGCTCGCAGAGATGGGAGCCGAGAAAGCCGGCGCCGCCGGTGACCAGAATTCGCTGCACGCTCGTCATGGGGCTCGGTATTCTCCCTCTCCCAGCTGCGACATCGCCGCGGGTCCGGAGAATAACGCCCGCCGGGATCAACCGCTGGCATCCAATCAGCCGATGCGGGCGACGCCGCGAGAGGAGCACCGCCCACCCATGCCCCCCCATCCTCGCTTATTCACATCGGCTATCACAAAACCGGCACGACGTGGCTTCAGGCGTTCATCTTTGACAACGCGGACCTCGGCTTCACGAGCCCGTGGTCCCGCGGCGAGATGATCGAGCGGATTGCGCTGACCAAGCCGCTCTTCTATGACGCCGAAGCGACGCGGGCGTGGCTCACGGAGGGCATGGCGGAAGCCGGCGCCCGGGAGCTCATTCCGGTGCTTTCCGCGGAGCGCTTCAGCGGGAATCCGCACTCCGGCGGGTACGACAGCGAGCTGATCGCTCGGCGCTTTGCGGCCGCGACGCCGGAGGCGCGAGTCGTGGTCATCACGCGCGAGCAGCGGGCGATGATCGCCTCGTGCTATAAGCAGTACGTCCGCGTGGGCGGAGTCTGCTCGGCCCGCGGCTATCTCCGGCCTCCTCTGCTCGGGCGGCCGCGCGTGCCGCTCTTTGATGCCGACTTTTTTCAGTACGACCGCCTCATCGGCCTCTATCGCGGGCTCTTCGGCGCCGACGCCGTTCTCGCGCTGCCCTTCGAGCGGCTCAAGGAGGATCCGCAGTCGTTCGCCGAGCGGATCATCGCGTTCGCCGGGGCGCCGAAGCCCGGCCCGATCCCGCGGGAGAAGAAGAACGTGGCCCTCTCGGCGTTGGCGTGCTCGATCAAGCGGCAGTTCAATCGGTTTCTCGTGCGCGACGCGCTCAACCCGGGGGCGCCGGTGGGGAATCCGCGCGTCGCCGGAGCGGTGCAGCGGGCGTTCGAGTCCGCCGACCGCCTGACGCCCGGGACGGTCCGGGCCCGGAGCGAGCGTCGCCTGCGCCGCCTTGTCGATGAGGTCGCCCGCGAGCGGTACGCCGAGAGCAATCGCCGGCTCTCGGAGATGATGGGTGAGGATCTCGGGGCGCTCGGGTACGACGTCGGGGTATGAAAAAAGCCGCTCCAGAGAGAGCGGCTCATGACGTGTGCGAGTCAGGCGGCGAGCCTCAGCTGCCGACGGGCTGCTTGCTGGTGGCCCAGTCGATGAGGATGTCGGCGACCTCGGGGCGGGTGAACTCCGCCGGCGGGCGCTCGCCCTTGCTCAGGAGTTCGCGCACCTTGGTGCCGGAGAGGAAGACCTGGTCGCCCTCGAGCTTGGGGAAGGTCTTGCCCGAGACCATGCCCTGGGCCTTGTGGCTCCAGGCGGCGTGCTCGAACTTGAGCGGCTCGATCTGGAGGTTGTCCCGGTCAAGCTCGTCGAAGATGTTCTGGGCGTCGTAGGTGCCGTAGTAGTCGCCGACGCCGGCGTGGTCGCGGCCGACGATGAAGTGGGTCACGCCGTAGTTCTTGCGGATGAGGGCGTGGAGGACAGCCTCGCGGGGACCGGCGTAGCGCATCGCGGCCGGCATGACCGAGAGGACGGTGCGGTCGTCGACGAAGTAGCTGTCGATGAGCGTCTCGTAGCACTTCATGCGAACGTCGGCGGGGATGTCGCCCTCCTTGGTCTCGCCGACGAGCGGGTGGATCAGGAGGCCGTCGCAGATCTCCTGAGCGACCTTGCAGAGGTACTCGTGGGCGCGGTGGATGGGGTTGCGCGTCTGGAACGCGGCGACGGTCTTCCATCCGCGCTTCTCGAACTCGGCGCGGGTCTCGGCGGGGGTCAGGCGGCGATCGAGGAAGGCCTCGGGGCCCTCGGGATCGACGCAGACGGTGAGAACCTCGACCGGTCCGGCGACGCAGACGTCGCCCTCGGCCCGGACCTGGGCGACGCCCGGGTGCGCGTCGTCCTCGGTGCGGAAGACGCTCGGGATCTCGAGGCTCTTGTCATGGTCGAAGACCTCCTCGACGGTCATGACGGCCTGGATCACCTTCTCGCCCGTGGAGGGCGCATTGGCGACGAGCGCGACGCGGTCGCCGACCTTCGGGGCGTCGGCCTTGTCCACGGCAAGGAGGATCGGGATGGGCCAGATGTCGCCCGAGGCGAGTTTCATGTTCTTGCAGACCGACTCGAAGTCGGCCTTGCCCATGAAGCCGGTGAGCGGAGAGAAGGCGCCGATGCCGATCATCTCGAGGTCGCAGGACTGCTTCTGGGAGAGCTCGATGACGGGCAGGCTCTCGGCTTGCTTGCGGAGGGCGTCGGCCTTCTCGCCGGTGACGACGCGGCTGACGAGCTCGCCGCCGTGGGGGGTGATCAGATCGGGCATGGGTCTCTCTCCGAGGGGTTGAGGCGTCGCGATGGCGGTCGGCGACGGGTTGCGGGTGGTTGGTTCTCCGGCGGTCGCCGGGGGTTGTCGAGCGTAGCGAATCGGGGGTGGGGCGCGGGCGCGAGCGTGAAAAAATCCGTGGCGGGCGGGGGGAAGCGCCGATCGCGCGAACCTTGACTCAAGCTGAATCGTTCTGGGAGGACGGGCGGCGTGCGCCGCGGCGGCGTTTCAGTAGGATGCCCGGCCCGCTCCGGAGCCGGACGCCGGGCCGCGTGATCGAGTGGACCGGCGGGCGGAAGCGGCCGATGGTGGCTGATTCCGGGGCGGAGGGCGTCGCCGGCGCGGCGTCGTCCGAGAATCACCTCGAGCGGAAGGTTCAAGAAGCGATGCGTGTTCTGGTCACGGGAAGCAGCGGGTTGATCGGCTCTGAAGCCGTCACGTTCTTTGACAACATGGGCTTCCCGGTGTGGGGCGTCGACAACAACATGCGGGCCGAGTTCTTCGGACCCAAGGGCGACACCACCTGGAACCGCCAGCGGCTCGAGAGCCAGAGCAAGAACTTCACGCACATCGAGCAGGACATCCGCGACCGCAAGGGCGTCGAGGAGGTGTTCCGGAAGGTCGACCCGGAGCTGATCATCCACGCCGCGGCCCAGCCGTCGCACGATCTGGCGGCGACCAAGCCCTTCGAGGACTTCGACGTCAACGCGACGGGCACGCTCAACCTTTTGGAGGCGTGCCGGCGCCAGACGCCCGAGGCCGTGTTCATCCACGTCTCGACGAACAAGGTCTACGGCGACGGCCCGAACTTCATCAAGATGAAGGAGCTCGAGACGCGCTGGGACTACGACGACCCGGCGTTCGAGCACGGCATCCCGGAGAGCTTCTCGATCGACCAGACCAAGCACTCGCTCTTCGGCGCGAGCAAGACGGCCGGGGACGTGCTGGCTCAGGAGTACGGCAAGTACGACGGGATCGAGCTCAAGACGGGGATCTTCCGCGGCGGGTGCCTGACGGGCCCGCAGCACTCGGGCGTCGAGCTGCACGGGTTCCTGAACTACCTCGTGCTGACGGCGCTTCGCGAGGGCCCGTACACGATCTTCGGCTACAAGGGCAAGCAGGTCCGCGACCAGATCCACTGCCACGACGTGATCAACGCCTTCTGGCATTTCGCCCAGAACCCGAAGCCGGGCGAGGTCTACAACCTGGGCGGCGGCAGGGACAACGCCGCGAGCCTGCTCGAGTGCGTCTCGATGATCGAGGAGCGCACGGGGAAGAAGCCGGAGCTGACCTACTCCGACCAGAACCGGATCGGCGATCACATCTGCTACTACTCGGATCTGCGGAAGCTCAAGGAGCACTACCCGGACTGGGATCTGACGTACTCCCTGGATCAGATCGTCGACGAGATGATCGAGTGCATCGTCGATCAGCAGCGGGTGTGACGCGGTAAGGGCGGGCGCCGATGCGGGTGACCATCATCAATCAGTTCTACGCGCCGGACATCAGCCCCACGGCGCATCTGGCGGCCTCGCTCGCCGAGGATCGCGCCCGACGGGGCGACGACGTGCGGGTCGTGGCGTCGCTCGGCGGCTATGTCCCCACCAGCGCGCAGGCGAGGGCCGCCCGCGAGGGCAACCCCCGGATCCACCGCCTGTGGACCCCGCGCTTCGGGAAGGCCACGATCCTCAAGCGCTGCCTCGATTACCTCTCCTTCTACGTTCTCTGCGCGTGGACGCTCGCCACGATGCCCCGCCAGGACGTGATCATCAGCCTGACGACGCCGCCCTACGTCGCGTGGACGGCGTGGCTCCACCGCCTGTTTCACCCGAGCGCGAAGATCGTCCTTTGGAACATGGACTGCTACCCCGACGCCGCCGAGCGACTGGGCGTGATGAAGCGCGGCGGCGTCATGAGCCGGTCGATGCGCTGGCTCAATCGCCGCCTCTTCGCCCGGCTCGACCACCTCGTCACGCTCGACACCGCCATGACCGACCTGCTCGTGAGCCAGTACGTGGAGAAGCCCGAGAAGCTGCCCGTGACCGTCATCCCCAACTGGGAGAAGGCGGAGATGTTCCCGGCCGGGGCCGACCCGGGCGAGTGGGCGCCGGCCTCGGAGTACGGTCTCAAGGATCGTTTCACCGTGGTCTACCTCGGCAACACGGGCTACGGGCACGAGTTCGACACGGTGCTCGACGCGGCGAAAGAGCTCGAGAGCGAGCCGGTGACGTTCCTCTTCGTCGGTGGCGGGAAGCGCTGGGACGAGATCGCCCAGGGGGCCAAGGACCGCGGTCTGAGCAACGTCATCATGCACGGGTACGTGCCGAAGGAGGAGACGCCCGCGGTGATGGGCGCCGCGGATTGCGCGCTGATCACGCTGCGCGAGATCTCCCTCGGCGTGATGAGCCCGAGCAAGATGCACGCGAACCTCGCGGCGGGGCTGCCGATCCTTTACGTCGGGCCCGAGCGCAGCAACGTGGACGACGGGATCGAGCGATTTGGCGCCGGGGTCAGCCTCCGCGAGGGCGACGTCAGCGGCGTGGCGGGCTTCATCCGTGAGTCGATCGCGGACAGGGCAGCGCACGAGGAACGGCGAGAGAAGGCCCGGCGGGCGTTCGACGAGGCGTACAACGACGACGCGACGCTTCCGGCCTTCGATGGTGTGCTGGCGAGCCTTGCGAGCAAGCCGGCGGGCGCGACGCGGGAGGCCTCGGCGTGAGCGAGAAGCGATCCAACATCGAGGTGCTGATCCCGACCTTCAACGAGGAGCTCAACATCCCGCACGCGCTGCACTCGGTCGTCGAGTGGGCGAGTGCCGTGCACGTGGTCGATTCGGAGTCGACCGACCGCACGCGAGAGATCGCCGAATCGCTCGGCGCCAACGTCGTGGTCCAGCCGTGGCTCGGATACGCGAAGCAGAAGAACTGGGCGCTCGAGAACCTGCCGATCAAATCGGACTGGGTCTTCATCCTCGACGCGGACGAGGCGGTGACGCCGGCGCTGCGCGACGAGCTGCTCGAGATCGCCAAACGCCCGGCGAGCGAGGTGCCCGAGGACGGGTTCTACGTGAACCGGCTGACGTACTTCCTCGGGCGGCCGATCCGCCACTGCGGCTATTTCCCGAGCTACAACCTCCGGTTCTTCAAGCACGGACGCGCGCTCTACGAGGACCGTGACGTCCACGAGCACATGGTGGTGCAGGGGCAGACGAGCCGGCTCAGACACATCATGACGCATGAGGACCGGCGCGGTCTCGAGCACTTCATCGCCAAGCACAACCGTTACTCCACCCTCGAGGCGAAGGAGATTATCCGCGAGGGCATTCGCGACAAGCGCAAGCGGGCGCGATCGCTCGAACGCGGGATCGCGCTGCGCCGGTTCCTCAAGCAGCATGTTCAGCCTCGCCTGCCGTTCGCCGGGCTCTGGCGGTTCATCTACATGTATATCGTGCGGCTCGGGTTCCTCGACGGGCTGGTGGGCCTGCGTTTCTGCCTGCTCCTGGCGTGCTACGACTTCTTCATCTCGCTCAAGCTGCACGAGCTCAAGCAAAAAGGGGTGGACCAGAGCCCGGAGGTCATCAAGCGATACAGCGAGCGCGGGCTGGCGGTGAGCGAGGGCGGGATGGTCTCGGGCTCGGAGGGACCGCGCAGTGATTTCGAGCAGCGCGAGAAGGCGCTCGCCGAGTCGATGGGGCAGATGCACCCCGAGTCCAGCCCGTGGACGACGTGGGAGAAGATCAAGCGAACGCTCTGGATGCTCGTCGGGCGCCCGCTCTTTGCGCTCTCCTTCCACAACTGGTACGGCTTCCGGGCGCGCCTGCTCCGTCTCTTTGGCGCGCGCATCGGGCGCGACGTTCACATCCGGCCGTCGGTGAAGATCGAGATCCCCTGGCACCTGAATATCGGGGACAACGCCACGATCGGCGACTACGCGATTCTCTACTCGCTCGGGCCGATCCGCATCGGGGCGCGGTCGATCGTCAGTCAGTACGCGCATCTGTGCGCCGGGACCCACGACTACACGGACCGGCGCTTCCCGCTGCTTCGCCTGCCGATCGACGTGGGCGAGGACGCGTGGGTCTGCGCCGACACGTTCGTCGGGCCGAACGTGAAGGTCGGGAAGCTCGCGGTGCTCGGGGCGCGGTCGAGCGCCTACAAGGATCTGGAGCCGGGGTTCGTCTATGCGGGCAACCCGGCGAAGCGGATCAAGGAGCGTGAGCTCTCATGAACGCGCGTCCCGAAACCGACGCCGCCCGCCCGGAGGAGCCGTCGCGCCGCCAGACCGCCGGTCTCGAGGCGGCCGATCACGTCCAGCGATCCAGGAGCCCGTACTCGCTCGGGATCAAGATCAAGCGCGTGCTCTGGATGCTCTTCGGTCAGCCTTTGATGCGGCTTACGTTCCACAACTGGTACGGCGCTCGTCGCGGGCTCCTGCGGCTCTTTGGCGCGCGGATCGCGCCCTCGGCGCGCGTCCGGCCCAGCGTTCGCGTCGAGCAGCCGTGGAACCTGACGATCGGCGAGGACACGATGGTCGGCGACCACGTGATCCTCTACTGCCTCGGCAAGGTCGTCGTCGGCGCGCGCTGCTCCATCAGCCAGTACGCACACCTCTGCGCGGGGACGCACGACTACACCAGGCCCGACATGCCGCTCCTGACGCTTCCGGTGACGCTCGAGGACGAGGTGTGGGTGGCGGCGGACGCCTTCATCGGGCCCGGCGTGACGCTCCATGAGGGCGTCGTCATCGGGGCGCGCTCGAGCGTGCACCGCGACTGCGACGCGTGGTCGGTGTACGCGGGCAACCCGGCGAAGCGCATCAAGGAGCGGGTGCTGCGCGACGCCGACGGCGCGGTGGCGGAGCGGCGAGATGGCTGAGCTCAGGCGGCCCATCATCATCATCGGGACGCATCGCTCGGGGACGACGTTCCTCGGCAAGGTGTTCCGTGCGCACCCCGATGTCGCCTACTGGGAGGAGCCGCGGCACGTCTGGGCCTGGAAGCACAACTTCCGCTCGAGCGACGCGCTCGCCGCCAAGGACGCCAAGCCGGGGATCGTCCGGCACATCCACCGCGCGTTTCGCGAGCGGATGGAGAGCGAGGGCAAGAGCCGCTTCTGCGAGAAGACGCCGAGCAACTGCCTGCGGCTCGACTTCATCGAGGCGGTCTTTCCGGATGCGATCTACGTGCATATCTATCGAGACGGACGGGCCGTCGTGCGCTCGACAGGGAAGGTCCTCGGGCGCGGGCCCGATACGCACTGGATGAGCAAGCGTCTCCTCGGCACGCCCGTCTGGGAATGGCCGGCCTACGCCCCGCGGGCGGCGCGGACAATCGGGCGGAAGCTGCTCGGCAAGCAGATGACCTTCTGGGGCCCGCGTCCGCCCGGGTGGCGGTCGTGGCTCAAGGAGCACCCGGGCCACGTTGTGCGCGGGCTGCAGTGGGTGAAGACCATCGAGCCCGTGCTCGAGTTCCGCGACCGGGTCGAGCCCTCCCGGTGGGCCGAGATGCGCTACGAGGATTTCATGGCCGACCCGATCGCTCACTTCGAGCGGCTTCGCGAGCACGCGGGCCTCGCGCCGGCGGAGGAGCCGCTGGAGTACCTGCGCGAGAGGGTGGACCCGACGCGCCAGTCCAAGTGGCGGCGAGATCTTTCAGATGAGGTGCTCGCGGATCTGCGTCCACATCTCGAGCCGACGCTCGAGCGTCTGGGGTACGAGTGGTGAATCGAGACGCGATCGAGCGAGTCTCAGCCCTGTTCGTCGCCCCGCTCGATCGGCGTGCGCCGGAAGCCCCGGGCGACGAAGAGCGTCGCGCGCTTCGCCGTGTTGGCCGCGGCCTCGAGGCGCCCGGCGAGCCGGCTCATCGCGAGGCGGAGGCTCGCGCCGCGGACGTCGGGGGCGGCGGGCTCGTAGCCCATGAGCGGGATCAGGTCGCCGAGATCAGCGTCGACCATCGCGACGTGTTTGGGTTTCATCTCGGATCTCCATCGGTCGACGCTCGTGGTGAACACCGGCTTCATGGTGTTCTCCATCCAGCCGGTCGAGCGCGTCGGGAATCCCTTCTGGTCCCGCTTGTGATGCTCGAGCATCGCCTCGGTCATCTCGATCCCGAGGAACTCGCAGACGCGCGAGAGGGTCGCGCGCTGATCGGCGACGAGGTCCTCATAGCGGATGAGCAGGTAGCGCCTCGGTCCGAGCGGGCCCGCGAACTCCCGGTGCATCTCCGCCGCCCGGCGCCACCGGTGGATGTTCGGCGCAATGAGATTCGAGCCGAAGCCCGCCCGCACGCGCGAGAGCACGACGGCCCGCGGGTCGCGCATGATGTGAACGAACTTCGCCTCGGGGAACGAGGCGCTCAGCGGCCCGACGTAGTGCGTGTGAACGGGCGACTTCTCGCCGATACGCGTCGCGCCGGAGGGTTCGGCGTAGGCCGCGAGATAGGCGATGAACAGGCCTTCCCAGCTTCTCGGGGCCGCGGCCGCGAAGCGCTCGAAGGTCGCGCGGTCGCACTCGAGCCCGCGCCGCGCCTGATCCTCCCAGACCTCCCGCACGGCTCGCTCGAAGTCCTCGGCCCGGCCCAGGTCGAGGCGGGCGCGCCACCCGCGGGCGTCGAGCGCCGCGAAGTATTTGGTCTCGGGCGGGAGCACGATCGACGGGTCGCTCAGGAGCATGGTCTGCAGGAGCGTGGTCCCGCTGCGCCCGCACCCGACGATGAAGAACAGACCGCGCTCGATCTCCGCGAGACGCTGCTCGGTCGTGAGGCCGCTTACGCTGTCTCCACTCATGATCCGGAGCGTAGCAGAGCCGATGCGGCGCCGACGCGCCCGCGCGGCGGGGGGGCGTCCTGAGATGCGCATCGCGCACTACCTTCCCCGAGTCAGCATCGCCGAGGGCGGCGTGACCCGCGCCGTGCTCGATCTGACCGACGCGCTCGCGAGGCTCGGCGAGGGCGTCGAGCTGCTGACCTATCAGGATGGGGACGTCCCGAGCGAATGGGCGGCGTCGGATCGGGCGCCGAGGGTCGCGCTCCTGGACGCGCCCGCGGGGCCAGCGGGGCTCTTTTCCCGGACGCAGCTCGCGGCGATCGCCCGCACGCTCGACGGCGCGAGCGTGCTGCATCTTCACGCCCCGTGGACGCTCTCCAACCGGCAGCTCGCGGCGATCGCCCGTCGGCTCGGCGTCCCCTACATCCTGAGCGTCCACGGCATGCTCGACGACTGGTCGATGGCCCAGCGGAACCTCAAGAAGCGGCTCTACCTGGCGTTCGGCGGCCGGCGGATGCTCGAGCGCGCCGCCGCCGTGCACTGCACCGCCGCCTTCGAGGAGGAGCAGGCGAAGAAGTGGTTCCCGCGCGGGCGGGCCGTCACCATCCCGCTCGTTTTTGACGTGTCCCCATTCCGCGGCGAGATCGACCCGAGCAAGGCGCCCGGGCTCCCGCCGGGCGGGCGTCCGCGGCTCCTCTTCCTGAGCCGGCTCCACGAGAAAAAGGGTCTCGATCGCCTGCTCGAAGCGGCGGCGATCCTCCAGAAGCGCGGCGTCGAGACCGACGTGCTCGTCGCCGGGACGGGCGAGCCGGCCTACGAACGGCAGATGCGAGAGCTCGCCGCGAGACTCGGTCTCGCCGAGCGAACCCGCTTCCTCGGGCTCGTCACGGGCGAGGCCAAGTCGGCGCTCTACGCCGCCGCGGATCTTTTCGTGCTCCCGACGAGCCAGGAGAACTTCGGTTTCGTCTGTCCCGAGGCGCTCGCCTGCGGGACGGCCGTCGTGACGACCCGGGGCGTCGACATCTGGCCCGAGCTGCTCGAGAGCGGCGGGGCGGAGATTGTGGACAATGCGCCCGAGCCGATCGCGGAGGCGGTTGAAGCGTTGCTCGGAGATCCCGAGCGCCTCGCGGAGATGGGACGTCGCGGGCGCGCGTGGGTGCTCGATCGCTTCGAGGGCGAGCGCGTGGCGCGGGAGTACCAGTCGCTCTACCGGGACGTGGCGGGCTCGCAGGAGGCGACGCCGTGAGCAGGAGACTCTTCACCGATCGCCGGCGTCGCTCGTGGGAGCCGAGGGTGCGCGCGGTCTCGCACAAGGCGACGTGGTGGCTCGGGAAGCACGCTCCGGACCTCAGCCCGCTGGTCTACGTCGTCGGGTACCCCAAGAGCGGGACGACCTGGGTGTGCCAGCTCCTTGGCGATTACCTCCAGCTGCCCTTCCCGCGCGCGTCGCTGCTCCCGGTGATGTTCCCCGCGGTGGTGCACGGTCACGAGGAGGCGCGAGAGCACTACCGCTACGGCGCCTACGTGCTTCGCGACGGGCGCGACGTGATGGCCTCGCTCTACTTCCATCTCGCCCGGCGGATGCCGAGCGGGGACCATCCGCGACTCACGCGCCGGCAGCGCCGCATGTTCCCCGGGCTCATCAACAAGGACGACGTCAAGGCGAACTTCACGGCCTTCCTTGAGGCGCAGATGCGCGATCCCTTCGCCAGCCGGTTCCACTGGGGCGAGCACGTCCGGCGCTCGCTCGACGCGATGGGCCCCGGCGTCGCCTCCGTGAAGTACGAAAAGCTCCTGACCGACGGCCGGGCGGAGCTCTCGCGCGTGGTCGAGACGATCACCGGCGAGCCCGCTGAGGAAGAGCGCGTTGGCTGGACCATCGAGAAGTTCTCCTTCGCCCGCCAGGCCGGGCGTCGGGCCGGGAGCGAGAAGCGGGCGTCGTTCCTGCGCAAGGGCGCCGCGGGGGACTGGAAGAACCACTTTACGCGCGAGGCCGCTGAGATCTTCGACCACCACTGCGGCGACTCGCTCGTGCGCGCCGGGTACGAGCCGGACCGCTCGTGGGTCGCGCGCGTCGGCGAGGGGGATGAGTCGTGAGGCTCCCGGACTTCCTGCTCATCGGCGCCATGAAGAGCGGCACGACGACGCTTTACCGCGATCTCGAGTCCCACCCGCGGATCTTCATGCCCGCGGACAAGGAGCCGCACGCGCTCGTCAGCGATGAGGTCTTCACGACCGCCGGACGGGCGCGGTACGCCGATCTCTTCGGGCCCGCTCGCGACGATCAGCTCGCCGGAGAGGCCTCGACGGGCTACTCGAAGCTCCCCGAGCGCCCCGGCGTGGTCGATCGGGCGAGGCGGCTCCTGCGCCCCGACCTTCGCGTGCTCTACATCGTCCGCGACCCGATCGCCAGGATCGCCAGCCACCACTACCACCTCTTCGGCAGCGGCCGCACCGGTCCCTCCATCGAAGCGACCCTCGAGAGCGACGCGCGGCTCGTCGGGTACACGCGCTACGGCACGCAGATCGAGCCGTGGCTCGAGGCGTACGGCCCGGAGCTGGTCCGCGTGATTCACTTCGAGAGCTACGTCTCCCGCCGCGCCGATGCCGCGGCCGAGACGCTCGAGTGGATGGGGCTCGATCCCGAGCGGGCGGAGATCGACGAGAGCGCCAGGCACAATCAGGGGGAGGCCCGGCGGGTGTCGCCCGCGCTTCGGCCGATCCTGCGGTCCAGGCTCTATCAGGAGATCGGCCGGCGCAAGCTCCCGATCCCGCTCAAGCGGCTGGCCCAGCGGACCTTCCTCCGCAAGGCGCCCCCCCGGCCCGCACCGCCGAGGCCCGAGACGGTGGATCGCCTGCTCGATGAGCTCTGGCCCGAGATGGAGAAACTGGCCGAACTTCTCGGTCTCGAAACGCCGATGTGGGACCGCGAGGCTCTTCGCGCCACGCACCACGCCCGCTACGCAAAGGCGGCTCAAGGCGGCGAAACGGAAGCGAGAACCGCCGGATGACGACCCTCTGCGCGCTCTATCTTCTGATGCTCTCGGTCCTGACGGTCGGGTTCGTCGTCGTCCGATACCTCCAGGGCAAGGACGAGCTGCTGAGCCTGCGCAACTTCTTCCTCGCCGGCTTCGTCATCTTCCAGCTCACGAGCGGCGTTGAGCCCATGCTCCAGCGATTCTCGGGGCGCTACATGCTCTCGAGCTGGGAAGAGACGTCGCTCACCTACTGCCTGATGGCGACGGCTTTTCTCGTCACCTTCCTCGTCTGCTACTCCATGGGCCTCGGCGCCGGGAAGCTCGCGCGGCTGGCGCCTGTGACCCGCGCCGCGCCGGGTATGGCAACGATGATCCTCATCGCCGTCGTGCTCACCCTCCTCGCCGGCGTGTTCCGCTTCACGTTCAACGTCCCGTTGATCTCGACGCTCACCGGCAAGCTCGGCCCGTCCTTCTCGGCCATCGCGGCGGGGATGCTTGGCTGGATCTGGGCGAGGCGGCTCTTTAACCCGATCGTCGCGATGATCGCCATCGCGATCATCCTCGCCAACCTCGGGATCCAGCTCTCCGGGGCTTTCGGACGACGGAGCATCGTCGCCATCGGCGGGTGCGTGCTCTGGGGTATGTACTTCTCGCACTGGCGCACCCTCCCGCGCCTCGGCGTGCTCACCCGGCTCGCCATCTTGGCCATCCCGCCCGTGCTCTTCCTCGCGGCCTTCACGAGCATCCGCGCCTCTCAGGAGCGGCCCACGCTCAACCAGCAGGTCCGCGCGCTCCTGACGCAGAGCTCGGTCAAACACGGCCTGCAGGACCTCGCCTCCGGTCAGGGCACGGTCCCGGTGAGCCTCTGGCTCATCGAGAACTACCCGGAGCGCTACGAGTATCGCCATCTCATGGGCCTGAAGTATTTCTTCTACTACCCCGTTCCGCGCGCCTGGTGGGACGAGAAGCCCTACCCGCTGAGCACGCTCATCGCGAGGCAGGCGGACCTCGAGGGCGTCTCCCAGGACATCCTGAAGATCGGGCCGGGAGTCGTCGGGCACGCGGGCGCCGAGGGCGGGTGGTACGCCGTGTTTATCTACGGCGCGGCGTTCGCCTTCTTCCTGCGGTTCTTCGACCAGATCGTCCAGCGCAAGATCGACAACCCCTTCGTCGTGCTCCCGGTGGGCTCGGCGCTCGGGCAGATCGTCGGGCTTCCGCGCGGGGAGATCAGCGCGTTCGCCGCGAACTTCGTGCTCGGCGTCGTCCTGGCCTACGTCACCCTGATCGTCTTCGCCAAGTTCCTCGAGCTTCTCGGCTGGACCGATGAGGGCGCCTGGGATGAGCACGAGGCCTACGCCGCCGCCGACGACGCGTGGCCCGAGGAGTGGTCGGACGACTCCTACGGCGAGCTTCCCGAGGCGGAGCCGCATTCGTGAAAGGCGGGTACGCGCGACGGCTGATGCTCTACGCCGGGTCGAGCTGGGCGCGCATCATCGCCGTCTTCTTCGTCTCCTTCTTCCTCACGCCGATCCTCATCGGCGAGCTCGGCGTCGACCTCTTCGGCCTGCTCTCGCTCGTCGCGCTCACGCTCGCCCTCTCGGAGCCCGTCCGCGCCGCGGTCAGCAAGGTTCTCACGCGCGAGATGACCCAGGCCATCAGCTCCGGGAGCGAGACGCGCTTCCGCGAGGTCTTCTCCAACGGCGTGGCCATGGCGAGCATCGGCTTCTTCGTCCTGCTCGCCCTCACGGCGCTGATCGCCTGGGTCGGCCCGATCCTCCTGCAGCTCTCGCCGGAGAACGTCTTCCGCGCGCGCGTCGCGCTGGCGATCGAGGGCTCGGTCTTCGCGTTCATGCTGCTGACCGCGCCCGCGAACAACCTCTACATCTCGATGCACCGCGTCGTCCTCGAGAACGCCCACCGCTCGCTGACGCGCCTGCTCGATCTCATCGCCGCGCTCATCGTCTTCGCGATCGATCTCGGCGATCCCTTCATCGCGTTCGTCATCGGTCGAGCCGTGCTCCGCGTCGCGCAGATCATCGGCAAGTGCTGGTGGATCCTCGCCCGACAGCCCTGGGCGGGCGTCGACCGATCCCTCGTGTCGCTCAAGAAGATGCGCGAGCTCATGGGCATCGGTCTGTGGTCCGGCGGCACGCAGATCGCGAGAATCGGTTACGTCACGTCCGACCAGATCCTCCTCAACCTCTTCTTCGGGCTCGCCTACAACGGCCTCTACGCCGTCGTGAACCAGCTCCGCGCCTACGCCCGCATGTTCGGCGGCAACATCGCGCTCGGCGTCGACGCCGTCGCCGCGGATCTCGACGAGCAGGGCGAGGAGGAGCGCGGGCGCCGGCTCCTGGTCGCCACCATGAAGATGACGCTCAGCGTCACGCTCTTCTGCGCGCTCCTGATCGCCGTCTTCACGCCGCCGCTCATCGACGTCTGGCTCGGAGACCGCCTCCGCGAGGATGAGAACCTGCTGAACGTGATGAGCTACGACGAGGCCATCGGGCTCGCGTGGAGCTTCATCCTCATCCTGCTCCCGAGCGTCGTGCTCGTCGAGACGAGCACGGTGGCGACGCAGAATCTCTACGGCATGGGGCACATCCGCCGCTACTCGCCCATCCTCATCGTCGGCTCGATCATCAAGATCATCGCGGCGACGCTCTGGCTCATCCTCGGCGGCGGCCCGCTGAGCGTGGCGTGGGCGACCCTTGCCGTCACCGTCGTCATCTACGGCGTCCTCTTCCCGCGGCTCATCTGCCGTCTGAGCGGCGTCACCGCGCGCGATCTGGTCTTCGGCGTCTACGCGAGGCCCCTCCTCGCCACCGCGCTCATCGCCGCCGTCGCGATCTTCCTGGCCTCGCGCTTCGATGAGTGGAACTGGACGACACTCATCTTCTCCGTCGCCGTCTCCTGCGCCGCGTACGCCGCGACCTTCCCGCTGGTTGTCGCCACGCCGCTCGAGCGACGCTCGATCTTCAAGGTGCTAAGCGGCGCCAGCCGCCGCGTGCTCCGCCGGAAGGTGGTGCGCCCGTGAACCGCGTCGTCTCCGAGCATCTCGATCAGATCACGCCGGAGAGCCTCCCGCCGCTGCGCCGCGAGGGCCCGGCCCGCGCGCTCTTCATCCACGGCAACATCCTTGGCTTCAAGACCGTCGGCCGCCTGCTGACCGACTACTGCGCCGAGCGCGACGACCTCGACGCGGTGCACGTGCATCTCCGCTGGCCGATCTGGATGCGCGTGCTCGGGAAGTCCGCGCCCTTCCGCACGCGCGGGTGGGACATGACCCACGAACGCTTTTTGTACCTCTGGGGACCGGTCATCCGCCGGTGGTTCCGGGGCCGCCTCGATCTCAACCGCTTCGACGTCGTGCACATCCTCACCCAGGGCAACGCGCGGGCGATCCTCTGGGCCAAGCCCCGCTACCCCCACGTCAGGTGGGCGATCAACATCGACGCCACGGCCGAGCAGCACGTCCGGCAGTTCGGTTTCTCGCGCCTCCCCAAGTCCTGGTACATCGCGCAGGAACGTCGCATGTTCGCCGCGGCGGACCTCATCGCCACACGAAACGCCTGGGCCGCCGAGTCGCTGCGCGAGGACTACGGCGTGCCGGAGGAGAAGATCTACGTCGCGAGCAACTCGGTGCCCCTTCGCGAGGCGCACCGCTGGGACGGGCGCGATCGCGATCTCGGCGCGCTCCCACGCATCGTCTTCGTCGGCGCGTGGAAACGGAAAGGGGGCGACCTGCTCCTGCGCGTCCATCAGGAGCGCTTCGCGGACAAGGCGGAGCTGCACATCTTCTCGAAGGCGCCCACGCAGCCCGCCGCGAGAAACGTCTTCTGGCACGGCCTCAAGCCGCGCGACGAGCTCCTGGACCACTGGCTCCCGAGCATGGACCTCTTCGTGCTGCCCTCGCGCGACGACATGCTCCCGTGGGCCGCGCTCGAGGCGTGCGCCGCGGGGCTCCCGGTTGTCGCGGCGGCCGTGGGGGCGATCCCGCGGCTCGTGATCCCGGGCGAAACGGGCGCCCTCTGCGAGCCCGAATCCACCGAATCGCTCGCTGACGCGATGGCGCCGCTCGTCGAGAGCGCTCGCGAGCGCGAACGGATGGGACGAGCCGCGCGCGAGTTCGTCCGCGAGCGTCACAATCCGGACGTCGCCTACCCGGGCCTCCTCGCGAAAATCGCGTCCCTCGCGGAGCGGGAGTGACCGCCATGCTGCCCGACTACCTCGTTATCGGGGCCCAGAAGAGCGCGACCTCCAGTCTCTGCGCGCTGCTCGGCCAGCACCCCGACGTCTTCATGTGCGATCCGAAGGAGCCCTATTTCTTCTCACACGATGAGATCTTCGCGAAGGGTCTCGCGTGGTATGAATCGCTCTTTGAGGGCGCCGTCGGGGCGGCGGCGGTGGGGGAGGGGAGCACCACCTACACCCAGCGCGGGCTCTACCCGAACGCGCCCGGGCGCGTCATCGAGCGGCTCCCGGGCGCCAGACTCATCTTCATGGCGCGCCACCCGATCGAGCGCATCCGCTCGCACTGGATGCATCTGAGCACCAAGGGCGGACGCGAGACGCTTCCGTTGAGCGAAGCCGTCCGCGCGCGGCCCGAGTACATCGACCACAGTCTCTACGAAACCCAGCTCGCGCCGTACCGCGCGCACTACGGCGACCGGCTGCTCACGCTCTGCTTCGAGGATTTCCAGCGCGACCCCGTGGGCGTCACCCGCCGGTGCTTCGACTTCCTCGGCGTGGATCCCGGCGCCTGGCGCCCCGAGGACGCCGACCGAGCGCGCCACCGCTCGATCGAGGGGCGCGCCGATCGCGGCGCCATGCGCGCGCTCCGCCGGATCCCCGGGTTCGAGGCGCTCCGGGACGCCGCCCCGGGAGGGCTGCGGGAGTCGCTCCGTCGCGTCTTCAAGAAACCCGTCGGCGCCAAGCCCGAGCTCGACCCGGAGACGAGGGCGTGGCTCGCCGATCGCCTGCGCGGCGAGGCCGAGCTCTACCTCGAGCGGGCGGGCAAACCCCGCGACTACTGGTCGCTCTGAGTCTCGTCCCGCAGGACTGCGGGCAGCTGCACCTCGATCATCACCGGGCGGTGGTCCGAGTTGACGATCGGTCCGACCCGGACGTCGGTCACGCGCGAGCCGGGAGAGATCCACGCTCGATCGATCGGGAGCGCGAGCCCGGGCGGCGCCCACGACGGCCACGTGCCCTGCGTCAGAAGCTGCGTCGGGCTGCGCAGGCTCGTCTCCCGACGGATGAGCGCGTGAAGCCGCGCCGTCGGCGTGGTGTTGAAATCGCCCGCGAAGATCACCGGGAGCGGGTTCGCCTCCATCCACTCGCGAAGCAGGCGGGCGTCGACCCGCATCCACCGGAACGAGAGCTCCCACGTCCGCTCCGTCCGCGGGGAGCGCGGGTGCGCGCCGGTGAAGAGAAAGCCGGCCCCGCTCGGGTGCTCGACGATCACCGAGCTGTGCGCGAGAAAGCTCAGCCGGTTCTCGGGCCTGAGCCGATCCGCGAGCGGCTCGAGTCGCACCGGCCATCGCGAGAGAAGCGTGATGCCGAAGTCCCTCCCGCTCGCCCGCCCGCGCGCCTCGCGCTCGAGCGCGTAGGGGAGCTGCTCCTTGTTCCAGAGCCCGCTGCGATCGATGGACCACGGCGGATCCACGAGGCAGATCAGGTCCGCGTCCACCTCCGCCGCCCACTCGCGGAACGCCTTGTCGAGCTCGCTTCCCACCCGCGCAGCCCCGCGGGCGAACGCGTTGTAGACGATCACCCGCACCGTCAGGCTCTCTCCCTCGGGCGGCGGGTCCGGGCGCCACGCGTCGTACCGGGCGATCGACGCCAGCGCGAGCGCCAGCGTCAGAAGACCGATCAGCACGGTCAGACGCAGGAAGCGCCCCGCCGCGGCGATCAGCATCGTCGCCATCCCCGCGAGCATCGTGTGCGGCGCAAAGTGCGATAGCAGGTCGAGGCGATAGTGATGCACCGGAAGCAGGACGGCGCCGAGCGTCGCGGCGAGCCCGAGCGTCCCCGCCAGGGAGATCGCCATCGCGGCGATGCGCGGAAGCCTGAAGAGGATCCGTCGTCTTCGGCTTCGCGCTCGCGGGGGCATGGGGTGAGAGCTTCGGCGCGACGCTCGCCCCCGTCAAGCACGCGTCGCGTCTTCCAAATGGGGCCTTCCGCCGAGGGCGTCGCGGGCCGCTCATCGAGGGTTCACGGTCCGGTTGTGCGGACTGGCGGAGGCGGGAGGCTTCGGGCGAGGGGCGGACCGCGCCGAGAAGGCGGATAGCATCATCGGCCAGCCCGCTCGACCATTTGGATTGGAGAATCACATGACGATCGCTTCCAGGAGGGCCCTCACAATGACCGTTCGATTGACCTTCTCGCTCTCGCTGCTCGCCGTCGCGTTGGCTTGCGCCGCCGCGCCCGTCGCCCGGGGCGAGTCGCCCGCCGCGGTGCGCGTGAGTCTCGAGGACGATCGGCTCGTGATGACCGATCGAGTCACCGGCGCGACGCTCCTCGCCACCGACGACCTCGACTTCCACTTCGAGCTCGGGCGCCGACGCGCGACCGTCGAGCCCGAGATCGACCTCCAGCCTCGGGACAACGGCTTCGATCTTGTCGCCGTCTTCCAGAACAACCGCGCCGTCCCGATGCCCATGGGAGCGATACAACTCGACGGCCTCCACCTCTCGGACGGTTTCCGGTGGCGCGACTTCAACTCGGCCGGCCGGTCCAAGGAGGCGGACGTCGGCGATCCGCGCGAGCGCTTCCGTTTCGGATACCCCCACGGCCCGAACGGCCACTACTCGCCCGTCGCCGTTGTGGAGACCGACGACGTCGCGATCGGCTTCAGCCTGCTCTACCCGCTCATGGACTACCGCCAGACGATCCGCGCCGAGCTCGCCAGGGAAAACGGCGCGGCGCCGACGTGGCGCTTCCGCTGGAAGCTCTCGAATCTCGGCTCCGAGAACCAGCGCCGCCGGATGGACCACGAGGGCATCCTCGCTCCGGGGGAACGCCGAACCTTCACTCTGGCGGTCCGCGTCGCGAGCGATCCCGAGCGCTGGCTCGAAACGCTCGAGCCGTACCGCACGCACTTCCACCATCATTACGGCGGGGTCGCGTACGAGCGGGACGCGAGACCCGTCAAGGGAGTCACCCTCGCCGGGCGGGGCAATCTCTCTCGGCAGAACCCATATGGCTTCCGTCAGGAGCAGTATCGCCCGGACCTCCACGGCTTCGGGCCGCTTCTCGAGTGGATCGGCGCCACCTTCGATCTCGGCCCGCGCGTGATGATCTGGCAGCCGAGCGGGCTTCAGCGTCGGAACCTCGACAACAACATGCCCTTCAAGATGACCTCCTTCTGGCAGGAGGGCGATCGGCACGGGCACGCGATGGGCGACGCGGTCGAGGAGTTCCGACGCTTCGCCGCCCGCAACAACCTCGAGCTCGGCTTCTGGTGGGGCCGCTCGACGCGGGTCGCGCGAGAGTGGGACGTGGCCGAGCACGAGAGTCTCGATCCCTCCGACCCCGAGCACCGTGAGCTCGCCTTCCGCGAGCTCGACAACGCCGTCGCCGCCGGCGCGACCATGATCGGCCTCGACGCCTTCGGGGACGAGGGCGCCGTCCCGGTGTGGGAGCTCGTCGAGTGGATGCAGATCATGCGCGAGCGCTACCCGACGCTGAAATTCATCACCGAGAAGCACAAGCCGGACATCCTCCACCGCCTCGGCCCCACCTTCTATCAGGCCTATCGCAAGCACTTTGACGACCCGCAGAATGTCGACGACATGCGGCTCATCGAGACGCCGCACTATCTGGCCGACTTCCTCCTGCCCGGCCATGAGACATGGCTCTCCCAGCGCGAGGTGCTGCTCGAGCGGGCGCCCGACGTCGAAAGCGACGAGGCCCTCATGCGCAGCGAGTACGAGCGCGCGCTGAGCTGGGGCTACATCCCGCTGGTCTTGGGCAACGTCTCGCCCGATCGCGCGGATCGGGCGGTGGAGTCCTGGCGGTTCACAGTCCCCGAGGGCATCGAGCGCGAACCAGCGATCCCCGAGTCGCCGCAGGAGGCCGGCCCGGAGGCCCGCGCGCCTCAGCTCTCAGCCGAGGCCCCTCGGCGCGGCGTCAAGACCCACCGCAACAAGCGGTGAACTTGCCTCACGACGCGAAGGGCGCGCTCGCCGACCGCCGCCACGCCCACTGCCTCTTGACGCCCTCGGCGAACGGCGTCGTCGGGGCGTACCCGAGCTCCGCGCCGCTTCGCGTCAGGTCCGCGTAGGTCCGGTTCACGTCGCCCGGCTGCATCGGCTGCCGGTCGATCTGCGGGCTGACCCCCGCGGCGTCCGCGACCGTGTCGATCATCTCCCGGAGCGACACCGGATGGTTCCCGCCGAGGTTCCAGATGCGGAAGCCATGATCGGCGATGCGGTCGAGCGCCGCCAGAACCCCCGCGACGATGTCGTCGATGTACGTGAAATCCCGGCTCGTCGAGCCGTCCCCGAACATCGGGATGGGCTCGCCCGCTTCCATGAGCCGCATGAACTTCTGGATCGCCAGGTCCGGCCGCTGCCGCGGACCGAAGACCGTGAAGAACCGCAGGCACGCGATCGGCGTCGAGTACAGATGATGAAACGTGTGGGCGATGAGCTCGCACGAGCGCTTGGTCGCCGCGTAGGGGCTGATCGGCTCGCTCACGTCGTCCGTCTCGGCAAAGGGCGCCTTGGTGTTGTTGCCATAGACGCTCGACGAGCTCGCCATGATGAACCGCTCGACGCCGCAGACGCGAGACGCCTCGAGCATCACCGCGGTCCCGCGGACGTTCACGTCGGCGTAGAGCGCCGGCTGCTCGATGCTCGGGCGGACGCCCGCCCGGGCCGCCAGATGCACCACGTCCCGCGCGCCGTGCTCCTCGAGCAGCTCGCGGACGCGGGCCTCGTCCCGGATGTCGCCCTCGACGAACACAAACCGATCCGCGTCCTCTCGGCCCTCGATCGCCGCCACTGTTTGGCGCTTGAACGCCGGATCGTAAAAGTCGTCGAGGTTGTCGAGCCCGATCACGCGATCCCCGCGGGCGAGAAGAGCCTCAGCCACGTGCGATCCGATGAACCCGGCGGCGCCGGTGACCAGGACGGTGCGGGATGAAGAATCACGATCAGACATGCGTCCTCAGTCGGCCATTCACATCACGGCGTGGAGGGAGAATCGGCCGCTGAGGGTACTACGCTCGGCTCTCCGGCGTTGGTTCGCCCGCCGCCCAATCCGAACGGAACCGGAGCGCCAAAACGGAAAGCAGGGCGCCTTGTGCGTAAGGCGCCCCGCTGGAGGAGAGAGAGATTCATTAGTATAGATGACGTCGGCAAACTGGGCGATTTTCTCCCGTCCATTCTCGGATTAGTGGACGGAAATAACCCGATTCTTACACCGTCTCGGCGGTTTTTGCGCACGACACCGCCCCGGATGTGTTAGAGGCCGCCGTAGGCGAGCGGCGCCAGCGCCACCGTCACGATGCCGACCAGGATCGTCAACGGACCGCCGAAACGCAGGAAGTCGCTCACGCGATACCCCCCGGGCCCCATCACCATCAGGTTCGTCTGATAGCCCATCGGCGTGGCGAATCCCGCGGAGGCTGCGACCGCGACGCAGACGGCAAACGGCAGGAGCGGAAGCCCGTTGTCGCGCGAGGCCTCGAGCGCCACCGGGAACATGAGAATCGCCGCCGCGTTGTTTGTGATGATCGACGTGAAGAACGCCGTCAGCGCGTACACGACCGCGAGCAGCCCCCAGATGCCAAACGGCGCGCCCCAGTCCACCATTGCCTTCGCGAGCACCGCCGCGAGGCCCGTGTTCTCCATCGCCGCCGCGAAACCGAACGCCGAGCCCACGACCGTCAGCACCTGCCAGTCGATGCTCCGCCGCGCGTCCGGGCCCGTGCAGCACCGGAGCAGCACCATCCCGAGCGCCGCCGCCAGCGCGTAAGCCATCGCCCGCGCCGGATCCCATGTGATCAGCGCGACCATCCCAACGAGAATCGCCAGCGCGATCGGCGCCCGCGCGTGCCGGGGCGCCGCCGCTCCCGGCAGCTCGTTGACCAGGTAGAAATCCTGCGAGTTGCGGTACCGCGCCGAGAAGTCCGTCGACGTCTCGAGCAGCAAAGTGTCGCCCGCCCGCAGGCGGATGTCCCCGATGCGCCCGTCGATCCGCTCGCCCTGGCGGTGCACCGCGATCACCACCGCCCCGTACCGCGAGCGAAGCGACGCCTGCCGGATCGACATCCCGAGCAGCGGCGAGCCCTGGCTCACCACCGCCTCCGTCAGCCGCGCCGTGTGCCGCGGACCCACCAGCTCCGCCTTCTCATCGCCCGGGATCGGAACCAGCGCCTTCATCCGCTGCAGATCCCGCACCGAGTCGAGCACGCCCACGAAGAACAGCGCATCGTTCTCGCGGAGCCTCTGCGTTGGCGCGACCGCGTGGATCGTCTCCTTCTCGCGCTCGATCCGAGCCAGAAACAGGCCGGGGAGCTGCCGCAGCCCCGCCTGCTCCACCGTCTGACCGATCATCGACGAGCCCGGCGACACCCGCATCGCCGTCGTGTACTGCCGCGGGTTCGACAGATCAAACGTCCGCGCGTCGCGATCCTTGAGCAGCCATCGCCCCGCGAACATGATGTAGAGAATCCCGACCACCGCCGCCGGCAGGCCCACCTTCGCGATCGTGAACATCCCCATCGGCTCGACGTTCGGCTCGCCCAGATGATCGAGAACCAGCCCGTGAATCAGCAGGTTCGTGCTCGTCCCAAGAAGCGTGCACATCCCGCCCAGGATCGCCGCGAAGGACAGCGGCATGAACAGCCGTGAGACCGACAGCTTGTTCCGCTTCGCCCAGTCCGAGAGCACCGGAAGGAACATCGCCACGATCGGCGTGTTGTTGATCAGCGCGCTCGCCACCGCCACCGGCGCCGCCAAACGCACCTGCGCGCTCCGCAGGCTCTTCGGCCTGCCCAGGAGCATCGCCGTCAGCCCGGTCATCGCCCCGGTGTCGCGCAGACCCGCCGCCACCACATAAAGCACCGCCACCGTCACCACCGCCGGCTGAGCGAAGCCCATCACCGCCTCCGCCGGATCGAGCACGCCCGTCAGCAGCAGCATCGCGAGCCCGCCGAGGAGGATCAGGTCCGCCCCGATCCGCCCGACCACGAGCGCCGCGACGATCACCGCGAGCACGCCCGCGACGATCCACCCGTCAGGCGTCATGCCCGCGGGCGACTGGGCAAGGGTCTGGATAACCGGAAACAACGGCAGCGGCACGCGTCAGGGCCTCCTCGCGGCCCCGCGACCCAAGCCGGAAGGGGGCTTCAGTCCGTACCCATCTCGGCGAACCCCAGTTCGGCGATCGCCTCGATGATCCGCGCATGGATCTTCGGCGTGGCACAGACGATGCCACGGTTGTCGGCCAGAGTGGCGCCCTTGCTGAAGTTCAAGCGCTTCCCGGTGATGTCGGTCACCAGCGCGCCGCCCTCACTCGCGCAAAGGGCGCCGGCCGCGTGATCCCAGATCTTCTCGCGATAGCCGGGCCGCGTCGGCATCCGCAGATAGGCGTCCGCCTGCCCGCGGGCCACCACCGCGTACTTCGCCTGGCTGTCAAGCCGGAGCGAGATCGTGTCCGCCCCGAGCTTCTCCATGATCGCGGCCGTGTGATCGTGCTTGGAGTGCGCGCTCTCGACGGACTCGCAGATGCGCACCGCGTCGCTCTCCTCGTGCTGAAGCGACGGCACCTTCCGCAGATGCCCCTCGGCATCGTCCGCGGCGACCTCATAAAGCCCGTAGTTGCGCGACGCGACGTAGATCGCCCCGTGCTCGTCGCGGCGGTCAAAGGGCTGCGAAAAATCCATCGGGAGATTCGGGCACCCGAGCACGCCGAGCGCCGGGACGTGACCGTCGATGTACGAGAGGCTCACGGCGTACTGCTCGCCGCGCAGAAAGCCCTTTGTGCCGTCGATCGGGTCGAGCGTCCAGAAGTCGTTCCGGTCGCCGGGATCGTTGCCCCCGTCGATCGCGTCGAGCACCTCGTCCTCGGACGCGTCGGTCCAAACAAGCCGCGTCGCCGCGACCACGCTCTCGCGAAGCCGCTCGGCTTCCGGAGACCGCAGCGAGCCCGCGTCCTCCTCGCCCACGCAATGAACCTCGCCCAGCTCCTCGCGCAGGCGATGGATCACCACCGCCTGGCTCGCGTAGTCCGCCACCGTCACCGGCGAGCGATCGTCCTTCAGCTCCTTCTCGATCGTGCCCGAGTCGTGCTGCACCGCCCGGCACACCTTGCAGGCGTCGGCGACGGCTCGCCTCGCGGCGTCGAGGAACGCGTTTTCGCTGCTCACGCCTGCACCGAGCTCAGGACGCCCGCCTTGCCGAGATGCGTGATCACCTCCGCCACGCAGTCGTCGACGCTCTTGTCGCTCGTGTCGAGCACCAGCTCGGCCTTCTCGGGCGCCTCGTACGGATCGTCGATGCCCGTGAAGCCCTTGATCTCACCGGCGCGAGCCTTCTTGTACAGGCCCTTGGGATCTCGCTTTTCGCACACCTCGAGCGGCGTGTCGACGAACACCTCGATGAAGCGAAGGCCGTTCTCCTCATGGAGCTTCCGCGCCTCGTCGCGATCCGAGCGGTACGGGCTGATGAAGCTCGTGAGCGTGATCGCCCCCGCGTCGTTGAAGAGCTTGGCCACCTCGGAGATGCGGCGGATGTTCTCCGTGCGATCCTCAGCGCTGAAACCCAGGTTCTTGTTGAGCCCGTGGCGGACGTTGTCCCCGTCGAGGCGGTAGCTGTTGACCCCCTGGCTGACGAGCACCTGCTCGAGCGCCGAGGCGATCGTGCTCTTGCCCGAGCCCGAGAGCCCGGTGAACCAGAGCGTGGCGCCCGTGCAGGAGAGCGCCTTCCAGCGCTCGTCGCGGGTGAGGTTGCCTTCGTGCCAGACGATGTTGGTGGCCTTGACGACGGTCATGAGTCGAGATCCTCTCGTAGGGGAAGTTCGGTGCGCCAAACGGACCGGGCCGCACAAGCCGCCCCGGAGAGGGAACGTAGAGCCCCCGAGCGACCCCCGTCAAGCGGATTCCCTCCACGCCCCGCCCGTTCCCGACCCTACCGGGCGTCGCGCAGCGCCCGACGCATCCCCCGCTCCGCGGTCGCCTCGCTCGCGATCGCCAGCGCCCGCGGGCCGTCGGCCTCGTAGAGCCACACGAGCCCCTCAACCTGCTCGAGCTCGCCGAGCAGCCTCCGGAGCCGGGTCCGCGTCTCGGGATCCGAAGGCGTCCCGATGCCGATCGTCGCGATCGCTCGGCTCACCAGATCGAGCCCCGGCTCCTCGTCGGCCGTGATCCACTCCACGGGCCCAAACGCGGGCGAGGCGAGCTTCCGATCCACCCGCGCCCGATCCTCGTCGCTCACCGCCGCGCCGAGCTGATCGACCAGAAGCCACGGCCCGGCCGGCCGCGGCGCCTCGCCCATCCACTCGTAGGCGATCTCGGGGATCTCGGGAACCCTCGGAACCGCCGGCGCGCCGTCCCCCGTGACGGGCGGGCCGCGATCCCGATTCGCCCGGGCTTCCGCCATCGCCGGGAGAATGTCGCTTAGAAAGGCGCGACGCCACTCGCTGGCGGCTTGCGGCCAGCGCTCGGCCGCGTCGCGGATGAGCTCCGCGTCGAGCGAGAGCTCGTAGGTGCGCCCGTCGGCTTCCGTGATGCGGACCAGGCCGCGGTTGGCGTTCGCCTCGATCGAGAAGCTCTCGTCTTGATGCGAGAGCTCCGCCTGCCCGCTCGTCCCCGCCGGGGCCCGCTCCCCGCCGCGCGCCGCGAGCTCGCCGTCATCGGTCACCGCCTGCACCGCCAGGCCCCCGGCGAGCATGATGAGCCCGAGCACCACGACCGCGCCGACCACGCGCCCAAAGACGCTCGAGTCGCCCCCGTACCCGCGCGTCCGACGATGGCGCTGCGCCGCCTTTCGCCGCGTCCGCACGCGATCCCGGGCGCGCCTGAGCTGCTCCGCCGCCGAATCCCGACGCTCGAGCGGGAGCGCCGCGACCAGATCGGAAGAGCGTCGTGTAGGGAAAGAGTGTAGATCTCGGTG
>CAZXGT010000002.1:0-79147 GCA_964639935.1 uncultured Phycisphaeraceae bacterium
GCATCATCATGCTCATCGAGATCAGCAGGCTCGCGATCACGATGTCGATCACGAGAAACGGCAGGTAGATCCGAAACCCCATCACAAAGGCCGTTTTGAGCTCGCTGAGCATGAACGCGCTCGCGAGCGTCAGCGTGTCGACGTCCGCACGCGTCATCGCCTCGGGCTCGCTCGTGTCCACGCCCTTGTAGTTCAGGATCATGTAGAGGCTCGACCAGTTCCCCGTCGCCTCGATCTGATCGAACATGAAGTCCCGCACCGGCTGCTTCGCCCGGTCCCACATCTCGATCTGGCTCTGGATCTCGCCGTTCTGATAGGGCGTGATCGCCTCGGCGTAGACGCGCTCGATCGTCGGCGTCATCACCATGAACGTCATGAAGAGCGCCAGCGCGAAGATCACCTGACTCGGCGGGAGATTCTGCGTGCCCATCGCCTGGCGCAGGAGCGCGAGCACAATGATGATGCGCACGAAGCTGGTGCACATGATGACGATCGCCGGCGCCAGCGAGAGCACCGTCAGCAGCACCATCACGTTCAGCGCGCCCGAGAGCCCCCCGTCGTAGCCCGGGAGCGCCTCGGCCGCGTCCTCCAGCATCGACGCCGGGTTGAGCCGCTCGACGCCGCCGGCCGCATCGACCGTTTCCGGCGCACCCGCGACCGGCGGGCCCATCGCCTCCTGCGCCGCGAGCGGCGAGGCGAACAGGATCGCGGCGATGAGCGCAACGAGACGGATCATGCGTCGCCTCCGCGGAGCCGGCTCAGGCGGCGGTCGAGACGCCGGCGGATCGCGTCGTAGCTCTCCATCTCCGGCATCTGGCTCACGGGCGACTCGAGCACCTGCGACTCGTAGTCGCTCAGGGCCATCGCGCGGCGCGGGGAGAGCGGCGCCGCCGCGCCGTCGCCGGCGATCTTCGGATCACGCTCCAGCGCCCTGAGCATCGAGCTGAACCGCTTCGAGAGCGACACGCCCTCGTCGTCGGCCGTCTTGCGCACCACGCTCGCGACCTCATCGGCGTCCGTCAGCTCGGCGAGCGTCTGAAAACCCGTCGAGCCCTGCGAGAGCAGCAGCACGCGACGGTCAAGCTGCAGCAGCACCAGCGTCTGCCCTTTCCCGACCGGATACCGCCCGAGCACGCTCAGAACCCCCGAAGGCGCCCGCCCGCCGGGACCGAGGCCCGACGCCAGCCCGCCGCCACGCCGCGCGGCGCCCTGAAGCAGCGAGCGAAGACCGAAGATGATCGAGAGCACGAGCGTGAGCGCGCCGACCGTTCGGACGGCCGGGTGATCGGCAAGCGACGTCTTCTCTTCTTCCGCGGGCGCCCGAACGATGTCCGGCTCGGGCGGTGTCGCCGATGCGCCGAGCGGGAGCGATTCGGTCGCCGCCTTCTCCTGCGGCTGAGCGACCGGCGCGGGATCCGTGTCGGCCGATGGCGGCTCGACCGGCTCGCCCCCCGCTTCCAGTGCAGCTCCCGGCGCGCTCGGCGCGTCGATCACCGCCTCGAGCGGCCCGATCGGGTTGGCCATGGGCTGGGCGACGGCGCTGGCGGCGAGCGACAGCATCAAGATGAGCGTGAGTCTCGTCATATCGCCGTCCTGGCGGTCTCGAGCGCCACTCCTTGGCGCCGCGTCGTCGCTCGTCCGTCCCGTGCGCCTATCCGGCCGCGGCCTCGGGCCTCGCCGGAACGATCTCGTTGATCCGCACGCAGAAGTTGTCGTTGAGGATCAGCACCTCGCCCCGCGCTACGAGGCGCTGGTTCACGTAGATGTCCACCGGGTCGCCCGCGAGCTTGTCGAGCTCGACCACCGCGCCCTCGGAGAGCTTGAGCACGTCTTCGACGTACATCCGCGTTCGCCCGAGCTCGATCTTCACGTCAAGATTGACGTCCGAGAGGAGATCGATGCCCTCCGGCGCCCCGGCGAGCGCCGCGGCCTGAAACGCGGGCATGGAAACGGGCTGAGCGTCGGCGCCGCCGTCGGGCTGATTCTGCTGCTCAAGCATCGCCGCCATCGCGGCGTCGGCGTCTGCCGATGCCGCGTCGGTGTCCGACGGCTCGCCGTCGCCCGAGCTGTCGGCTTCGCCTGAGTTGATCCCGGAGACCGCCTCCTGGGCTGCGCGCAGCGCCTCGGCGGCGAGATCCTCCGCCGCCGTCCGCTCGCCCGCCGGCTCCTCGGCCTCGGGCCCCTTCTCGGCGTCCGTCTCGGGCGGCGAGACCGGCGCCTCGCCGGCGTCCTCCGGCGTCGCGTCGTCCGCCGATTCCGGGGTCGGCTCGTTCTTCGGCTGGTTCTGGTCCTTGGGGTCCTGGTCCGACATCACAGCTCCGCTGATCGTGGTCAGTCGGATGCATCGACCGCGGGCCTCAAGGACCGATAGTTTTTGCCGGAGATCCGGTCGCTTCTTGCGCGGCTGACGTGTCGCGTTCTGCCGACCGGCTCAGAAATCGGCCGGGAAGCCCACGCACTTGGGAATCAGCACGCGCTCGACACGGGGCTCGCCCGCGGCGTCGAAGCCGAAGACATCGCGCAGGTATTGCTCGATCTGGCGGTTGAGCGTGTCGAGGTTCGGCTCCGTGAGGTGCTTGTGGTGGCTCGTGCGGACGATGCGGGCGACGCCCGTCTTCACCTCGGCGCTGCGCTCTTCGAGCACCCGCTGCACGTAATCGAGGTTCTTCTGTCGCACCTGCATCTGCACCTCGGTCTCCCAGAGCCACACGCGACCGGTCTGATGGTTGGGGAACCGGTCATCGACGATGAGCACCTCGCGGATCTGCTCGAGCTCGTCGCCCGGGCTCTCGGCGATGCCCTCGGCGCGGACCTCCGGCGGCCCGGAGATCATGTTGAGCACCACGAAGACCGCCGCCGCCTCCGCGATCATCAGTCCGAGAATCATCCCGATCATCTTGATCGAGAGCTTCTTCTTCCCGCTCTCGGCGGGCTTGGACTGTTGCTCGGCTTCCTTCTCGGCCATGGATCGCTCCTGCTCCTGAGAGGCGGCTTATCCGCCGCGGGCCAGATCCTCGCTCGCGTAGTTCGGGTCCGGGTGGAAATCATCGACCATCGCCTCGGTCATGATGATCTCGACCCGCCTGTTCGTGGCCTGATCCTCCGGGCTGGTCACTCGGGGCGTCAGGGGCTCGGTGTCCCCACGGCTCTCGACGATGAGCCCGATCGGATCGAGCCCGCCCTCCTCAACGAGAAACGTGTACACCGCCTTCGCCCGCGCGTAGGCGAGGTCCGTCAGATCCGTGTGCCTCGAGCTCGGGGAGAGCACCTTCGACGCGGCGTGACCTCGGATGGCGATCTTGTTGTTTCGACCGCGCAGGAGTCTCGCGACCTTGCGCAGCTCGGGCTTGGCGCTCTCGAGCAAGACGGCCGATTCCGGCTCGAAGCTCAGGGCGCCCCCGATCGTGAACTTCAGGCCCTCGTGGACCTTCTTCACCTTGGTGTGCTTGCCCTCGACCGCCTCAACGGGGGACTCGCTCAGCCTGTTCTTGCTCGACTGCTGCTGGGCGACTTCCTCGAGCGTCTTGATCATCGATCGCAGGGGCGGGTCGTCGGTCGGCAGCACGCCCACGCCGCCCGAATAGCCGAAGGCCTCCTTCACCGCGGTGATGACCCGCTGGTACTCGTGCGGACGCTTGAGCTCGGAGAATGAGACGATGAGGATGAAGAAGGTCAGGAGGAGCGACATCATGTCGCCAAAGGTGACGACCCATTCGGGGATGCCCCCGCCCTGATCCTTGCATCGCTTGCATTTCCTGGTGCTCGGCATGGGCGCTCCGTGGGCGGATCAGGCGGCGGCCGCCATGTCGTCATCGCCCGAGCTGCGGTAGCGCGGGGCGATGAAGGTGCGAAGCTTCTGCTCGACGACGCGCGGATTGTCGCCCGCCTGGATGCTCATGACGCCCCGGATGATGACGCTCTTGACGAGGACCTCCTCCTCGCTCTTAAGTCCGAGCTTGTCAGCGAGCGGGAGAAAAAAGACATTGGCCATGATCGCGCCGTAGAGCGTGGTCAGGAGCGCGACGGCCATGCCGGCGCCGATGCCGGAGGGATCCTCCATGTTTCCCAGCATGGAGACCAGGCCGATGAGCGTGCCGATCATCCCGAACGCCGGCGCGAACCGACCGGCGGCGTCCAGGATCTTCTTGCTCGCGGCGTGGCGATCCATCAGGTTCTCGAGGTCCGCCTCCATGATCTGCTCGATCAGCTCGGGGTCGGTCCCGTCGACGGCCATCTGGATACCCTGGACGATGAACGGGTCGTTCATGTCCTCCATGTGATTCTCGAGGGAGAGGATCCCGTCGCGACGGGCGATCTCGGCGAAACCCACGAGCTGAGCGATGAGCTCCTGCAGGTCGGGCGTCTTCTCCTCGAGCGCCTTGAGGACGACCGGGACGACGCCGAGGATGCGCTTGAGCGGGAACGACGTGAAGACCGCCGCGACGGTTCCGACGATCACGACGACCACCGAGACGGGCTCGATAAACATCCCGGGCGAACCGCCAAGGATCACGGCGCCGACGACCACGAGAGCGCCGAGGACGAGCCCGATAATGGTTGCGATGTCCACGCCGCGCCCTCCCAAAGAGCCGAGAAAGAATGCTTCTCGGCGTTCTCATCGGAGATCGGGGCGGGGGACTGAAGCGGCGGCGCCGATCGAGACGCCGACGCGGGGGGCGCGGCCTGTCGCGGTCAGGAAAACCCGCTCCGGCGGCTAGCTCGGGGGGAGCACGGTTCGAAGGCGGCGCCCGTACTCGACCGAGCGGTCGACGACCTCGCGGAGCGACTCCTTCACGATGACGCGATCGCCGGTGATCAGGGTGATCATCGTGTCGGGCGTCTCCTCGACCGAGCGGATCTTCTCCGCGTTGAGCACAAAGCGCTGGCCGGAGAGCTTGGTGAGGGAGATCACGGGCCGGGCTCCGGGGGCGTGTCAGTCATCGGATGAGGTTCGTGAGCTGCTGGAGGAGCTGGTCGCTTGTGGTGATGACTCTTGAGGAGGCCGAGTAGCCGGTCGTCGTGAGGATCATGTTGGTGAACTCGTTGGCGAGGTCCACATTGGATCCCTCGAGGGCTCGCTCGATGATCGAGCCGGTGCCGAACTGGCCGGCGGTGGTGATGATCGGCGTTCCGGAGTTGGAGCCGACGGAAAAGAGCGAGTCGCCCGTCTCGACGAGGCCGCCGGGGTTCGTGAAGTTGGCGACGGCGACCTGCCCGATCGTTCGGGTGAGTCCGTTGGTGAAGGCGCCGGTGATGATCCCGTTCTTCCCGACGTTGAAGTTGTCGAGCACGCCGAAGGGGATGCCGTCCTGTTCGTTGGAGGCAAGGAGCGAGTCGGCGTCGTCCTGGGCGTCCATGAGGGCGGTGAGGTTGCCGCGGTCGGACGCGAAGTTGAGATTGAAGTTGAGCGGATCCTCGGAGCCGAGGTTGTCGCGCTGGATGTTCACGTTGACCGGCGCGGTGGTCACGATCTGCCCGTTGGAGTCGAAGTCGATGGTCCCGGCGCCGACGACGAGGTCGGGCGGGAGGATGGCGCTCGTGGCGTCGGCGTTCTCGGGCGTCTCGACGATGTAGCGCCAGTTCGTCGGCCCGTTGGTCGTCGCGCTGGTGAGCGTCATGGTGAGAACGACGTCGAGCGGGTTCCCGAGCGAGTCGTAGACCGTGAAGCGGGTGGAGGCGCTCTCCCCGTCGGCGGCGGCGTTCTGCGTGAGCGCGGAGTAGTCGGTGCTCACGGTGGCGCCGGTCGAATCGAGGATGCCGAAGGTCGAGTTGTCGAAGTTGAGCTGGTTGTCCTCGCCGAGGTTCCCGAAGATCGAGAGCTGCCCGGTCGCCGCGTCGTAGCTTGCGCCCATCGTCGCCGGGGGGGCCATGGGGTTCGTTTCGGTCTCGTCGATGCCGAGCGCGTTGTTCACGAACGTGACGAAGTCGTTCATGGTGGTCGTCGCATCGATCGTGAGCGTCGCGTCCGGGAGCGTCCGGCTGCCCTTCATGACGCCCGAGAGCGTGAACTCGTAGGGCACGCTGCCGCCCGAGGGAAAGAGCGCCGTGCCGGGGGCGGCGGATGGATCCTGCAGGTTGTCGATCAGCGCGGCGGCGCCGGCGATGGGCGTCCCGGTGGCCTGATCGAGGAACGTGTCGTTAAAGACGAACTCGTCGCCCTGTGTGGCGATGTTGTCGACATCCGCGAGGAGGTTGCCCTGGAAGAAGACGTTGCTCGTCGCCCGGGTGATCGAGAGGGCGCCGAGCGGGATCGTCAGGTCGGTGAGCTGCCCCTGGACGATGTTGAAGTTCTGATCGACGGCGTAGCCCTGCACACGATCGCCGGCGAGCGTGGTGAGCTGGCGTTCGGAGTTGAGCTGGAACTCGCCGGCGCGGGTGTAGAGCTGGCGCCCGCCGCGGTCGACGATGAAGTAGCCCTCGCCGTCGAGCGCCATGTCGGTGCTGCGGCCGGTGGGATTGATGGGCCCGACGTTGAGATCGCGCTGCGTGCCGGCGACGCGAACGCCGAGGCCGACCTGGAACGGGTTGGTGCCGCCGTTGACGCCCGACGGTCCGGAGCCAAGGCCGAAGTTCCGCAGAAGCGTGGTGGAGAAATTGATGCGCGACGACTTGAACGCGGTCGTCGAGGAGTTGGAGATGTTGTTGCCGATCACCTCGAGACGCCGGGTGTTGGCGTTGAGCCCGGAGAGACCGGTGAGCAAGGCGGACGTGGAACCCATGGATCAATCTCCTCTGCTGTCATGCTGCGCCAAGCGTCGCCGCAGCGACGCGTTGGAGATGCGGGCCGGCGGCCCGATCGTCCCGGCGTCGCCTCGCAACCGTGGCGCCACCGGCTCGGCGTCCTCGTCATCTTCGCCCGCCGCCCGCTGCGCCGAGCTCAGGACGACCGCCGCGTCGATGCCTGTCGTCAGTTCCGGCGATTCCGACGGATCCGAGCGCAAAGGCCGCGCGTCAATCGCCTCTCGTGACGCCACATCGACGCGCAGCGCCGCGCCGGCGATCACGGCGAGCATCGCACCCGCGCCGGCGGCCTCGGCGGCGTCGGCGGCGCGGTCGAGCTCCGCCTGCTCGTCTTCCGTGAGCTCGATTCCCAGCCGATCCGCCCCACGAACCGAGCGACCCGAGGAAAACTCCCCGCGGCGCGCCGCGCCCAGGAGCATTCGGAAATCCGGATGATTCGCGCCCGCGCGCGCGGCCGCGGCGCCATCGGCCGGCCGGACGCCGGAGCCGAGACGGCGCAGCAGATCATCGGACCGGAGAGCCCGCACGCCCTAGCCCCGCGGCTCGCCCGGGCCGTTGGCGAAGGCGTCAGGATCCACGAACTCCTCAACGAGATTGAGCGGCACACGGGCGTTGTTGTGCAGGTTGAGGACGGGGCCGTCGGTCGTCACGCTCACCGAGAGCACGAGGCCCTCGGTCGTCAGCCCCGCTTCGGACTGCCCGACCACGTAGCTCCCCACGAGATTCCCAGCCGACGCGATCTCGGAGCGGGAGACGATCCGCTCGAGCTGCTCCGAGAGATTCACGTCCGCCTCGATCGAGCGGATCTGTCCGATCTGATCGATCAGGTCCTTGGTTTCATTGGGCGAGAGCGGGTCCTGATTGGTCAGCTCGCTGAACATGAGCCGGAGAAAATCCTCGCTCGTAAAAGCGTCAAAGGCGTTGTTGGTCGCCTGGGGCGCCTGGGCGCCCCCGAGTCCACCGATCGCAGACATCCGTCACTCTCCCTTACGCGGTCGCGTCGAGCGCGAGCCGCCACTGCTGGCTGAACCGTGATTCCTGCCGACGCTGGTGATGCTGCTCGCCGGACCCTCGCTGGTGGTGCTCGCCCCGGCCGCGGCTGCGGCCATCGCCGCGCTCGTCGGCTCCGTCGCGCCGGGCGTTGTTCGAGTCGGGCCGCGCCTCGGGCGCGTCGCTCGCCGGCGCGGGGCCCGAGACGCTCAGACGATCAACCTTCAGTCCGCGACCCTCAAGGGAGTCGCGGAGCGCGTCGAGGTTCGTCTGCAGCATCTTCGCGGCGTCCGCGGTGCTCGCCGTGAACGCCGCGGCGACCGTTCCGGCCGAGAGAGTCATCGCGATTCGCAGGGAACCGAGGCGCCCGGGCGCCAGTCGAACGTTGACGACCCCGCCGCGCTGAGCCATCGCGACGCTCAGCCCGCGCTGCACCGAGTGGAGCATCGTTCGCTCGTTGGCCTGCTGGACAGACTCCGGCGGCGCCTGCGACGCACCCTGGGACTGATTGGCGCCCGGTTGCACCGGCGCCGGCGCCGGCGCCGGCTTGAGCGTCATCGCCGGCTTCGGGGCCGGCGGCTCGGCAACGGGCGAGGGCTTCGATGGCGACGCGGAGTCGCCTGCGCTTCTGGGCTCGACCGAGCTCGCGCGCGTCGACTTCTTGACGGACGGCTTCGACTCATCGCCCGATGTCGTCGGCTTCCCGACGGGCGCCGGGGTTGAAACCGCCGCGACGTTCTGCTGGGTCGCGGCGTCGCCCGGGGCCACGTCGCCCGTCGATCTGACGACCTGATCGGCGGGCGCGGCGACCTTCGGCGACGGACGCTCGGGCGCGGCTTCCGCGGGGCCGTGTTTGACGGCGACGGCGGCGCCGCGCTCCTGAGGACGATCGGGTCGCTCTTCTTCCACCTCGCTGCCCGCCTCGGGTTGGGGCGGCGCCCCCGGCGCGGCCGGCTTCTTCGTCTGATCCGCCGGGGCCTCCACCTGCTGAGGCGCCGCGGGCTGCTTCGCGTTCGGTTTCGTCTCGCGGGGCTCGTCCGTCGCGACGCTCTTGCGCACCGGATCCTCGGGTTTCACCTCGGTTGACGAACCGGGGACGACCCGCTCGGCGGACCGGACCGTCTTTCGTGCGCCAGCCGTTTCAGTCGGATTCTGGCTCGTGTCGCGTGCTTCATCCTTGGGAACTGGCGGTGGGCCAGGGGTCGTCTGCGGCTCCGGCTCTTCGGGAGCCGCGGTCGCGATGACCTCTGGCGATGCGGCCCCATCGTCATCCTCGGAAGCGACGGCGTCATCCGATGGTTCGGCGGAAGGCTCGCTCTCGGCCCCGATCGTCTCATCGGTCTCGGGCGCTGTTTCATCGCCCGCCTCGACCGATCCCGACTCGGCCTCGGCGTCTTCATCTGTGGCCTGCGCCGGTTCTGCTGAAGCGAGCGGCGTTTCCTGCGCGTCGGGGGCGTCCGGGGTGTCCTTCGGGCTGGATGCGTCGCGGGCCGATGCGAGCGTGGCGCCGAACGCGTTCGGCGGTCCGGTCTCCTGCGAGCCCGGCTTGATCGCTCCGGACGCTCGCGGCGCCTTCGGGAGGCTGGTTGGCGGAAGGATCTCGGGCATGCGCGCTCCTACGGCGCGCGGGTCTCCGTGCCGCGCGTCCGCAGACGCTCCAGCAAATCGGCGGCCAGGGCGGCGTCCTCGAAGGCCCCGATGATCTTCGCGGCCTGACGGTCGCCCATCGCGTTGAGATACGCCACCGCCTGATCCACCTCGCCCCCGTCGATGAGCGCCTGGAGGATGTCGCGGGCCTTCTCCGGCCTCTGGGCCTGCAGGTTTGTGACAGCCTTGCGGAACTGGTCCTCGCCCTCGATCTCGCGGATCCGGCTTCGCATGCGCTCGAAGTCCGCCTTCTCGGCTTCAAAGAGCTCGACGCGCTCATCGAGCTGGGAGCGTTCGCGGTCGATCGTCCGGCGGAGATCGCGCACCTCGCGGCTCAGGCGTTCAAGTCGCTGGCGATCCACTTCCTCGGCGATCGCGTTGTTGCGCAGCTTGTCGGCGGCCGTCAGCGGGGGAATGAGCGCCCGGCGCTCCTCCTCGGCCTCGGCGGCCTCAAGCCTTGCGTCGCGAGCCTCTTCTTCGAGACGGGCCTCGCGGGCGGGGATGGTTTCTGAAAGGGTCTCGCGCAGCTCATTGAAGCGATCGAGGTCGAGACGCTCCGAGGAGACAAGCCAGCCGACGAACGCGAGGAGCGCGAGGAGGTTCGCGATCGCGAGCACCGAGAGGATGGTCCAGAGGCCTCGGATCATTCGTGGCTCATCCCTTCAGCCAGCGTGCGGCGCGCTGCCCGGCTGGTGACGAGATCGTCCTGCTCGGCGGCCTCTCTTCGATTCTGCTCGCGTTTCCAGGCCTCGAAGCGCTTGGCCTTGAGGTGCTCGACGGCTTTTCGGTCCTTGGCCGCCTCGAGGAGACGCTCGCGCGCCTCGTCGAGCCGCTTCAGAACCCCGGCGAGCTCGATCGCCAGCCGCTGGGTCTGCGTCTCGAGCGAGAGCGCCGCGCTGGCCTGAAGGCGGACGCTCGCCATCGTCGTGGATCGGCCGGGCTCAAGCGCCCGGCGGAGATCGTCCCGGCCCGACCGCGCCGCGGCGTGGCGCGAGCGGATGGCGTTCTCGAGGCGAAGCCGCTCGCGCTCGAGCTCCGCGACGTCGAGCTGGCGGTCGCGCTCCTCGCGCCGGCGCATCTCGAGGAGCGCCTCGAGCCTGAAGCGAAACGTCGCCATCAGCGCCGGCTCCCGTCATGGCGCTCGGCGCCGCCGGCCGCCTCGATCAGCTCGCCCGCCCGGAGCGCGAGCTCGAGCAGCCGCCCCTTGGCCTTCTCGAAGGTTTCCGGCTCGCGACTGCCCTGGGTGAGGAACTCCTCAAGGGCCGGGCGGAGCTCGATGGCCGCATCGGCCTGCGGGCTCGAGCCAGCGGCGTAGGCGCCGATCTGGATGAGGTCCTCGATCTCCGCGTAGGCGGCCATGAGCTTCAGGATGGTCCGCCGGGCGGCGATGTGTTTGTCGTCTGAGAGCTCGTCGGCGAGACGGGAGATGGAATCGAGCACGTCGATGGCCGGGTAGTGCCCTCGGCGGGCGAGGTCGCGCGAGAGGACGATGTGCCCGTCGAGCACGCCGCGGACCGCGTCGGCGATGGGCTCGGTCATGTCGTCGCCCTCGACGAGCACGGTGTAGAAACCGGTGATGGAGCCGCCGCCGTCGACGGCCCCCGCGCGCTCGAGGAGGCGCGGCAGCATCGCGAAGACGCTCGGTGTGTAGCCCTTTGTCGCCGGCGGCTCCCCGGCGGCGAGCCCGACCTGGCGCTGAGCCTGCGCGAAGCGGGTCACCGAATCGACCATGAGCATCACGTCGGCTCCGCGGTCGCGGAAGAACTCGGCCGCGGAGCACGCGGCGGCGAACGATCGGAGGCGCAGCAGCGGTGACTCGTCGCTCGTCGCGACCACCAGCACCGATCGGGCCAGCCCGTCCTCGCCCAGCGCCTCCTCGATGAAGTCGCGCACCTCGCGGCCGCGCTCGCCGATGAGCGCGATGACGTTCACGTCGGCGCTCGTCCCGCGGGCGATTGAGCCAAGAAGCGTGGACTTGCCGACGCCCGGGCCGGCGAACACGCCGAGGCGCTGCCCCTGCCCGGTGGTGAGCATCGCGTCGATCGCGCGCACGCCAGTGGAGATCGGGCGCCGGATGCGCCGGCGCGCCATCGGCCCCAGCGGCGGCGGATCGAGAGGCTGGTGAACCGTCTCGTGGATCGGCCCCTTCTCATCGAGCGGGCGGCCGAAGGCGTCGACAACGCGTCCGAGGGAGCGGTCGCCGATGCGGACGGTCGGCTCGGTGCTGAGTCCCGTCACCGGATCGCCGGCGCGAAGGCCCGTCGTCGCGGCAAAGGGCATCACGACGGAGCGCGCGGCATCGAAGCCGACGACCTCCCCCTGCTGCTTCGCCGCCCCGGTCCCCATCTCAACGACCGATCCGGCGGGGAGCGGGAGGTCGTCGACGAGCACGCTCAGCCCGCGCAGCGCCGCGACGCGGCCGCTCACGCCGAGCGTCAGGGCTCGATCGACCTGCTCGATCTCGCGGGCCAGCGCGGTCACGCGTCCTCGTCCTTCTCGGGCGGCGCCTCCGGCCAGCGCGGGGATTCCCCGGCGGGTCGCAGCGCGGCGGTGATCCGCCGGAGCTGCTCTTCGATCGTCGCGTCGATCGATCCCGAGTCGGTGCGCACGCGGACGCCGCCGGGCGCCACGCGATCGCTCTCGACGACCTCGGCGTGCGGCGACTTCGCGAGCGAGGCGACCAGGCCCGGGAGAATCTCGGCGATGCGCTCCTGATCTTTCGGGCTGACTTCCACATGCAGCGCCGTTGGCGCCAGGGCGAGCTCGAGCGCCGCCTCGAGCTGGCGCGCCGCGGCGTCCCGATCGCCCTCGATCTCGCGGCGCACGATGCGCTCGCCAAGCCGGAGCGCCAGCTCGAGCACGTCCTGCCGCGCGTCCCGGAGGAGGCGATCGCGCGCATCGTTGAAATCGTTGAGCGCTCGCGTCCACTGCTCGATGAGCGATGAGAGGGCTGAGCACTGCTGCTCGAAGGCCTCGTTGCGGCCCGCCTCGAAACCGGCCGATCGCCCCTGCTCGGCGCCGGCCCTGCGTCCCTCCTCGAAGCCGCGCTCCATGGCTTCCTCGATGATGCGGTCGGCCTCGCGGGTCGCCCGCTCGCGGGTCGCGCGCGCCTCGGCCTCGGCCTTCTCGCGGAGGCGATCGGCCTCGCGCTGGAGGTCGCCGAGATCGAGCACGACCGCGTTGCGCGCGATCGATCCGGAATCGGCCTGTTTGATCACCGCCACGCTCCGGCGCTCCTTACACGATCAGGTCGCTCTCGCCGCCGCGGCCGGCGATGATGATCTCGCCGGCGTCCTCGAGGCGACGCACGATGTCGACGATGCGCTGCTGGGCCGCCTCGACGTCGCTGACGCGCACCGGGCCCATGTATTCCATGTCCTCCTTGATCAGCGCGACCGCTCGCTCGGACATGTTCGAGAAGATCTTCTCCTGCAGATCCTCCGAGGCGGTCTTGAGGGACAGCGAGAGCTCGTCGTTGTCGACCTCCTTGAGCACGGCCTGGATCCCCTTGTCGTTGACGAGCAGGATGTCCTCGAAGACGAACATCAGGCGGCGGATCTCCTCGACCAGGTCGGGGTCGTCCTGCTCGAGCGCCTCCATGATCGTCTTCTCGGCGGCGCGGTCGGCGAGGTTGAGCATCTCGGCGACCGTCTCGACGCCCCCGGGCTTCTCGCTGGTCTGCATGAGGAGGTTGGACAGGCGCGACTCGAGCCCTTTCTCGACGTCGCGGACCACCTCGGGGTTCGTCTGCTCCATGTTGGCGATGCGCTTGATGACCTCGACCTGCTTCTGCGTCGGGAGCCCGCTCAGGATCTCCGCGCCCTTGTAGTGGGCGACGTGGCACAGGATGAGCGCGATCGTCTGCGGGTGCTCATCCTGAATGAACGTCAGCAGGTTGTCGCTCTCGGCCTTCTGCAGGAAGGAGAACGGCGTCTTCTGGACGTGCGTCTGGATCTTCCCGAGCACGCGCTCGGCGTCCTTGGGATCCATCGATTCCATGAGCAGCGCGCGGGCGTAGTCGAGCCCGCCCTCGCGGAGGCCCCGCTGGCCGACCGAGAGGTGATAGAACTCCTCGATGACCGACTTCCGGAGCTCGACCGGGACGGCGCCCAGGCCGGCGAGCTCGCGGGTGACGTCCTCGAGCAGATCCGGCGGGAGCTTGCGGAGCATCTCGCCGGCCATCTCGGCCTCGAGGCTCAGCAGAAGGATCGCGGCCTTGGTGATGCCGTCGATCTCCGCGATGTTCGAGGGCAGCTTGTCGCCCGGCTTGCGTCCCATTTACGCGCTCGTCTCCGTGCTCATCCACCGCTGGAAGAGTCCCGCGGCGTCGTCGGGCGAGTCCTTCACGAACGCCGCGACCTGGTCGAGCATCTGCCGCTTTTGCATGTCCTCGTCGGAGAGCTCGATGCCCGAGAGCGCGCTCTCGGCCTCGCCCGCCTCGCCCATCACGTCGCCGGAGTTCTCAAGCGCGGGCGGGATGCCGACGAGTTCCTCCGCGGTGGGCAGGTCGGGCCGCTTCCCGGCCTTCTTGAGCGCGAGCGCCATGAGCCCGAGCGACGCGATCGCGAGGCCGCCGAGCGCGGCGGTCTTGATCCATCCGCTCGCGAGGATGCCCTGCCCGCCCGCGCCGAGCCCCATGCCGAGACCACCGCCGGCTTGAGCGGCCCGGCGGGGCTGGGGATCGGGGATCATCGAGACCGCGACGGCGCCGGGGATCGACGCGCCGTCCTGGTCCTGAGCCTCGAGAAGCGTGAGGGCCTTCCGCTCGATATCGGTTCGGGATTCATCAAAGAACGCCTGGAGCGCGGCGGAGTCGGGCGCCTCGGCGTCTTCGCCATTGGCGAAGCGCCACTCGCGGAGCACGTAGGAACGGGGGATGTTGATCGCGGCGCTGAGCTTCGTCGGTCGGCCCTTCGGATCGTGGATCGTCTGCGTGCGCGTGCCGAAACGGGTTTCGAGCTCGGCGGTGACCTCGCTCTCGGTCGTGCCCGAGCCGCCCGACCCGCCCGCGGCGAGATCGAGCCCGGTGTTTGATCGGACGCCCGGCTCGGCGCCGCGGGAGGCGCTGGTCGTCTCAAAGGTGCGCTGCGTTTCAGACCGGGGCGCTGTCACCGTGCCGTTCCCGGGCGGGAGGATGGAGGTGACGCTCTGGACCTGGCGGGTGGCGTCGACCTGCGCGGTGACCGCGATCATCACGCCGTCGATATAGCTGAAGAAGTCAGAGAGCTGCTCGCGGTAGAGCTTCTCGTACTTCATCTTCAGCTCGAGATGGGTGCCGGAGGCGAGCGAGTCCTCGCTTCGGGCGCGGCGCTGGCGGTTGGAGACGCCGTCGACAACGACGACATTCTCGATGGAGAGCCCCGCCTTGGCGCCAGCGACGATCGAGGCGACCGCGTCGACCGTGTCCTGGGCGAGGTTCTGCCCGGCGTGCGAGACGGTGACCGATGCGGTCGGCGCGCGGACGGCGGCGCCGAGGCCGCGTCGCTCCGGCGCGTCGATGATGACGGTCGCTCCGGTGATCCCGCGCATCTGGGAGATGACGCCCGCGAGTTCGTTCTGCAGCGCGATGTTGTAGAGCTGCGCCTGCTGGGCGTTGGACATCGTCCAGGACTGCGCTTCGATCAGATCCTGAAAGAGCATCGAGGTGTCGCCCGGGAGCGCACCGGCCTGACCCATCTGCGCGATGATCGCCCGGCGTCGCTGCGGCGGGACCTCCGGCATCCCCTCACGCACGCGGTGCTCGATATTCGCCTCGCTCAGGTACTGGCTCGCCTGCTGGACCTGTTCGGGGGTGGCGCTGACGGGCAGCAGTGGGACGTACTCCTTGGCGCCGGCGTACTGGCTGACGAGGAAGAGCGTCATCAGAAGGAGGACGGTGAGAGAGGCAATGAGCAGGCGATGGGTCGCGCTCAGCTTTGTGAGCTGTTCGCGAATCGTCTGCAGCATGCGCTGGAGCTGGTCCATCGCCCTCGGCCTCCGTGCCGGCTTTGGCGCAATCCTTGCGCCGCCCGAAGCGCACCTTACGCCTCACGCGTCTGCCATCGTCCGATGCGTTTGCGGCGCTTGAATGTTCAGCGAGGAGGAGCGAAAGAAACTCAGACGCGGACGTCCTTGAGCTCGTTGTAGGAGTCCATCACCTTGTTGCGGACCTGGAGCAGCATGCGGAAGGCGAGGTCCGCCTTGGCCGTCGCGGCGAGCACGGTCTCCACGTCGTCGCGCTGCCCGGTCTGCAGATCCTCGACCGCCTGGCTCGCGTCGGTCTGCAGCTTGTTGACCTCTTCGAGGTTCTCCATAAGGAGCTCCTTGAAGGATGAGCCCTCCGGTGTCGTCTCCGGTCCTCTGGGTTTGGCCGCGGGACCGTGAAGCCCGTTGGGCCGCACGCCGCCGCTTCCGCTGATGAGTCCGAGTGGATCGCTCATGGTCGTCTCTCCGCTCCCTCAGGCTACGCGATAAGCCGCAGCGCGGTGGACATCATCGACTTGCTCGCGTCGGCGGCCGCAATGTTCGCCTCGTAGGACCGAAGCGCTTCGAGCGCGTTGACCATCTCGACCTCGCGATCGACGTTGGGGTAGTAGACGTATCCCTTCTTCACGCCGCGCTCGGGGTCGTCCTCCTGCGCCGCCGCCGGGTGCGTGGGATCCCATTCGGCGCGGAAGGGCGCCGGGTCCAGCCGGATATCCGCGACGCGAACGCCCGCGCGCCCGTCGGTCTCTCCCGGACGCCCGCCCGGAATCTCCCCGCCCGGCGCGAAGAGCGCGATGCGCCGGCGGTAGGGGTTCGGTTCGCCGTTGGCGTCGAGCACGGCGCCGGAGTTGGCGATGTTCGAGGTGATGACGTTGAGGCGCGTCCGCTGCGCCACAAGTCCGCTCACCGATGTGTCGAGTGCTCCGTACACGGTTCGGATCTCCTTTACCGGGTCTGATCGATCGCCGTCCGAAGCAGGTCCATCTTCGCCCGCATCAGCTCGGTCGTGAGCGAGAACTGCGCGGTGTTCTCCTGGAGCTGCTGCATGAGCCGCTCGAGGCTTCGGTTGTTCCGGTCCTGAAAGAGGACGTTGTCACCGGCGCCGCCCGCGCCGGCGCTCGATCTGGCGCTGGGTCGGATCTCGAGGAGGCCGCCGCGGGCCTTGCGCAGCTCGCTCGTCTGGCGCCACTCCAGTTCGCCGCGCGAACCGCCGCCCCACTTCTCGCGGCGCTCGTCGACGGCTCGCGAGAGCGACTCGCGGAAGCCGCTGATCGAGACGTCGACCGGGCGAAAATCGGGCGTGTCGATGTTGGCGATGTTGTGGGCGATGACCTTCTGCCGCTGGGCGGCGAAGCGCAGGGACTGCTCCAGGGCGGGCAGCTCGTCGGCGTTGGTCAGGTCGCGGATGAACATTGTTGTCCCGATCCCGCAATCCGCGGGCCAGACGACTCCCCTTCTAGAGGGCCTCGCTCACGAGCTGGGCGTCCTTCCATTTCTTGAGCTTGAGGCCGAGCGTGCGGACGCCGATGCCGAGCGCCTCGGCCGTCTTCTGGCGGTGCCCGTTGAATCGCTCGAGCGTCTCGATGATGGCCTGTCGCTCGATGTCTTCGAGCGGGCGAACGCCCTGCCCGAGCACGGAGGCGGGCGGGACGGCGGGGCGGGTGTGGATCTCGGGCTTGGGCGTGGCCCGACCGGGCGCCGGGCCGTGAAGCCACGGGTGGACGAGGTCGGCCCCGATCACGCTCCCCCTGCACAGCACGACCGCGCGCTCGCAGATGTTCTGCAGCTCGCGCACGTTGCCGGGCCACGGGTACGCGCGGAGCAGATTGATGGCGGAGTCGGCGATCTGCTTCTCGGGCAGACCCTCGCGGGCGCAGATGGCGCGGACGAAGTGCGCGGCGAGCGCCGGGATGTCATCGGCCCGCTCGCGAAGCGGCGGCACCGCCACAGGGAGCACGTTCAGGCGAAAGTAGAGGTCCTGCCGGAAGTCGCCGGACTCGACTGAGCGCGTCAGGTCGCGGTTGGTCGTCGCGATGACCCGGACGTCGACGCCGATGGAGACGCTCGAGCCCACGCGCTCAAAGACGCGCTCCTGGAGCACGCGCAGCAGCTTCGCCTGGATCTCGGGGCTGATCTCGGAGATCTCATCGAGCAGCAGCGTCCCGCCGTGGGCGAGCTCGAAGCGCCCCTTCCGCAGCTTCTCGGCGCCCGTGAACGCCCCCTTCTCGTGGCCGAAGAGCTCGGACTCCAGAAGCGACGAGGAGAGGGCCGCGCAGTTGAGCGCCATGAAGGTTTCGCCGGCTCGCGGGCTCAGCTCGTGAACCGCCCTCGCCACGACCTCCTTTCCCACCCCGCTCTCGCCGTGGATGAGCACCGTGCCCTGGGAGTTCGCGACCGCCTGGACCTGCTGCTTGATCGTCGCCATCGCGTCGCAGGCGCCGACGAGGCGGTCGAGCCCTCGCGGCGACTCGGCGGGCGGCGCGGCGCGCCCGTTGGACGACGGATGAACCTGACCCTTCACATCGGCCGCTTGGGCGCGCGGCGTCTGGGCGTCCGGGACGCTGCGGCGCAGAATCTCGTTGTCGCGCTTGAGACGCGCGTGCTCGATCGCCCGCTTGACCGCGATGACGAGCTCGTCGCCCTCGAAGGGCTTGGTGATATACGTGAACGCCCCGTTCATCATCGCCTGCACCGCCGTCTCGACGGTGCCGAAAGCGGTCATGATGATCACGGGCGTGTCCTCGTCGATCTCCTTGATCCGCTCGAGCAGTTCGAGGCCGGACATCCCGGGCATCTTCAGGTCGCTGACCACGGCGTCCGGCCGGCGCCTGGCGACCAGCTCGAGCGCCGCCTCTCCGCCGGGCGAGGTAAAGACCGTGTGGCCGGCCCGCTGGAGCGTCACGCCCACGCTGTCGCGGAGCATCTCCTTGTCGTCCACCACCAGCACGTTGCTCATCGGACGCCCCCCGCCTCATTGAGCGGCGCGATGGTCTCGCGACCGCCTGTTTCGTTCGGCTCAATCGATCGCTCCGGGTCGACGGGCAGCAGCACCGCGATCCGCGCTCCCGGGAGCGCATCGGGCTCTCTTCGCTCGGTTCCGCTTTGGCTGACCTCGACCGCGCCGCCGTGGGCGTCGACGATCCGGTGCACGATCGCGAGGCCCAGGCCCGTGCCGGCCGCTCGCGTCGTGAAGAAGGGATTGAACATCCGGCCCACGGCTTCCTTCGCGATGCCGGGGCCGGAATCCTCGATCGCGAGGGACACGCACGCGGCCCGGCGCCCGTCGGTCCCGCGTCGCCACTTGCGCTCGGCGACGAGACGGACGAGGGCCTTTCCCTCGCTCTCGCCGGCGGCCTCAGCCGCGTTGCGCACGAGGTTCACCAGCGCCCGGTGCATGAGATCCGCGTCGCAGACGACCGCGTCGTCCGTCGCGTCGATCTCCACCGCCGCACCGGCGTCGAGCAGCTCGCGCTTCGCCTCCTCAACTGACCGGCGCAGGAGGTCCGCCGCCTCGCACTCCCGCGGGCGCAGCCGCATCTCCCTTGAGAACGCGAGCACGTCGCCCACGATGCGGTCGAGACCCCGGACCGCCGAGCCGATCTTGGTCGCCATCGCCCGCGGCTCGTCCTGCCCGGCGAGATCCTCGGCGAGCGCTTCGGAATAGAGCTTGATCGAGCCGAGAGGATTGCGGATCTCGTGCGCGATGCCGGCGGCCATCTCGCCGAGCGCGGCGAGCTCGCGCGAGCGCCGGAGCTGAGCGTTGGCCTGCTCGAGTTCCCCCTGAAGCCGGCGCACCTCCGAGCGCAGCGTCTCCTGCGTGCCCTGGAGCTTCGCCGTGACGTCGTTGAACGCGCGGAGCAGGTCCGCGAGCTCGCTGGCGTCGCCCGCTTCGGGGATCTGCGTCCGTACTTCGCTCGCGAGCGCCTGACTCATCAGCCCTCCCGGTCCTGGAAGCGGGGCCCGCGCGGGCGCCCGCTTTGTCCGTAGGCGGCGATCGCGCCGCGGCTCCTGGCGACCCCGGCGAGGCGACCGGCCAGCGCGTTGCGAGCGCGGTCGAGCCGCTGGCGGTCCTCCGCGTCGCGCTCGGCGATCCGCCGCATCAGCTCGGTCAGCTCGGTGATGCAGGCTCGGACGCCCTCGATCTTCGCCGCCTCCTCATCGAACCGCGTGTTCGACCACTTCTCGCGCAACGGCGCGGCTTCCTCGGCGGCCTCGCGCAGCTCGTCGATCACCGACTGCCGCTCCGCGAGCACGCCGAGCAGCGCGTCGGGGTTGTCGTCCTCGATGCACTCGCGCTGACGCTCGGCGAGCGACGAGAGCCGGCGACAGAGCTCGATCTGTTTGGTGAGGAGCCGCTCAAAACGGGCCGTCCACTGGTGGGCGCCCTCGGCGTGCGGCTTGACTGGCGCGGTCATCCTGACCTCTCTTTCTGTCGCGGCCGGCGTCCTGCCGGCGCCGCGTCCTATCCGTCTCCAGCTTCGGCGACGGCGTCGATCGCCACCGCCGAATCCAGCCATCGCTCCCAATGACTCCGCGTCATGGGGAGATCCGGCGCGTCGAGCGCCTCGGGCGGGAGCTCCCGGAGGCGCCTTCGGGCCCGCTCGTTCGCGGTCCTTGCCTCCTGCCATCGGTCAAGCTCCACGTAGCAGTTGACGATTTGGACCATCGCCACGAGCGAGGCCGGGTCGCTTGAATAGCGCTGGGCCGCCGCGTCGTAATGACGGATGGCCGCCTCGTACTCGCCCAGGTCGAAGGCGGCGTCCGCCCGGTAGAAGTGCGCGTTGCGCAAAAGCAGGTCCTCGAGGTCGTTCCGCCGACGCTCATCCTTCGCGTCGAGGGTCGTGCGGACGTCCTCGTAGAGGGCCAGGGCGCTGCGCAGCCATCGCTCGCGCTGGGCCTCGAGGTCGCGCCGCCGGCCCGCTGGCATCGACTGGGTCTCGAGCCGCTCGCCCACCTCCGAGGCCGCCAGCCGGTACGCGTCGGCGAGCTGGAACTCCACAAGCATCCGCTCCGGATCCTCCGGGTACCGCTCGACCACCTCCGCGAGCGTGTCGAGCGCCTGGACGTGTCGCCCGGCTCGGAGGTGAATGCGCCCAAGCTGCACGAGCGCGTCGCGATACTCCACCGCGTCGGGCTCCAGCCGCCCGCTTGTGAGGATGCGCTCGAGGAGGCGCTGAGCGTCGGCGTCGTTCGTCTCCACGTCGTCGAGCATGTAGGTCTGCGCCAGTCGCACATGGGAGGAGGCCGCCTCGCTCGAGTTCGGGTGATCGTTGATCAGTCCCCGGTAGAGCTCCACCGCGACGTCGTAGTCCCCGCGTGACTGATGCGCGCCGGCGAGCCGGAAGATCGCCGCCGGGAGCCGGGGGTCGTCGTCGAGCCCGCCCGCGTACTCGCTGAAGATCTCGATCGTCTTCTCTGTCTCGCCCGCCAGGTCATAGGAATCCCCGGCCATCCAGAGCGAATCCGTGAAGGCGAGGTCGTCGCTGAGCACGGTCCGCCGAGCGTGCCGGAGAAAGCTCTCGCCGGCGTCCATGAAGTGAGCGCGGATCTCCGCCCGGGTCACGGGGTCGATCGCCGCGATCTCCACCGGCCTCGAGGGATCCACCCCCTCGGTCTCCACCATCCGCTCGGCTCGGAGTCGGTGAGCCGTCGCGCGCGCGAGGATGATCTCTGGCGGGGTCTGCCCAAGCGGGAAGAGCCGATCGGCGAGCCGGGCGTACTCGATCGCCGCGAGGTGATCCTTTGTGGTCAGACGGGTCTGGTGCTGCTCGAGAAGGCTCTGGGCGATACGGTCGGCGGTGAGGTCCGTCTGCCGCGGGTTGCGCCGGAACTCATCGACGAGACGCTCGCTCATCGCGATCGATTCGGCGACGTCGCCGAGAAGCGCGTCGACCTCCGCGACCCCGAGCATCGCCCGGATCAGCGAGCGCGACTGCGGGTAGTCCTGCACGACCTGGGCGAAGCGATCCCGCGCTTCGGGGAGACGGTCCTGCACCTGGTCGATCTCGCCCGCGATTGTCAGCAGCTTGGCGCGGCGCGTGTCCTGCGGCGGGAGCAGCGCGTCGGCCCGCTCGAGCTGCTCCTGCGCCTCGCCCAGGCGACCGAGCTCGTGATACGCCTCGGCCAGCAACAGATACAACATCCCGACGCCCTCGGCCGAAGGCTTGTCGAGGCGATGAACCGCGCGGAGGAGCCCCTCGAGCGCTCGCTCGGGGAAGCCGCTGGCGAGCCTCAGCTCGGCCTGTCTCGCCAGCGCCCAGACGCGGTCCTCGGGGCTGAGCGTCACGTCCTGAGCCATGGTCGAGAGCAGCTCGAGCGACTTCTCCCGCCCGGGAGCGCCGCGCCCCTGGTAGGCGAGGATGAGCCGCTTGGTCAGACGTCGCTTCGCGTCAGCGTGCGTCTCCGGGAGCTTCGCGACGCGGCGCTGTGCCTCCTCAAGACGCCCCAGCTCGATCAGCGCCTGGGCCAGCCGGGCGTGGCGGTCGGGACCAAGGTCCGCAAGGAGCTGCTCGGCCTGCGAGTACTCGCGCACGATCATCTCGTTGTTCGTCTGATTGCTGATCATCCGGTCGCTCTGACCAAGCGAGACCGCGTCGCCACGAAGCATGTGGAACCGCTGGTCGAGCGTCGGGGTCATCGCCGGCTCGTCGAGCCGCGGCAGGATCGTGCCGTTGAGCAGACCGAGCGCGTCGTCAAAGCTGTTGCGCGCGATCAGCGCTTCGGCGTCGTTGAGCACCCCGGCGTAGTCGTCCTCATTCTCCGTGCCCCTCGCGACGAGCAGGCCGGTCACGATCAGCGCGACGCCGAGCATCGCCACGGGGATCTGCCAGAGATCCCTCCATCCGCGCGGAGCGGTGTCCTCGTCGGTCGGCGCCGGCGACGGGCTCTCTGCCGCTGGAGCAGGCGACGCCTCCTCAACCTCGGTTTGCTCCTCGGCGAGCTGATCCTCGGACATGCGCACACTCCGGGCGCGAAGCGACGCGCCGGCTTACGTCATCGGGGATCGGGGGTCGCTTTCTGCAATCAGCTCTCGCCTTCAGGGTTCTTGTCGTCGCCCTCCGCGCGCCGCGCCCGACCAACCACGACGGTCGCCGAGACCTGATCCGCCGGGTGACGACGCGCCGGGTCGAGAAGCAGCAGGATCGTCAGAGGCGGAAAGACGGCCTTGAAGAGGTTGCGAACCGTCGCCTGACGGATCCGGAGCCCCGTCTTCTCGGGGCCGCGGCCTTCACCGCGTGAATCGATCGTGCGCAGGCCGGTCAGCGCCTTGCCCAGCGTTCGGCCGGTCAGCCACTCGCTCAGCGCCGAGTGCAGGAAGAAGATCCCGGCGGTGGTGAAGATCGGCATCAGGCTCTGGCTCGTCTCGATCGCCAGTCCCGGGGAGACCGCCGCCCAGATCGGGATGCCCCAGAGGAGCGCGGAGATCCCGGCCGCCGGGATGATGTCGACGAGCGCCGCGATCATGCGTGGTCCGGGCTCCGCCAGCGCCGCCCACTCCGGGACCGTCGGCTCCGCGTGCAGCTCGCCCTCCGGACGAAGCAGGAACAGAATGATGATCAGCAGGACGCTCCCCGCGACCAGCGAGATCAGCTGGAGATCCTCCTGGCGAAGCGGGCTCGGCGACCCGACAAGACCCGCAAAGAGCGTCTCGCCCGAGATCGAGGAGACGGTCGCGGCGCGGAGCCGGTTTGGCTCGTCGGCATCGAACCAGTAGGCCGTCACCGCCTCCGCGACGCAGACGACGACGTGCTCCTCCGGAACGCCCTCGATGGCGGCGAGGTCATACGCCTGCCCGCCTCGGAGCAGGGTCAGCTCGACGCCCCGCTCCGACCACTCCGCTGCGAGAAGCTGCTGGCCGCTCGCGAGCAGCCTCGCTTCGGCCGGCGCCGCGATCGACGCCTGGCGCCAACCGCTCTCATCGTCCCACACCCAGGCGCCCTTGCCAGCGCGGAGAATCAGCCCGCCCGGCGCCTCGTCGAGCCGCCATCGCTCCGATTCGCTCAGGCCCTCCGGGAGCGGCTGTTCCCGCCACAAGGCGCCCGTGAGAACGAGCAGGCGGCCGCTCCCGCTCGTCGTGGTGGGACGCAGGAGCGCGGCCGGACCCTCCGGTGAGTAGCCGAAGCCGATCAGGACGCCGGAACCGGGCAGGGGCGACTCCGCCTTGGCCCGGCCGCTCGGCGAGTAGCGGTACGCGTCGCCGACGCTCGGCGCCACCGCCGCCAGCGATCGCACGGGCCGCACCGATTCGCCGTCCGGCCCGGCCTTCGCCGGGTAGACCAAGATCACGCGGCGCTCGCCCGCCGCCGAAGCGATCGGCCTCCCGGGCAGCGGCATGACGCGGGTCAGCGTGCCGGGTGGCGCCGTGGCCGATTCGTGATAGAGATCCCAGTCGTTGTCGCCGCGCCACTCCTGCTTGACGAAGAGCCACGCGTGCCGCTCGCCGCTGACGCCGTCGAGCTTCTCGGCGGCGAGCGCCGCACCGGCGCTGCTCAGAGCGCTGAGCAGCGCGAGGACGAGACTGAGGCGGTAGAGCACGCTCACCGGCCGCCCGCGAGCCGCGCCGATCGGGCGCACGCCTCGTCAAGAATCTCGACCCGCCTCGGCGCGAGCGACTCGACGAGGGTCGCAAACTCGAAAGCCTCGGGCGAGAGCCGCCCGAAGCGGGAGCCGTCGGAGAGGTCGCTCAGGAAGAGGATGATCTCGGAGTCCGAATCGCGGTGCACGACCCGCACGCGCGAGGCGGCGCGCGGGTCGACCCCGCCCACGCCCGGGATGTCCACCCGTGCGTATTCTTCGAGCTCGGAATAGACCGCCGGCTCGCGTTCCCCGGCTCTCCAGAGTTCGATGCGCACCGGACGCAGCGTTTCCGGGTCGAAGAACAGGCGCCGGGCGCCCCCCTGGGCGGGCGCGTCGACCACGAGCTGGCCGCGGCGGTCGACCATCGGCGCGGCGCCCCCCGAAGCCGGGATCGGCGTGACGCCGAGGAGATCGAGCAGATCGAGCGGGTGGACCGGAAGCGCCGCGTCGCCGATGCACGGCGCCGTCGCGTTCTCGTGCAGCGCGACCCCCGCCCGGGAGTTCTCGCCGAGCTCGAACCACCAGAATCGCCGCTCGTCAGAGCCGAGCCAGAAGAGGACCTCGCCCACCTTGCCCACGCTCAGCGCGAGCTTCGCCGGCTGAACAACCTGAAGGTGTCCTTCGCCCTGCTCGCGCCGCAGCTTGCCGTCGCGGTCGGTGTAGTGAAGCTGCACCGCGGCGCGCGACCAGAGTCGATCAAGACGAGCCGCCCGCGCGTTGTGACGCTCGGCGATCTCGAGGCGCGTCACGCTCGAGGCCGCGGCCAGGCGTTCGTCGCTCGGGCGCGCCGGCCTGTCGGCGGCGCACCCGACAAGCAGAGCGAGCGCCGCAAGGACCGCCGTTGCTCCAGCCGCCCCGGCTCGACTCACGCCTCACCCCGGAGGACGGGCTCGAGCTGCGCCGCGAGCGACTCCACCTCGCTCGCGTCAAGATTCGGATCGAGCACCGCGACCGGCGGCGCATCGGCTGGCTCGCCGCGCCGGCGCACGAGCATCTCCCGCGCCTCGGCGGTGTGACGCTGACCCACGTGCTTCACCAGTCGCTTGCGGAGCAGGATGAGCGTCAGCACGAATCGCAGCGCGGCCTGATCGCGCGAGGCGCTCTCGGCCGCTTCCTCGAGCGAATCGAAGAGCTCGAGCAGCGATTCGTCATCGACCAGCAGCTTCGGCTTCGCGTTGGGTTCGGGGACCACGGCTCGCCAGTAGCCGAAGAGGCGATCCGGACGAACGCCCGATTCCCACGCCTCAAGGCAGTACTCGACGCGCTCAAAGCCCTCCCCCTCCTCACGCTCGACAACGGCCGCGACGTAGGCCTCCCCAGGCTCCAGCGCGCGCCCCGTCACGGCGCAGCACCCGGGAGAGCGCCCGATCTGGTACGACGGCTGAGTGGTCCGCGTCATGGCGGCATCATACGGAACACGAGCGCCTCGCGTGAAGCGCGTTCAGCGCGTTTCGAAGAGGCGGCGCGACGTCCCGCCCGGACCGACGATCGCCCGCGTCCGGACGCCGCAGGACGGGCACCGCCCCGAATACCGCGTCCCCGCGTCGTTGATATACAGACGCCCGTAGGACTTACAGCAATTGAACCAGATGCTCAGCCACCTGCGCTTGGGCCCGATGACGGGCTCGGGCGCCGTCTCGCAAGGCGGCATCCAGGAGAACTCGATGGAATCCTGCGGGTCAGCCACTCCAAAAGAATCGGCGTTTTCCACACCCGCTCTTGATGACGTCCGACGGTCAGGGACGGCAGCTCGCGACGATCCGCTCGAGCCGGTCGGGCATACTCGAAAGAAGCTCGTCGCGCTCGCTCGCGATCTCCCCGGCGGCGCGGGCGCCGACGTGCTTCTCGAGAGCGCCGAGGTTCGCGTCGACCATCTGTGAGGCGCCGCGGGCGGCCGCCTCGGCGAGGATCGCGCAGATCGCCAAATCGCTCCGAAGCCACGCGTTGCAACGCGGAGCGAGATCCTCGGCGGCTCTCAGCGCCGAGCCGGCTGCGGCGATGATCGCGAGCGGGACCGTCGCGGCGCGGATCGCCGCGGCCGCCAGCCCCTGCTCCCGCCTGGAGTCCCCTTCCGGCAGTTTCTCGAGCGCGGACAGCTGCGCGAAGGCCTCGGCGTCATCGTCGGCGAGCTCGAGCAGCACGCGCTGCACGCGCTCAAGCCGACGGGCGACGCCCTCGATCGCACGGGCCTCATCAGCGAGCGTTTTCTTTCCGAGCGAGAACGCGGCCGCCATGCGGCCGAGAGCTGAGCCGAGGGCGCCCGCGAGCGCGGCGACCGCGCCCCCGCCCGGCGAGGGTTCCCGCGCCGCGACGGCTTCAAACGCGTCGTAAACCGTCATCCTGTTCAGCCGCTCGCTCATCGCACGCTCCAACAAAGGTCCCGACTCGCGCGGAGCCGCGAGCCCGCTGAGCGCTCAGTCGGTCACGGTATGCTGGGCGATTCCGATTGCAAGCGAATGCGTTGGCTGTCACGGCATGCGTCGCTCGGTGACAGGAGCTCCTCATGGCGTATCAGAGAATCGGCCAGCCATGATGATGCGCGACCTCACCGGCAGCAGAATCGCTCGGAGGTGGCGCACGATCGCCGTCGGGACGTTGGTCGCGGCGCTCGCGGTCGGCACGCTGCTGTTGATCCCTGCGCTTGCTCTTGAGAAGGAGCGATTCACCATGCTCTTTGGCGAGGGCGGACCTGTCGAGACCGCCAGTCTGTGGGGATGGGTTGCTCTCTCGGCAATGTGCCTGCTGACGCTGCGACCAACGAGCCTCGTGAGCCTCGCCGGGTGCGTCCTGTCGCTTGCGGCCGCGGCACGCGAGGCGGACTGGCACAAGAGCTTCACGGGCTACAGCGTGATGAAGATCGGGTACTACTTCGACGCGGAGCACGGGCTCGACGCCCGCGCGCTGGCTTTCATCGTGATGGCGCTGGTCATCGCCTCCGCGGTGATCGTTGTTCGCGCAATCATCGAGCGATGGCGTGAAACGGAGCAGGACCCGCCCGACTGGGGTGTCGTCGCCGTCATCGCGGTGGGCTGGCTCGCTGCGACGAAGGTTGCCGACCGCTTTCGCGATGTTGTCGGCGACCTGACCGGCATCGAGTTCAGCGAGACCGCCAAGACGATCCTCAGCTCCTGGGAGGAAGGCGGCGAGCTTCTACTGCCCCCCCTCTTCGGGACGGCTGTGTGGCTCTACGTCCGCCGACCGACCCCGGATCCCGGGACCGAGCGGACAGCTCATAAGGACCAGGCTTCACCAAGACGACCGCAGGCCCGGCCGAAGGGCCGGGCCTGAGAGGTCAAAAGCGGGTGAGGCGATTCGAACGCCCGACATTCACGTTGGCAACGTGACGCTCTACCACTGAGCTACACCCGCCTGATTGTCGCGATCCGCTTTGGAAACGTTTCGCGGGGAACCTATATAGACGCGCCGGCGGGGCCTGTCAACGGAACCTTCATCGAGAAACCACGCTTTCGGACCCGCGGGCCCGGTCGATCGCCCGCATCACCTGTTCGGAGGTGTAGGCGTTGGCGATCCACGGCTCGTCCGCCGGGAGGCCCGGCCCGTAGATCGCGAGCGTCGGGATGCCGGTCTGACCGAGGGCGCGCAGCTTCTCCCACCCCGGCGCCTTGGAGCTGGTCAGGTCCGCGACCATGGGCGTGACGGCGGCGCTCAGGAGCGCGCCCTTGACCGGCTCGCGCGTGAGCACCGCGGCCTTAAGGGCCTTGCAGTTCAGGCACCACTCGGCCGTGAAGTCGATCACCACGATCTGATCGGCCTCGATCGCCGCGGCGAGGTCCATGTCGGTGAAGGGGATCCAGAAGTCGTCCTGCGCCTTGACGGTCACGTCCCACGCGTAGCCACCGGCAGAGCCGACAAAGAGCAACGCGATGACCGTGAACGCCGCGCGGGGGAGCGGCTTCCCGGTGATCGCGAAGGTTCGCCACGCGAGCCAGAGGCCCGCGACGATTGTCAGGAGCGCGACCGCCCACCAGTGCGCGACCCTGCCCCACCACGGGAGCCCGACGGCCAGGCCCGGCCGCTCGGAGATCCACGCCAGCACGCCCGAGCCGATGAAGTACGCCGCCGCCGCCAGCAGGAGCAGACCCATCACCTGCTTGACGAGCTCGCTCGCCGGCCCGGTGCGGGGGATCGAATCGACGAGCTTCGGCCTCGCGCTGAGCACGAGATACGGGAGCGCCATGCCGAGCCCGAGGGACGTGAAGATCGTCATGATCAGCGCGGGGGGCATCGTCGCGGATCCCGCCAGAAGCGCGCCCGCGACGAACCCGAAGCACGGCAGTCCCAGCACCGCGGTCATGACGCCGAAGACGAAGGATCCCCACGCGGTGTCCGCCTTGGGGTTGATCGCGTAGACCTTCTGGGGGAGCTGGATCGAGAAGACCCCCATGATGCCGACGCCCATCGCGGCGATGATGACGCCGATCCCGAGCGTGACCCACCAGATCCCGAAGAGGCGGGAGGGGTCGGTGACGCCGGCAAAGAACGCAACGGGCAGACCGATCGCGACCCAGAACGCCGTAACGCCCAGGCTCATCCAGACGCCGAGCGCGAGGCTCCTCCCGGGGGTTGATGCGTGCTGGCTGATCGCCATGATCTTGATCGGGATGACGGGAAGCACGCAGGGCGTGAGGTTCAGGATGAAGCCCCCCGCCGCCGCGAGCAGCGCGGTGATGAGGATCCCGAGGGCGCCGTCGGCGCCCGGGAGCGCGAGCCCGAAGAAGGAACGCGAGCCGCCGCTCACGCTCCGAGCGGCGGCCTCGACGCCTGTCCCGGCCGAGAGATCGGCGTAGACGCTCGCGTCAAAGCCCTCAAAGAGCCTCGCGGGCGAGCCGTCGGCGGCGGCTGCGGCGTCTGGATTCACGACGATCGCAACCGGGAGCTCGACCGTCTCGGGCGGGAGGCAGACCGAGTCGTCGCACGCCTGGTAGCCGAACTCCACGATCAGCGTCCGCTCCCCCGGGCCCGCGTCCGGGGCGACCAGCAGCGGGAGATAGGCGACGGCCGTTCCGGAGAAGGTGGGAACCTCCACGGTCCCGGCCCCGGTGAGGTTCGGAACCTTGGAGAGCTTGGGCTCGGGCCACTGGACGCCCCCGACCGCTTCGATCCACTCGGGCGTCTCGGCGAGCCCCGCGGTCGTGCGGATCGCGAACTGATCGAACGCGTCGGGGAGCACGTCCTGACCGGCCGCGGGCCAGATCTTCCACCCCTCCTTGAAGCGCATGACAACCGCAAGCGTGAGCTGGTCGCCCGGACGGACGCGCTCGCGGCTCGGGACGGCCTCGATCGTCACCTCCGGCGCCTCGTCTTCCTGGGCGCCGCCAAAGAGTGACGGCGCGCCGAGCTGGGCCATCGCCGGAGCGCTGGCGACCAGAGCGGTCGCGATGAGGAGAAGAAGTCGTATCAGGGTGCGGAGGCTCATGGTCAGAGTGTAATCCGCGGGATCGCGCCGATATTCCCGCGCCCGATGGTGGAGGGCGGTGGAGGGCGGGGGCGGCTTCGTCCGATAGGACGAGCACGGCAGGTTCTGCGCATGAGCGACGTACTGAATCAAAATGACATCGACTCGCTGCTCTCAGCGCTCGATTCGGGGGAGCTGGTCGAGGAGAACGACCGCCCGTCGATCTTCTCGCGCCGGCGCAAGCGCGACCTCGACCTGATCGAGATCAAGCCATACGACTTCAAGCGGCCCGAGCGCGTCAGCAAGGACCAGATGCAGGCGCTCCAGCAGCTGCACGAGAACTTCGCGCGGAACTTCGGCGCCGGGCTCTCGGGCTTCCTGCGGATGATCGTCGAGGTCCACATCGCCAACTGCGAGCAGATGACCTACGGCGAGTTCATCGCCGGCCTGCCCAACCCGACGAGCTTCAATCTGATCAACGTGGATCAGCTCGAGGGGCAGGTGTGCCTCGAGCTCTCGCCGCTGATCATCTACCCGATCATCGACCGCCTGCTGGGCGGGAACAACCGCGACCTGTTCATCCCGCAGCGGCCGCTGACGATGATCGAGCAGCGGCTGATCGGGCAGGTCATCGTTCGGGCGATGAACGCGCTGACCGAGGCCTGGGAGAGCGTGCGGGAGCTGACCTTCACCGCGGGCGATTCGGAATCAAACCCGCACCTCGTGCAGATCGTCCCGCCCAACGAGGTGGTGGTGGTCGTGACGTTCGAGCTGAAGATGGCCAACCGGGCGGGCGCGGTGAACCTGTGCATCCCCTTCAAGGTGATCGAGCCCATCATGGGCGAGCTCAACGCTCAGCAGTGGTTCAGCTCCGACCGGACGCACCCGAGCGGGGCGCTGGGCGAGCGCATCGCGGAGAACCTCTCCCGGGCGTCGGTGACGGTGACGGGGGTGCTCGCCGAGACGACGATGACGGTGCAGGATCTGCTGAGCCTCTCGGTGGGCGATCTCGTCACCACCGAAAAGCCTGCGAACCAACCGGCCGTGCTGATGGTCGAGAGCGAGAAGAAATTCGTCTGCAACCTCGGGCAGATCGACGGCGCCCGGGCGCTCAAGGTGGCCAAGCCCTACGGCTACGAGGACCGCCTCTAGAGCGCGGCCCCGGGTTCGCCAAAGCCCCCCATTTCTCCGGCCCCATTTGAACACCGGAGGCGATCGCGTGTATAGTCTCTCGTTCGGCGCGGCGTGTGGCCCCGCCGAGTGGCGTCGTTGACGCCGGAAAGGCTTGTTCGTCATGAACGTGAACCGCAAGCCATGACCCGTCGGCTCTCCCGAGTCTGCGCGTTTCGCGTCGCGAGCCTTATGGGGCACCGAACCATGAGGTGACCGCAGACGCGATCTTCGCCCGCGGGCGTCCCGAGGTTTCGGCCTCGAGATCGGCGACCGCTGCTCGGGAACCACGCGCGTTGTTCAGACGCTCGTGGTTTTCGTCGTTTCAGAACAGAACCGGCTCGCGATCCGAGCGAGCGACAATCAGACATCCCGGCAACCAGCCACGGAGACCTCGATCATGAGCGTGCAAGCTCAGGAAATGCTGCGAATTCTTGATTCCATCGCCCGCGACCGCGGCGTTGAGCGCGAGCTGCTCATCCGCGATCTCGAGCTGGCCATGGTCTCCGCGGCCCGCAAGTACTACAACTCGCTCGACACCGAGGAGTTCGCCTGCACGCTCGACCCGCTCAGCGGGCAGATGTCGCTCACGCGCCACGGCGAGCCGGTGGACATGGACCCGCAGAGCTTCGGCCGCATCGCCGCCCAGACCTTCAAGCAGGTGATGATCCAGAAGTTCCGCGAGGACGAGCGGAACACGATCTACGAGGAGTTCAGCCAGCGCGTGGGCGAGATCATCACGGGCGTGGCGCAGCGTTACGAGGGCGGCGCCCTCGTGGTCCAGATCGACCGCGCCGAGGGCTTCATGCCGCGTTCGGAGCAGATCCCGGGCGAGCAGTTCATGCCGGGCGACCGCATCCGCTGCCTGCTGCTCGACTGCCGCGAGCAGGGCAATCAGGTCAAGATCGTGCTCTCGCGAGCCCACGAGGATCTGATCCGCCGGCTCTTCGAGCTCGAGGTGCCCGAGGTCGCCGAGCGCATTATCGAGCTCAAGGCGATGGCCCGCGAGGCCGGGTTCCGCACCAAGGTGGCGGTCAGCTCGATCGACTCGAAGGTCGACGCGGTCGGCGCCTGCGTCGGCGTGCGAGGCTCGCGCATCCGCAACATCGTCGACGAGCTCAACGGCGAGAAGATCGACATCGTCCGCTGGAACGAGTCCTCGCAGGTGCTCATTCAGAACGCCCTCAAGCCGGCGGAGGTCGCGGAGATCTCCCTGTGCTTTGAGCTCGGTCGCGCGACGGTCGTCGTGCCCGAGGATCAGCTCTCCCTGGCCATCGGCAAGCGCGGACAGAATGTCCGCCTCGCCGCCCGCCTGACCGGCTGGGACGTCGACATTCTCACCCCCGTCGAGTTCAACAAGGGCCTCGACATCATGGCTCGCACCCTCGAAGCCATCGAGGGCGTCACGGAGGAGATGCTCGACCGCCTCGCGGCTCTGGGCATCATCAGCGTCTTCGACGTCGAGGAGATCGGCGAGGAGATCCTCGTCGAGCAGATCGGCGCCCCCGAGGACGTGGCGACCGCGATGGTCGAGGCGGCCTCCGCCAAGGCCAAGGTGGTCGCCGAGGAGCAGGCCCGCGAGAAGGCCGAGGCGGAGAAGCGCAAGGCCGAGGAGGAGGCCGCCGCACAAGCGCTCCTCGACGGCGAGCCGGTCGACGAGAGCGCCGACGCGGCCGCCGCCTCGATTCTTGGCGGCGAGCCGCTCCCGGAGGCGACGGGCGCGAGCGAGACCCCGACCGATCCCGAGAAATTCGAGCACATCTCGAGCGACCGAGCCGAGATCGGCGCCGACGCGGTGCTCTCGGGCGGCGAGGTCGTCGACGACCGGGCGATGGAGGAGGAGCCGTCGGGCGAGAGCGACGAGACCGACGGATCAGACGCGATCGCGGGCCCGGACGAACGCGCCGACAACCCGACCGGCGACGCCGGTGACGCCGGCCCCAAGGCCCCGAAGGCCGACCCCGACGCCGAGGAGATCACGGGCGAAGCCGTGCATCAGGCGATCGAGCAAGGCGAGCGCCCCACGGACGACCAGAAGCGAGCCATCGATCGCGCCCGCGCTCATCAGGAGCGACAGGCCGACGAGGACTCGCCCATCGAAGACCCGACCGAATCCGCGACGACCCGCGACTGACCCTCTCTCACCACGTAGACCAGCAGCCCTCACGCAGACGAAGCAGGACCCCAAGCCCGACCGGAGTGGACATTGGCGAAGCGCATCTTTGAGATCGCACGAGAACTGGACGTCAAATCCAAGGCCATCGTTGAGAAATGCAAGGCCGAGGACATCCCTGGTGTGAACAACCACATGTCATCGGTCTCCGCGGGCCTTGAGGCGACGATCAGGGAATGGTTCAGCGACGCCAACGCCGGCGAGTCCTCCAACGGGACGGCCGTGCAGTCGTCGCCCAAGGTCGACCTTGAGAGGGTTCGCCAGCAGCGCAAGGCGGTTCACTCCAAAGCAAAGCGAGCCAAAGCGAAGGCGAAGCCCAAGCCGGTCGAGGAAACGAAACCGGCCGAGGCGGAAACGGTCGAGCCCGAGAAGGCCGAGCCCGCTGAGAAGGCGCCCTCGCCCGAGAAGGCGCCCGCCGAGCCGATCGCGCCGGCCGCCGGCTCAGGCGCGGCGCCGGAGTTGACGCCCACCGAGGCGCCGCAGGTTGAGGAGCCGGCCGCAGAGACGCCGACGGAACCAGAGCCGTCGGCCGTCGCGGCCTCCGCGAACGATCGCTCCTCCGAGCCATCCGGGGCGGGCGAGTCCGAACCGAGCGAGCCGACTGCGGGCGCAAAGCCCGTCATGAACGTGCCCCAGCGCCCGAAGGTGGTGACGCCCGCCGGGCCGCGGATCGAGCACGAGCAGAAGAAGCCGGCCAAGCTCTCGGGGCCGCGCGTCGTCCGCGTCGAGGCGCCGGAGCGCGTCGAGCGTCCGCGTCGTCGCCGTCCCGCGCCGTCTGCGGGCGATTTTGGGGGCGGCGGCGCCGGGATCGCGCCAGGGGCGCCGGGGGCGGCGCCCGGCCGCGGCGGATCGCCCCGGCGCAACAAGCGCCGTCGCGGCGGCGATGACCGTGACAGCGGCGCCCCGGGCTTCCGCGAGCAGGACCTCATCGAACGCGAGCAGCGCCTCAAGGGCGCCCCGGGCATGCTCCGCCAGCGCCGGCGCCAGGAGCGTCTCCGCGCGCTCAACCGCATGGACCGCCCGTCCACGCCCGCCGAGACCGGGGGCACGGTCAAGATCAAGGCGCCCTTCACCATCAAGGATCTCTCGGCCGCCACGGGCGTGAAGGCCTCGGAAATCATCAAGAAGCTGTTCCTCGAAGGCGTGATGGCGAACGTCAACTCGCCCATCGAGAGCGAGCAGGCTCAAGAAGTGATGATGCACTGGAACATCGAGCTGGACGTCGAAGAGCGCGCCAGCGCCGAGGAGGCCGTCAAGGAGGAGTTCGCCGAGCGCGAGATGACCGACGAGAAGCCGAGACCGCCGGTTGTGACGATCCTCGGGCACGTCGACCACGGGAAGACGTCGCTGCTCGATCGCATCCGGAGCGCCAAGGTCGCCGAGGGCGAGGCGGGCGGCATCACGCAGGCCACGAGCGCCTTCCGTGTTCCGCTCGAGGTCGGCGGAGACGAGAAGACCGTCGTCTTCCTCGACACCCCGGGCCACGAGGCGTTCACCTCGATGCGCGCCCGCGGGGCCAACGTGACGGATATCGTCGTGCTCGTCGTCGCCGCCGACGACGGCGTCATGCCGCAGACCGTCGAGTCGATCAATCACGCCAAGGCCGCGGGCGTCCCGATCGTCGTGGCGCTCAACAAGATCGACAAGCCCGAGGCCACCGAGCAGAACATCCAGCGCGTGCTCGGCCAGCTCGCCGAGCACGAGCTCAACCCGACCGAGTGGGGCGGCGACACCGAGGTCATCAAGACCAGCGCCGAAACGGGCCAGGGCGTCGACGAGCTCCTCGAGACGCTCGACTACCAGGCCCAGCTCCTGGAGATCACCGCCGACTTCGGCGGCCCGGCCCGCGGCACCGTCGTCGAGTCCGAGTTCCAGGAGGGCCGCGGCCCCGTCATCAACGCGCTCATCCACGATGGCGAGCTGCACGTCGGCGATTTCGTCGTTTGCGGCCCGGCCTACGGGCGCGTGAGAGACATCGTCGACGACCGCGGGAAAAAGCTCAAGGAAGCCGGTCCCGCGATGCCCGTGCAGCTCTCGGGCCTCTCGGAGCTGCCGGACGCGGGCGAGAAGTTCTACATCGTCGACTCGCTCAAGAAGGCGCAGGAGGCCGCCGAGCAGCGCGCCGGGCGCGACCGCGAGAAGGATCTCGCCCAGCCCAAGGCCGTTACGCTCGAATCCATGCTCGGCAAGATGAAGGAGGGCGAGGTCAAGCAGCTTCGCGTCATCATCAAGGCCGACGTGCAGGGCTCGGTCGACGTGCTCCGCAAGGCCGCCGAGGAGATCGAGAACGAGGAGGTCCGCGTCCGCGTGCTGCACGCGGCGGTGGGCGGCATCGCCGAGAGCGACGTGACGCTCGCCGAGGCGTCCGAGGCCGTCATCATCGGCTTCAATGTCATCCCCTCGAGCAAGGCGCGCAAGGACGCCGAAGCCAAGAACATCGAGATCCGCACCTACCAGGTGATCTACGACATCATGGACGATCTCAAGAAGGCCGCCGAGGGTCTTCTCGAGCCGGAGCTCCGCGAGGAGGTTCTCGGGCACGCCGAGGTCCGCGAGGTGTTCAAGATCACCAAGGTCGGCGCCGTCGCCGGCTGCTACGTCACGGACGGGACGATCGAACGCAACGCTCTCATCCGCGTCACGCGCGACGACATCGTCATCGAGCAGAACCGCGTGCTCGAGCAGCTCAAGCGCTTCAAGGACGACGTCAAGGAGGTCCGCAACGGTCAGGAGTGCGGCATGAAGATCGTCGGCTACGACGACATCAAGACCGGCGACATCCTCGAGTGCTACCGGATGAAGGAAGTCAAGCGGACGCTCTGATCCGCCCGTCCCGGACCGAAAGCGTCGCCCATGACCATGCACGTCGGCGTCATGCAGTTCGAGCTTCAGCTCCCCGGGTCGCGTTCGCTCAAGGACAAGCGGCGCGTCGTCAAGAGCCTGAAGGACCGCCTGCACCGCCGCCACATGGTCTCGGTCGCCGAGGTCGAGGCGCAGGACCACCACCGCATCGCCATGATGGGACTCACCATGACCTCCCCCGACGCCCGCGTCATCCAGAGCGTCTTCGACCGCATCACCGACAAGCTCCGCGCCCTGCGCGACGCCCGCCTCGCGAGCCTCGACACCGAGATCGTTCTGGCGAGCGACATCGGCCCCGGCGCCGAGACGCTCTGGTCCCCCGAGGAGCGCCGGGAGGACGCGCCATGAGCGGCCATCGCACGGAGAAGGTCGCGGGCGAGCTCCAGCGCGCCATCCAGCACGTGCTGACGCGCGGGCTGAGCGATCCGCGCATGCGTGGACTCGTCACCGTGACCAAAGTCGCCGTCTCGGGCGACCTCCGCGACGCCACCGCCTACATCTCCGTTATGCCCCACGAGCACGAGAAACTCACGCACCACGCGATCAAGGACGCCGCCCGCCACATCCGCCGCGAGGCCGGCGAGCTCGTCGCGCTGCGCCGCATGCCCGACCTGCACTTCAAGCTCGACGCCTCGATGCGCAAGCAGGCCGAGATCATCGAGGCTCTCGCCAGAGAACACGAGCGCTCCGCCTCCACCGGCGCGAGCGGCGAGGAAGAAGACGATCGCGGCCCCGCCGCGGAAGGACCCGTTTCGTGAGCACGACCGACGCCGCCGGCATCGAAGCCCTCCTTAAAAAGCTCGAGAAGCGCTACAAGAACGCCGAGCCATCGGCGCCCGAAGACGCGCAGGACCCGGTCGAGCATCTCCTCTGGTCCGCCTTGCTCTGGGACGCGACGCCCCCCAAGGCCCGCGAGGCCTACAAGCGTCTGATCGACGCGGCCTCGGACCTCAACGAGCTGCGCGTCATGATCCACGACGAGGTCGTCGCGCTCCTCGGCCCCCGCTACCCGCACGTCGACGAGCGGGCGGCCCGGATCCGCATGGTGCTCAACGACGTCTACAACCGCGAGCACGCGGTCTCGCTCGAGGCGCTCGCGAGAGCGCCGAAGCGAGAGGCGAGGAAGTACCTCGACGAACTCGACGGCGCCACGACCTTCATCTCCGCACGGACCATGGCCGTCGGGCTCGGGGGGCACGCGATCCCCGTCGACGAGACCCTCCGCCGAAGGCTCATCGAGGAGGATCTCCTCGACGAGAACGCCGACTGCGCGACGGCCGCGGGCTCGCTCGAACGCGTCATCAAGGCCAGCGACGGACTCAAGGCCATCGCCCTCTTCGAGGCATGGACCGCCGACGAGTCGGTCGCCCGAAAGCCCGCCTCCGGCGCCAAAAAGACGGCGAAGACGAGCCGCAAGAAGACCCAACGCAAAACGAGCAAGAAGGCCGCTTCGCGAAAGAAGCCGGCCAAGGGGCGCAAGAGCGATTGAACGAACCGCCGCGGCTCGCTCGCGTCTTGACATGATGACCGTTGAATGCCCGCCCCGCGTCCGGGGCCGCCGGAGGAGTTTCATGCAAGCCGCCGCCAAGCCCGCTCTCGCGATTCTTCTCATCTCTCTCGCCGGCGTGCCCCACGGCTGCTCATCGAGTCCCGTGACGAGCGCAGGGCTCGCGGCCGAGGCGGCCCGGGAAAAGCCGCGGGCGGACGCCTCGTTCATCGACGCCCCGATCCCCCCGGGCGTGCCCGCCGAGCTCGTCGCCCCGGCGCCGGAGACGCCGGAGCTTCGGCTGACGCTCGAAGAGATCCGCGACGCCCTCCCCGCTCCCGAGCCCGCCCGCGCGGCGAGCGACGAGCCATCGAAGCCGGCGCTTGCGCTGTACGTCAGGGGTCGAGCCGCGCTGCTCGACGGCGATCTCGAGCGCGCGATCGAGCTGCTCGAGGAGTCCGTCGCCGAAGACCCCGCCGCGGCGGCCGCGTGGCGCGATCTCGGCGAGGCCCGGCGTCAGGCGGGCGACCGCTTCGCCGCCGACGCCGCCCATCGCGAGGCGCTCGCGGTCAACCCGTTTGAACGCCGGAGCCTGCTGCGACTCGGCCTCGAAGCCGCGGATCGGCGAGAGTTCGCTCGAGCGGTCGAGCTTCTGAGCCGCATCGATCTGGCCGAGCACCCGGGCGATCCCGCCGAGCGATTCCTGATCTGGTCGACCCTTGGGCGCGCGCTCATCGAGACGGGGCATCTCGCGGCGGGCGCCGACCTGATGGCGCGCGGGATGGACGTGCCCGACCGCTTCACGCGGCCCACGATCTTCGCCGACGAGCTCGAGCGGCTCTACCGCGACCGCGCGGGCGCATGGCGCGAGATCGGCGACGCCTACGCCCGGCTGGACGCCCCGCTGCGGGCGCTCGAGGCCTACGAGCGGGCGTCGCGGTACCCGTCGTTCGATCCGGTCGGGCTGCTCGCGCGACGGCTCTACGCGCTGGTCGGGCTCGGGCGACCGGCGGCGGCGGCCGAGGCGCTGTTCGAGGCGATCACCGGCGAGGACGACGGCGATTTCACGCTCGAGGATCGCCACGTGCAGCTCATCGGCTACGTCGCGGGCGCCGGCTCGCGCGCACAGCTCGGGCGCGCGATGGAGGGCAAGCTGACCGAGCTTGCGGCCGAGCTGCCCGAGAGCGAGCGGGCCTCTCTCGCCTCGCGCCTGGCGCTCGCACGATCCGCGGCGCTCCCGGATCGCGAGGCGGCGCGGGTGCTTCGCGAGCGGCTCGCCGAGGAACCGGGCGATTCCGCCGCCGTGTCCGCCCTGCTCTCGCGAACGGGAGCCGATGACCCCGCCTCGCTGGCCCGCCAGATCGCGACGCTTATCGAAACAAGCCCGCTCAACGAGCGGTCCTACGTCGCCGCGGCGATCCGCCTCGCCGGGGGCGCCGGCCCGCTGCTCGAAGCGGTGCCCGAGCGCCCGCGCGACGCGTCCCTCGGGCTCCTGCGCGCTCGGCTGCTGAAGACCCTCGGGCGCGACGCCGAAGCCGAGCGCGTGCTGGTCTCCCTCGTGGAGCGTCGCCCGGACTCCGCCGCCGCCGTCAGCGCGCTCGCCGAGCTCTACATCTCGCAGCGGCGGCTCGACGAGGCCTCAGCGGCGATCGATCGCCTCGACCCCAACGCCGGCGAGCCCGCTCTGATCGCCAAAGCGCAGGCGCTCGCGAGCGTCGGGCGGCTCGATGAGGGCGTCGAGCTGCTCCGGCGGGCCGCGAGCGAGCCCGACGCGACGGCGCTCGTCGCCTATCGGCTCGGGCAGCTCTACGAGCAGTCCGGCGCCAACGAGCGCGCGGCCGAGCGGTACGAGCAGGCCGCGCGGATCAATCCGCGGCTCGAGGAGCCCCACGCGGCGCTCATCCGTCTCTACAACCGGACCGGCCCGCTCGCCGACCGTCAGCGCCTCTTCGCCGCCGTCCGCGACCTCCGCGAGCATATCCCCTCCGCGAGAACGCTCCGGTGGCTCCGGGCGCAGGAGCTGGCGACGACCGGGCAGTACGGCGCCGCGGAGCGCGCGCTGCGCGATCTCGCGGAAGAACGCGACGACCCGCTCGTCACCCGGGCGCTCGTCTCGGTGTGGCTCGCGACCGGCTCGTCCGACGAAGCCGAGGCGTGGCTGCGCGAGCAGCTCGAATCGCGCCCCAGCGATTCCTCGCTCATCGCGCAGCTGGCGCGCGCTCTCTCGGCGCAGAGCCGGCACGAGGAGGCCGCCGAGATCCTCCGAGAGCAGCTTCAGCGCCGGCCGGGCGACTCGGCCATCTCCATACGCCTCGAGACCCTGCTGCGCGACGCGCTCGACCGACCCGACGAAGCCGACGAGCTCACGCTGCAGCGACTCGAGGCCGCGCCGCGAACGATCGCCTCGGCGGTGCAGGAGGCCAACGCGCACCTTCGGCAAGACCGACCGAACGCCGCGTCCCGGGCGGCGCTCGCGGCGCTCGAATCAGCGCGGCGCCTCGGCGCGGCGCCGACGCCCAATGAACGAAACGCCATGCTCGCCGTCGCCCAGCGGATCGCCGCGGCGGCCCAGAAGGAACCAGCACTCGAGACGCCCGCGATCGAGATCATCAACGAGCTCGAGGCGTTCGGAGAGCCCCTGCCCGAAGCCGCGCACCGTCTCCGCACCCTGCTTCTGATTCAGGCCGAGGCCTCGACCGACCGCATCATCGCAAGCATCGCCAGCGCCTACGAGGACGCCCCGGCGGAATCCGACGCCACAACGACCGCAGCGGTGCAGTCACTCGTGCAGTCCCGCCCGGACGCGGCGCTCGCGGTCGTCGAGACGGCCGCCCGCGTCTCCCCGAGCCTCTCCCAGCGGCTCGCGACGCTCTGGGTCGGCATCCTCGCGCAGGTCACCGACGTCGACAGCTCCGCCGCGCTGCTCGAAACGCTCGTCGACCGCGAGGCGGCGCGGCGCACCGCGTCGCAAACCCTCGGCGAGCAGAACCGGTTTGCGCAGATGAGCCAGCGCGAATCGGCGGCGGCCATCGGCTTCGCGCTCGCCTCGGCCGCCTCCTCTCGCGACGAGCAGCCCCAGGCGATGGACCTCTACCGCCTCACGCTCGAGTTCAACCCGGACCACGCGATGGCCGGGAACAATCTCGGCTACCAGCTCCTCATCGACGGCGAGGTCGAGGAGGCGGCGCCGATCATCGAGCGAGCCTACGCCAGCGACTCCGAATCCCCGGCGATCATCGACTCCTACGGGTGGCTGCGCTACATACAGGGCGTGATCGAGGATGAGCGGGACGCGGCGGGCGAGGTCGTGCGCGAGGGAGCGATGTCGATCCTCGGGCGCGCCGTCGAGATCGCGCTCGCCCAGAACGACGCCGGCCTCTTCGAGCTGCACTCCCATTACGGCGACGCCCTCTGGCGAGCGGGACGACCGGAGGAAGCCGTCGCGCAGTGGCGGGCGGCGCGGGACGCCGCTCAGGAGATGACCCGCCGCTTCGCCGGCCGGGACCTCCCGTCGTTCATCTCCGAAGCGCTCGAGAGCGCGCAGGCCAGGATCGACGCGGCGACCGCGGGCGCCGAACCCCCCATCGCGCCGACCGCCGCGGAACGCCGCAACGCCGAGCGGCGGCCGGACCTCGAGGGCGTCGCGGGCGACGGGGCCGATGCGCCGCGCGGTCGCAGCTTCTAGACTCCCTCTCGCAACCACCCAACGCACTCTCGGAGACGCACACCGATGGCCGGTCATAGCAAATGGGCGAACATCAAGCACCGCAAGGCGCGCCAGGACGCCGCCAAGGGCAAGATCTGGAGCAAGTGCTCCAAGGCGATCATCGTCGCCGCCAAGCAGGGCGGGCCTGACCCCGACGCCAACCTCGCCCTCCGCTACGCCATCGACGAGGCCAAGAGCGCGAACGTCCCCAAGGACAACATCGAGCGAGCCATCAAGAAGGGCGCGGGCGCCTCCGAGGGCGAGGACTACGAGGCCATCCGCTACGAGGGCTACGGCGCCGGCGGCGTCGCCGTCATCGTCGACGCCCTCACCGACAACCGCGCCCGCACCGCCCCCGAGGTTCGCTCCACCTTCGGCAAGTACGGCGGCAACCTCGGGGCCAACGGCTGCGTCGCCTTCATGTTCGAGCAGCGCGGCGTCATCACCATCGATGAGAACTCCATCGGCGAGGAGAAGCTCATGGAGATCGCCGTTGAGGCCGGCGCCGAGGACATCGAGAAGGACGACGGCTACTGGACCATCACCACCGATCCGACCGAGTACCTCGACGTCAAGGCGGCAATCGACGGGGCCGGCCTTGAGACCGAGTCCTCAGGCGTCACCATGATCGCCACCAACACCGCCGAGCTCAGCGTCGCCGACGCCGGCAAGGTGATGAAGCTTATCGAGGCGCTCGAGGACCTCGACGACGTGCAGAAGGTCTACACCAACGCCGAGTTCACCGACGAGCAGCTCGCCGCGATGGAGTGAGCCGGCGGGCGCTCTCCCGCCGCGGCCGCCCTCGTCCCAATCGAAGAGCTCGTCCGCCTACGCCGCCTTCGCGGCCGGCGGTCCCTCGCCCGCCGCGTCCTCGATCGGCAGCCCCTTGATCAGCTTGTCGATCATCACCACCACGTCCGCCAGCTCGGGCTTGGCCACCTGGTGATCCGCCCCGACCTGGCGGCCCTTCTTCAGGTTGTCGCTGCTGATGAGCGAGGAAAAGAGCATCACCGGGATGTCCTTGTAGTCCGGATTGTCCTTCACCAGCTTGCACAGGTGCAGCCCGTCCATGCCCGGCATCTCGATGTCGCTCACGATCGCCGCGATCGGCTCAGGGGTGACGCCCTCGGGGTGCGGGCCGTTGATCGCGCGCCAGGCGGCCTCGCCGTCGCCGTAGATCTCCACGCCGACATAGCCCGACGCGTGGAGCACCGCGCGGAGGCGGTCGCGCATGAAGCGGGAGTCCTCCGCGAGGATCACGCGCTGGCTCTCGCGCTCGACGCCCAGCTCGTTGGGCACGCTCTCGACGTGCAGCTTCTCCTCCACGCTCACCTCATCGGCGATCGATTCAAAGTCGAGCATCAGCACCAGCCGGTCCTCGAGATCGATCACCCCCGTGATGACGCCGACGTTCTCGTCGCCCACCTCGGGCGCCGGACGAACCGCCGACCAGCTCATCCGGCGGATCTGATCCACGGCGTCCACGAGGAAGCCCACCTGCATGTTGTTGAACTCGCAGATGATCACCCGGCCGTCGAAGGAGCCCAAGCTCTCAAGCGTCAGTCGCTCGCGAACGCCCAGATGACCGGAGAGGTCGACCATGGGCACGAGCGAGCCGCGGATATTGAACATCCCGACGATGCCCTCGGGGCTCTCGGGCGAGCGGGTCGCGCTCGGCGGGAGGATCACCTCGCGGACCTTCGCCACGTTGATCCCGTACCACCCCTCGCCGAGGCGAAAGACGAGCACCTCGAGCTCGTTGGATCCCGCGTCGAGGAGGATCTCCGACTGCACGCCGCTGGCGCCCGACCTGGTCTCACTCGGCATCGCACCCACCTTTCCGAAAGAGCGTTTCCACGCCTCGGAGATCGGCCCGCGAAGGGCGCGGCTTCACCGAGATCAGGCGAGAGCCACATCCCTGGGTGTCATGAGCCGGGCTGGGCGAGAAGCTCGTCGACGGCGCCGCGGAACTCCGGATCGCTCGGACGGGTGCGGGGGCCGAACATCGCCACGACGTTACCGGACCGATCCACCATGTACTTCTGGAAGTTCCACTTCACCGGACCGCCCACCGGCGCCGGCTGCCCGGTGAGCTTCGCGTAGAGCGGGTGCGTGTCCTTCCCCTTCACCGAGATCTTCGAGAACATCGGGAAGGTCACGTCGAAGTTCGCCTCGCAGAACCGCTTGATCTCAAGGTCAGACCCCGGCTCCTGGCCCATGAAGTCGTTGGCCGGGAACCCGAGCACCACAAGCCCGTCGTCCTTCTTTTCCCGATAGAGCGCCTCAAGCCCCTTGTACTGCGGCGTCAGGCCGCACCGGCTCGCGGTGTTGACCATCACGAGCACCTTGCCGCGATACCGCTCGAGGTCGACCGACTCGCCCTCGATGTCGGTCATCGTGAAGCTCAGGACGTCGGCGTCCTTCGCGGGCTCGATCGGGCCGTCGCCAAAGGCGATGGTCGAGCAGGCGACGAGGACGATCACGCCGACCACCCCGCCGAGAGCAACAAGAACTTTGGACATCATGGGAGCCATGCCGATCTCCTTTCGCTCGATTCTAGCCCGGGCCGGCCTACGATCGATCGTGTTTACCCTCGAACGCACCGTCCGATTCGCCGTCAACCCCGCCGGGGATTCGCTCGCCGGGCTGGATCCGAGCGACCGCGACCCGAACGGGTACGCGGGAGTTCCCGCGATGCGCGGCCTCGGCGCCCACTACGAGCTCGACATCGCCTGCAGGGGCGAGCCGGACGCCGTGACCGGGTATCTCATCTCGATCACCGACATCGACAAGGCCGCGCGGGCTCGCGCGATCCCGCTCATCGCCGAGGCCGCGCGGGAGCGACCGGCGACCGATCCCGGCGATCTCCTGCCGTCGCTCTTTGCCGCGCTCTCGGAGCCGCTCGCCGAGCACGGAGCGAGCCTCTCGCGTCTCCGCTGGCGGCTCTCACCCTTCTACAATGTCGAGATGACCAGCGCCAACCAAACCGACGTCACGATCCGCCAGCGCTTCGAGTTCGCCGCAGCGCACCGACTTCACTCCCCGGAGATGACCGACGAGGAGAACCAGCGCGTCTACGGCAAGTGCAACAACCCCTCGGGCCACGGGCACAACTATGTGCTCGAGCCCGCGGTGCGCGTGCCGCTCGAGGGCGCCGACCGCCTCGACCTCCCTACGCTCGAGCGCCTCGTCGAGACGCATGTGCTGAACCGGTTCGATCACAAGCATCTCAACAGGGATCTGCCCGACTTCTCCGGCGAGGTTCCGTCGGTCGAGCGCATCGCCAAGCGCTGCTACGAGCTGCTGGCGCCCCCCGTTGAGAGCGCGGGCGGAACGCTCGACTCGCTCACGGTGTGGGAGACCGAGAAGACCTCCTGCACCTACGCCCCGGCGCCCAGGGCTGAAACCGCTGCAATCTGACGCCGAACGAGCTCTTGAAGAAATCTGAATCGCCCGTCCCCCCGCTCGTTCATCCTCGCCGCGAAAGTGTGCTGGCATGACCGCTCTCATCCTCGCCAGCCGATCCCCTCGCCGCCGCGAGCTGCTCGAGCGGGCGGGCTTCGCCGCCACCGCCCGCCCCGCGGATCTCGACGACGCCGACCTCACGCCCGCTTCGGCGCCGCCCCGCCACTGGGTCGCCGCGCTCGCCTATCTCAAGGCCGCCCGCGTCGCTTCGACGCTCGAGGACGACGCGCTCGTGCTTGGGGCCGACACCGTCGTTGTCAAGAATGAACGCATCATCGGCCAGCCGAGAGACGCCGAGCACGCCCGCTCGATCATCCGCGCGCTCTCCGGCGGCGCGCACACCGTTGCGACCGGCGTCGCGATCCTTCGCCGCGGACGCTCGCGGACGATCCTCGTCGACCAGGCGCGGGTCGAGGTGGGCGAGATCCCCGACGCCGAGATCGCCCGGTACGTCGATTCGGGCGACTGGCGGGGCAAGGCCGGGGCCTACAACCTCGCCGAGCGGCAGGCCGCCGGTTGGCCCGTCCGGGAAACCGGCGATCCGGCGACCGTGATGGGCCTTCCCATGCGAAGGCTCGGCCCGATTCTGACGCGTCTTTCGCTCCCATCTCAAACCTCCGATACAGTCACGCACGGATCCCCAGCCCCGAAAGCGTGACGTGAGCCCCGCCTTCTCCCCCTGGATCATCCTCCCGCTCGCCCTCGTTGCGATGCTCATCGTCTCGGCTCATGTCACGCTGACCCAGGCCTCGGCGGCCCCGCGCAGCCGCAAACGCCTGCGGATCGCCAACGGGTGGGTGATGCTCATCACGCTGCCGCTGCTCGCGGCGGGCGTCTCGCTCGTCACGCCCGATCGAAGCCCGCGTCTCTTCGTGCTCACCTGGATCGGCGTGGCGCTGCTTCTCACGCTCTCGATCCTTCTCGCCATGCTGGACGCGGCGAACACGGTCCGCCTTGTCCGAGACGAAAAACACCGTCAAGCCATTGAGTTCATCAAGGCCCGATACGCGAGCGACCGATTCTCCTCCGAGGAGCCCCCCGGAACCGAGGGGACGAAGGACGCCGGATCCGACTCCTGAGCCCGTCAATGCCGCCACGTCGCGCCCCCATCCCGATCCCTCTGGGACTCCCGCTCGCGCCGATCTACCGTGCGGCGGTCAACAGGCGCAACCGTCGCTTCGATCGCGGCCACGGCGTCAGGGCCGCTCCGATCCCCGTCATCTCCGTCGGGAACATCACCGTGGGCGGGGTCGGCAAGACGCCCGTCGTTCAGCACGTCGCCCGCGTCCTGAAGATGGCCGGAAGGCGCCCGGGCATCCTGCTCCGCGGCTACAAGGCCGAGCCGGGACGCTTCTCCGACGAACACCTCGAGCACAAGGCGCTCTCGCCCGACGTTCCGGTCGTCTCGAACCCCAGCCGGTTCGAGGGCGTCGCGCAGCTTCTCGCCTCGCCGGGGGCCAAGCCGGACGTCGTCATTCTTGATGACGGCTTCCAGCACCGCCGGCTCCAGCGCGACCTTGACATCGTGCTCGTCGACGTCACGCAGAACCCGTTCGAGGATCGCCTGCTCCCGGCGGGGTGGCTGCGCGAGCCGGTCGAGAGCCTCGCCCGCGCCTCGTGCGTCGTGCTGACGCGCGTCGATCATCCGGCGGATTCGACGACGAACTCGATCCGCGAGCGCGTCGAGCGCGTGACCGGGAGCCGGCCGATCGCCGAGACGCGCCACGCGTGGGCGCCCGAGCTGCAGGCGCTGATCAACAAGCGCGAGACGACCAAGCCCGTGGCGTGGCTCCGGGGCAAGAAGGCGCTCGTCGCGTGCGCCCTTGGCAACCCCGCGTCGTTCGTCAACCAGGTCCGCAGCGCCGGGGCGACCATCGCGGACGAGATCCTGCTTCGAGACCACGCCCGGTTCACCGAGCCACAGGTGCAGCGGATCATCGAGGCGGCGCGCGGGGTCGATGTCGTCGTCTGTACGTCCAAGGACTGGACGAAGCTCCGGCGCGTCAGCGTCGAACGCTGGCCCTGCCCGATCGTCCGGCCGATCGTGCAGATTGAGGTGATCGCCGGGCGCGACGAGCTCGCTCGGCGCATCGAGGCCGCCGCGGAGCCCAGGCGGCGCCGCGCGGCGCCGGAACAGTCAGGCGAGGAGCGCTCCAGTGACGCCGCGTAGGGCGCATGTCGCCGTGCTCCGCCGTCCGTACCTCGGCCTGATCCTCGCGGGAGAGAAGCGCGTCGAGTCGCGGCTGTCGATCAACCGCGTCGCCCCGTTCAACTGCGTCGGGGCGGGAGATCTTCTCTACCTGAAGGAATCCGCGGGCGCCATCGTCGCGACGGCGGCCGTCCGCGAGGCGCGTTTCTACGAGGTCGACGGGCCCGAGGGCGTGCGCGAGCTCCGCCACCGCTTCGGGGATCTCATCGGAGGGACCGATGCGTACTGGCGCCGCAAGGAGTCCGCGCGCTACGCGACGCTGCTCTGGCTCGAGAATGTGCGGACGCTCCGCGAGCGCGACGCCCGCCCCAGCGTGCCCCCGCTCTACGGGCGCGCGTGGGTGACGGTCGAGCCGCACGGAGCGCGCCGCTCGGCGTAGACTCGCGCCATGCGCTTGACGCCGCCGGATCTCGATTCGCTCTCGCTGCCTGATCTCTATATCGCCCTGCGCCCGCGCGGCGTTCGTCGCCTGCTCGAGCTTGCGCGCGACGAGGACCTCGGGCCGGATGGCCGCGATCTCGCGTCCGCCGCGCTCGCTCCCGCGGGCGCGTCCTTCCGCATCGCCGCGCGGGAGCCGGGGGTGCTCGCCGGGCTGGCGGCGATTCCGGATCTCATCGACGTCTACGGCGCCGACGCCGCATTTACGCCCGTGAGGTCTGACGGCGAGCGCTTCAGCGCCGGGGAGACCATCGCGGAGCTCTCGGGAGATCCGGCCCACCTGCTGCGGCTTGAACGCCCGATGCTCAACCTGCTGTCGCGGCTCTCGGGCGTGGCGACGCTCACCGCCGAGTTCGTCGCGCGGGTCGACGGGACCGGTGCGGCGATCTATGACACGCGGAAGACGACGCCGGGGCTGCGGGCGCTGGAGAAATACGCCGTGCGCTGCGGCGGCGGGCGCTCGCACCGCCTCGGGCTCGACGACGCCGCGATGTTCAAGGACAACCACCTCGCGGGGACGCCGCTTGAGGATCTCACTGAGACGCTCGCGGGAGCGGCGCGCCGGGCGAAAGACGCCGGCGCCGCGTTCGTCGAGGTGGAGGTCGATTCGCTCGACCAGCTCGACCGCGTGCTGGCGATCGAGCCCGGGCTGATCGACGTCGCGCTGCTCGACAACATGACGCTCGAACAGCTGCGCGAGGCGGTTCGCCGGCGCGACGCCGCGCCGTCTCCGATCCGGCTCGAAGCCTCCGGCGGCGTCGCCATCGACGCGGTCCGGGCCATCGCGGAGACGGGCGTCGAGCGGATCAGCGCCGGCGCGCTGACGCATTCGGCGCGGCCCATCGATTTCGGGCTGGATGCGATCTGAGCGGCTACCCGAGCTCGACCGACCAGTACGCCTCGTCGAGGAACGCCTTCCAGCTCTCGTAGCGTTCCTGCCCGAGTCGCACGGAGATGAGCGGATGCCGCTTGGGACGGTCGGGCGCCCTCTTGAGCCTCATGCGCGCCTGTTCGGGCGTCCGGCCGCCCTTTCGGGCGTTGCAGGGGACGCAGGCGCAGACGAGATTGTCCCAGGTGTCGCCGCCGCCCTGGCTGCGCGGGTTGACGTGGTCGATCGTCAGCTCGCTTGTGGGGAACGAGCGACCGCAGTACTGGCAGCGGTTGCGATCGCGGGCGAAGAGGTTGCGCCGGTTGAGCTTGACGTGCTGGGCGGGGAGGCGGTCGTAGCCGAAGAGGCGGATGATCTTCGGCACCGCGATGTGCATCTGGACGGTGCGGACCCAGTCGTGGCCGGTCGGCTCGAACTCGCGCTGGAGCTCTGAGATCTCGGTCCACGAGGCGAAGTCGTAGTTGAGGTACTGACCGCGGTCGACGTGAATGACCTCGGCCTGATTGCGGCAGAGCAGAGCGAAGGCCCGGCGGGCCGAGATCACGCGGATCGCGACGTACAGCTTGTTGAGAACGAGGACTTTCGCGTCAAGCCCGATGGAAGCGGCGCCGGCCGCGGTCGCGAGGCGACCCGGTGGGTGTCCCTCCCGGGAGTCCGGCTTGCCGGAACGAGGAGCCATATCACGAGAAGCCTAGACCGCGAACGGGGCCTCCGCAATATCTGGTGGTCAAGATTGGGTGAGACGCTATCGGACGAGCGCTAAACGGCCGCTCTCAGTGCTTGAAATGGCGTACGCCGGTGAGAAGGCAGGTGACGCCGCGTTTTTCGCAGAGGTCCAGCGTTTCCTGATCGCGCCTGGAGCCGCCGGGGTGGACGATGACGGCGACGCCGGCGTCGATCAGGATCTCGGGGCCGTCGGGGAAGGGGAAGAAGGCGTCGGAGGCGGCGATAGCGCCGCGAGCGCGATCTCCCGCCTTGGCGACGGCGAGGCGGCAACTGGCGACGCGGTCCATCTGCCCGGCCCCGCCGCCGAAGAGCATGACGCCGGAGCCGCTCACCCCCCCCACCGCCACGGCGTTGGAGCGGAGATGCTTGGCGGCGATCCAAACGAGGGCGGCGGCGGCGAGCGTCTCGGCGGTCGGCTCCGGGCCCGCGGCATGAGTCCACGCGGCGGGCTCGACCTCGGCGGCGTCGGGCGACTGGACGAGGGCTCCGCCGCGGAAGGTTCTGACCTCACGAGCGGCAAGCGGCGGGGAGGCGAGGTCGCCGACTTCGAGCAGCCGGACGTTGGCCCAGCGCGCGCGCAGGAGGTCTCGTGCGGCCCCGGCGAAGGTGGGGCCGATAATCACCTCGAGAAACGAGTTTTCGGCGGCCAGACGCTCGGCGGTTGGCTCGTCGATCTCATCTGAGACGGCGACGATGCCGCCGAACGCGGCGAGGGGGTCGCCTTCCATCGCGAGGCGGGCGGCGTCGTGGGTGGAGGCGGCCGCGGCGGCGCCGCAGGGGTTGGCGTGCTTGATGATGGCGGCGGCGGGTCGGCCCGCCACCCGGCGAAGATCGATGACGAGCTCGAGCGCGGCGGCGGCGTCGGCGACGTTGTTGAAGGAGAGGGGCTTCCCGTGGAGCTGCCTGGCGGCGGCGATCGAGGGGCCGGAGGCGTCGGGGTCGCGGTAGATCGCGGCGGCCTGGTGGGGGTTCTCGCCGTAGCGGAGGTCCTCGATCTTCTCGAATCGCGGGGCGAGCCTCTCGGGGAAGGCCGGAGTCGGCGCATCGGCGTCATCGGCGGCGAGGTACTCGGCGATGGCCGCGTCGTAGGCGCTGGTGCGCTCGTAGGCGGCGCGCATGAGTTCCAAGCGGAGCTCGCGGGTCGTGGCGCCGTTGTGGCGCTCGAGTTCGGCGAGCAGGCGCGGGTACTGAGCCGGGCTCGTGGCGACGGCGATGCGGCGGGCGTTCTTGGCGGCCGAGCGGATCATGGAGGGTCCGCCGATGTCGATCTGTTCGACCGCCTCCTCGAGCGCGACGCCGTCCTTTGCGACGGTCTGCTCGAAGGGGTAGAGATTGACGACGACGAGGTCGATGGGCTCGATCCCGTGGCGACGCATCGCCTGGACATGGGATTCCTGATCGAGAAGGGCGAGCAGTCCGCCGTGGATGACGGGGTGGAGCGTCTTGACGCGTCCGTCCATGATCTCGGGGAAGCCGGTGATCTCCTCCACAGGCGTGGTCATGACGCCGGCGTCCTTGAGAGCTCTCGCGGTGCCGCCGGTGGAGATGATCTCGACGTTCCGCTCGATGAGCGCGGAGGCGAGCTCGAGGAGCCCGGTCTTGTCGCTCACGGAGATGAGCGCGCGGCGGATCTGGATGACGCTCTCGGCCATGACGGCTCAGCGGCGGACGAAGCGGGAGACGTCGCCGCCCTCGGTGACGAGGTAGAGGTCGTCGCCGGACGGGTCGGGCATGATGACGTCGAAGAGGCCCGGTGTGGTGACGGTGGAGACGACGGCGCCGCGGGGATCGAGGGCGGTGAGGCGGTCGCCTGCGCGGACGAGGACGTTCTCGCCGACGAGGCCGACGACCTCGCCGGTGATGTCCTCGGCGGACCAGACTTCGTCGCCGGTGAGGGCGTCGAGACCGATCATGCCCTGCCCGGGGATCGCGAAGTAGGCGACGCCGTCGATGAGCCGGAGCGGGACGTTCAGGGGAGCGGGCGTGCGGTAGCGCCAGAGGCGCTGGCCGTCGGCGGCGTTGAAGGCGTAGGCGGATTGATCGCGGCTTGTGAAGGCGATGAGATCGCTGGCGGCGTCGGGCGCGCCGGCGGGGGCGCCGAAGACCTTGGCGCGAGCCGTGGCCGAGCCGGTCCGGGGGCGGAGGATGATGACGTCGCCCTCTGAGCTGACGACGCCGACGTTGTCGCCGACGGCGACGGGCGAGGCGTTGATGCTGCCAGAGAGCTGGTACTGCCATCGGCCGAGGCCGGTGCGGAGGTCGTGAGCGAGGACGCGTCCGGTGGTGGAGCCGAAGAAGGCGGCGCCGTCGGCGACAAGGGGCCTGGTGTTGACGACGAGGTCGAGGTTCTGGCGATCCAGGAGGTCGCCCGTCTCGATGCTCAGGACGTAGAGATCGACGTCGGAGGAAACGAGGGCCCGATCGCCGGTTCGCGCGAGCCCGGTGAAGCGTGTGAGCGGGGCGCCGAGGGTGGTGGACCAGCGGGATCGGCCGTCCTCGGTCTGGAGAAGCGAGACGACGTTGCCGGTTTCCTGGATGAGGATGGCGTCGGTCTCAATGGCGGCGTGGCGGACGCGGGCGCCACGGGTCATGACGGCGGACCCGGTCCAGAGGAGGCGGTAGCCGATCTCGGCAAAGCCGTCGTGGTCGATGCGTTCGGTGAAGGCGCCGGCGGGGCGGCGGCCGCGGTCGCGGTCGCCTTCCGGCGCGCCGGTTCCGGCGCAGGCGGTGAGCGCGGACGCGGCGGCGAGCGCGGCGAGGGCGAGGCGAAGGCGGTTGGTGAACATCGTCGCGGACTCCTTGTCCCGGGGGTTCCGCAGTATCGAAGCGGGCGCGGGGGCGGTCAACCGAGTGGGTTTGGAAGGCGGAGGGAGGTCTATACTCGGCGAGTGTTCACGGGTCTTATCCAAGCGGTCGGGGTGGTGCGGAGCGCCGAGCCGTGCGCGGCGGGGCGGCGGCTGGTGATCGATCCGGCGGGTTGGGAGCACCGGCCGGCGGCGGGCGAATCGATCAGCGTGAGCGGCGCGTGCCTGACGCAGGCGGGCGAGTTCACGGGCGAGCTGGTCTTTGACGTCGTGCCCGAGACGCTCGCGAAGACGACGCTCGGCGGCTTGAGCCAGGGATCGCGGGTGAATCTGGAGCGGTCGCTGGCGGCGGGCGACCTGATCGGCGGGCACTTCGTGCAGGGGCACGTTGACGGCGTGGGGACCGTGGAACGGGTGGAGACCGAGGGCGAGTGGCGAGTGCGGATCGGGGCGCCGGAGGCGGTGGCGGGCTACCTGGTGGCCAAGGGTTCGATCGCGGTCGAAGGGGTTTCGCTCACGCTGGCGGCGGTCGATGGGGATTCGTTCGAGATCGCGCTGGTTCCGACGACGCTCGAGGAGACGACGCTTGACGCGCTTGCGGCCGGGGACCGGGTGAATCTCGAGGCGGACACGCTCGCGAAGACGGTGGCGACGCTTCTGGAGCGGCGGGGGCTTTAGCGGCGGGCGAGATCGGCGGGGCCGAGGACTCCGCGGGCGCGCGGGGCGGGGGCGCGCATGGCGGCGCGGATGAAGGCGGTGAACTGCGCGGCGGCGGGGCCGGTGGTGGCGGCCTCGGCCTGGTCGAGGGCGGATTCGAGCGTCCAGTCTGGCTGGCTCCGTCGGCGGTAGACGAGCCGGAAGGCGGTCTTGAGGTGGTCGAGCTCGTCGCGGGAAAAGCGGCCCGATCGGCGGAGTCCGACGCGATTGAGCCCGAGGACGCCGGTGTTGGGGCCGTGGGCGACGAGGCAGCAGGGCGGGACGTGCTGCCCGACGCCGGCGCCGCCCTGGAGCATGCACATCTCGCCGATGTCGACGAACTGGTGGATGAGGGCGAGGGCGGAGATGAAACAGCCTTGTCCGACGCGGACGTGCCCGGCGAGGCAGGCGCCGTTGGCGATGATGACGTTGCCCGCGATCTGGCAGTTGTGGCCGACGTGAGCGGCGGCCATGAGGTAGCAGCCGGCGCCGAGGCGGGTGGGGCCGGCGTCACCGGCGCCGCGGGAGACGGTCGCGCCTTCGCGGATGACGCAGCCGGGCCCGATCTCGACGGCGGCGGGTTGGGAGGGGTCGTACTTGAGGTCCTGGGGGTCGCCGCCGATGACGGCGCCGGGGTGGATGTCGCAGGCGGCGGCGATGGAGGCGTCCTGGACGATGTGGGCGCCGGGGCGGAGGACGACGTCCTCGGCGATGGCGACTCGGGGGCCGACGGTGGCGCCGGGGCCGATGCGGGCGGAGGGGTGGACGTCGGCTTCCGGATCGACGTGGGCGGCGGGGTGGATGTGGCTCGTCGTCGGCATCGGCGCTCCGCGGGATCGGACGCGGAGTGTACCGGGGGCGGCTCAGGCGGCGGAGACGGCGGGCGTCGAGGCCGCGGGGGCGGTCTGGTCGCGGGCGATGGCGATGGCGGTGATGTCGTCGACCTGGTGGAGGGAGCCGGAGTGGGCGTCGACGCGCGCGGCGAGCTCGAGGAAAGCCTCGCGGAGCGAGCCGCTGGCGGCGCGGCTCTCGCACAGCCGGGAGAAGTGGTCGAGGTAGTGCGTGGTCGGGAGGCGGCGGGAGAAGCCTGACTCGCCGGCGTCGGGGGCGTCGGGGAAGGCGGTCTCGAAGCCGTCGGAGTAGAGGATCAGGGCTTCGTTTCCGGCGAGCGTGAACTCGACCTCCTGGAACTCGACGCCGGGGAAGACGCCGAGGAGCGGGCCGTCGGTCTCGATCGCGCGGGATCGCTCGGGGCCGACGATCATGGGCGGCGGGTGGCCGGCGCCGGCGAAGCGGACGCGCATCGTCGCGGTGTCGAGGACGCCGTAGGCGGCGGTCAGGAAGCGGTCGGAGGGGAGATTCCCGGCGATAAGGGCGTCGTTGCAGCCCTGGAGGACCTCCGCGGGAGGGACGATGCGGTACTCGCCGCCGGTGATCTCCTTCATGCTCATGCCGTGGGAGAGGACCATGGTCATGAGCGCGGCGGGGACGCCGTGGCCGACGGCGTCGGCGATGAAGAAGCCGACGTGCGTCTCGTCGAGGCGGACGATGTCGTAGATGTCGCCTGAGACGTAGCCGCAGGGCCGGAAGAGTGCGGCGATCTCGACGCCGGGGCATTCGGGGAGGCGCTTGGGCATGAACTCGCGCTGGACGCGGGCGGCGAGCTGGAGCTCCTCGCGGATCTGGGTCATCTCCCGCTCGAGACCGGACTGGCTTCGCCTGAGGGCGTCGTGCTCGTGGAGGAGCGCGGTGGTTCCTCGGTGGCGGAGGATCAGGGCGCTGAGCGCGATGGCGAGCTCGCGCGGGGAGAAATCGGCCGGGAGAGAGACGACGCCGGCCCCGAGTCGCGCGAGCTGCGAGAGCCGATCGGGGTCCGCGATGACGGCGATGGTCTTGCGGAGGTCGTCGATGCGGTCGACGAGCTTGAAGAGCGAGGCGAGGTCGTCGCCCGGGAGGATGAGGGTGAGATCAGCCGAGGGGGCCGATCGGGCGGGCCGATCGATGCGGAAGCGAGGCCTGGGCGCGGCGCGCTCCGGCCAGGCGTCCTCGATGTTGCGGATCAGGGCGGGCGGCTGGTCCGCGCCCGGCTCGGCGAGGTTCAGTAGTGAGACGGTCGCTGATCCGCTGCCCATGGATGTCCCCCGGCCGGCCCGCTTGATCGGGTGGGCGAACGGGCAGCATCGGTTCAGCGCGCGAGCCGCTTGAGGGCGTCGAGGTCGAACTCGATGGCGTCTCCGGGCTCGAGGCCGAGCCTCTCCCACGTCCCGCCGGCGGTTTCAAGGACGAAGGTCGCTCTGTACCGGCTGGGGTATCGCTCGAGACGGGCGTTGTACTGCCAGTCGGTTTCGCCGGGCTGTCTGGGCGGCTCGACCTCCATGGTGTAGATCGAGAGCACCCTTCCCCTGGAATCGAGGTAGGCGATGTCGATGGGCACAAGGCAGTCGCGCATGACGAACTGGCGGTAGCCGGGCTGCGGGAAGATGAAGAGCATGCCGCCGCGAGGGTCGATCTTCTCGCGTCCGCCGAGGCCCCTGATGATGGCGTCGGACTCGTAGGCGAGTTCGATGTCGAAGCGCTCGCCGGCGATGACGATCGGGGCGGTCGGGAGGCCGCTCTCGGCGACGGGCGGGGAGGCGTCCGCGGCGCCCGCGGCGCTCGGCTTGTCGGCGGCGTCGCAGGCGACGAGCGCGAGCGTCGCGAGGGCCAGAACCGTCATGCGCCGCGCAGAAGCCATCGTTCGTTCTCCTCGGTGAAGATCGCGGGGACCGGCGGCATCCTATCGAGGGTGAAGGCGGCGGCGAACTCCTCGGCGGTCATCGGCTCGGGCGCCTCCGTCACGCCCGACCACGCGGCGAGGAGGCCGATGACGCGCTCGGCGGGGACGCCCTCGTCCGTTCGGTAGCGTTCAAGTCTTGTGTCCCCGTGGCGTTTGGCGAGGCGGCGGCCGTCGGGTCCAAGAACAAGCGGGATGTGGGTGTAGGCCGGATCGGGCGACATGGCCAGCGCGCGTCGGAGGAGGATCTGCCGGGCGGTGGAGGGGAGCAGATCATCGCCTCTGACGACCTGCGTGACGCCCTGGCGGTGGTCGTCGACGGTGACGGCGAGCTGATAGCTGGGCTCCGATCGTTTGGTCCAGATGACGAAGTCTCCGACCGTGCGGGCGACGTTCTCGGAGAAGGGGCCGGTGAAGCGATCGGTGAAGGAAACGGTCAGATCCGGAGCGATGAAGCGCCAGTTCGAGCCGGCGTCTGTGAAGGCGGCGGGCGGGCGAGCCGGGCGCAGGTGCGGGGGGTAGGCGGGGGGCTCCTCGCCGGCGTGCGGGGCGGAAGCGGCCTGGTCGATCTCCTTGCGGGTCAGCTTGCAGGGATAGGCCCGTCCTGCGGCGGCGAGGCGGCGGATGGCCTCCCGACAGGGGCCGAGATCGGACGCCTGATGGGGCGTCTGCTCGTCCCAGTCGATGCCGAGCCAGCGGAGGGCGCTCGCGATGGCGCCGGCGGCCTCGGGCTTGACGCGGGGGCCGTTGAGGTCTTCGAGGCGATAGATGATTTTCCAGCCTCGGGTTCGGGCGAGCGCCCAGTTGACGAGGAAGGTGCGGGCGTTCCCGAGGTGAAGGGCTCCGGTTGGCGAGGGAGCGAGACGGGTGACGTCTGTCGGCGGGGCGCCCGGGGTCGTGATCGGGACGGGGGAAGGTCCGGATTGCGTGTCTCTTGGGGTTGACGCGGGAGTCACACGGCGGAAGATACCACTCCCGGCCCTTCGCTCGCGCGGCTTGTATCTGCGGGGAAGAGGGACCGGCCCGCAGGGACGGAGAGCTTCATGACCACGCTGAGCGAGAACGAGATTCAGACCCGGCTCGAGGACCTTCCGGAATGGACCGAGTCGAGTGGCTCGATCCAGCGGACGTACCTGTTCAACGACTTCGAGGACTCGATGGCGTTCGTGAACCGGGTGGCGGAGCTCGCCGAGGCGGCGCAGCACCATCCGGACATCCTGATTCGCTACTCGAAGGTGACGCTGACATTGAGCACGCACGACGCGGGCGGGATCACGGAGAAGGACTTCGATCTCGCGAAGAAGGCGGATCAGGCGGCCTGAGGGTTCCCGGTTTTTTCGGCGCTCTGACGAGACGCGGCGATGCTGAGCGTCCGCTCATCGTGCGCGGATAGAGTCAATCTGCGCTTTCGCCGGGGTCTGCCGAATCGGCAGCACGCTGCCCGGGCGGGCGCCTCGTGTCCCGGATGCGCGGGAATCGAAGTGCATTCGGTTGTTGATTCTGGCCGATGAGGGCCGGATTGAGGTGTCCGCGAGGGTTTCGACCCGGTGGAGCGCTTGGGCCTGCGGCTTGCGTAGAGTTATGGGTCACAGCGCTGGGCGGGCTTCGACGTCCGGCGAAGCAGACGGGGAACACAGTCATGTTTGAACGCTTTACCGATCGAGCCCGCAAGGTCATGGCCCTGGCCAATCAGGAGGCCCAGCGGTTCAACCACGAATACATCGGGACGGAGCACATCCTGCTCGGTCTCGTCAAGGAAGGCTCCGGCGTCGGGGCGAACGTGCTGAAGAACCTGAGCGTGGATCTTCGCAAGGTTCGCCTGGAGGTCGAGAAGCTCGTCAAGAGCGGGCCCGAGATGGTGACGATGGGCAAGCTCCCGCAGACGCCGCGGGCGAAGAAGGTCATCGAGTTCGCCATCGAGGAGGCCCGGAACCTCAACCACAACTACGTCGGCACCGAGCACCTGCTGCTCGGGCTCCTTCGCGAGCACGATGGGGTTGCGGCGCAGGTGCTCATGAACCTCGGGCTGAAGCTCGAGGAGGTCCGCGAGGAGGTGCTGAATCTTCTGGGCGCGGGCGTGGACACCGACGAGGGCGAGCCGGCAACGGCCGGGGCGAGCCCGTCGGGGGCCGAGCGTCGCGGGAAGAGCAAGACGCCGGCGCTTGACAGCTTCGGTCGCGATCTGACGGAGCTCGCTCGCGAGGGTCAGCTCGATCCGGTGATCGGGCGAGCTGGAGAGATCGAGCGCGTGCTGCAGATCCTCTGCCGCCGGACGAAGAACAACCCGGTGTTGCTGGGCGAGGCGGGCGTCGGGAAGACGGCGATCGTCGAGGGTCTGGCGCAGCGGATCATCGCCAACGACGTGCCTGAGATCCTGCACGAGCAGCGGATCGTGGTGCTGGACTTGGCGATGATGGTCGCGGGCACGAAGTACCGCGGTCAGTTCGAGGAGCGGATCAAGGCGGTGATGAACGAGGTCCGCCGCGCGAAGGACGTGATCCTCTTCATCGACGAGCTGCACACGCTGGTGGGCGCCGGCGGCGCGGAGGGGGCGATCGACGCGTCGAACGTGCTCAAGCCCGCGCTGGCTCGCGGTGAGATCCAGTGCATCGGCGCGACGACGTTCGATGAGTACCGCAAGTACATCGAGAAGGACGCGGCGCTGGTTCGCCGCTTCCAGCCGATCGCGGTTGATCCCCCGAGCAAGGAGCAGGCGATCGAGATTCTCAAGGGTCTCCGCGATCGCTACGAGGCGCACCACCGGGTGACGATCTCGGACGAAGCGCTGGTGCAGTCTGTGGAGCTCTCGGACCGGTACATCACAGGCCGCGTGCAGCCCGACAAGGCGATCGACGTGATCGACGAGGCGGGCGCCCGGGTGCGGCTCAAGTCGATGACCAAGCCGCCTGACCTCGCGGCGATCGAGGAGAAGATCGAGCACCTCGCGGTCGAGAAGGACGAGGCGGTCAAGGGGGCGGACTACGAGCGCGCCGCCGAGCTGCGCGATCAGGCCGAGAAGCTCCGCAAGGAGAAGGAAAAGATCCAGGAGGAGTGGAAGAAGAAGTCGTCGGAGATCAACGGCGCCGTGGATGAGGACATCATCGCGGAAGTCGTGTCGAAGATGACGGGCGTTCCGCTTCAGCGCCTGGCGAAGGAAGAGGCTCAGCGGCTCTTGCAGCTCGAGGACGAGCTTCACAAGAAGGTCGTCAGTCAGGACGAGGCGATCAAGGCGATCGCGAAGGCGATCCGCCGGGCTCGCGCCGGGCTGAAGGATCCGCGTCGCCCGATGGGCTCGTTCATCTTCGTGGGCCCGTCCGGCGTCGGGAAGACGCTGCTCTCCAAGGCGCTGGCGTCGTTCATGTTCGGCGATGAGGACGCGCTGATCCACCTCGACATGAGCGAGTACATGGAGAAGCACAACGTCTCGCGTCTGGTCGGCGCGCCTCCCGGGTACGTCGGCTATGAGGAAGGCGGGCAGCTCACGGAGCAGATCCGCCGGCGCCCGTACTCGGTGGTGCTCTTTGACGAGATCGAGAAGGCCCACCCCGACGTCTTCAACATGCTGCTTCAGATCATGGAAGAGGGCCGCCTGACCGACTCCTTCGGCCGGAACGTGGATTTCCGCAACACCGTGCTGATCATGACGTCGAACATCGGCGCGGACCTGATCAAGGGCGGCGGCGGCTTCGGTTTCGGCAAGAAGGACACGGAGACCAACTTCACCAGCATCAAGGACGTGCTGATGAAGGAGATCGAGCGGTTCTTCCGCCCCGAGTTCATCAACCGGCTCGACGACGTCATCGTGTTCCGTCCGCTCACGAAGGACGACCTCGTGACGATCGTCGAGTACGAGACGGCGAAGGTTCGCGAGCGCATCGAGGAGCGCGGGCACCAGTTCGAGATCGATCAGAAGGCCAAGGATTTCCTGATCGAGAAGGGCTACAACCCGGACTTCGGCGCCCGCCCGCTGCGTCGCGCGATCGGCACCTTCATCGAGGACCCGATCTCGGAGATGCTCCTGGCCGGCGACATCGACGTCGCGTCCAAGATCACGGTGACCCACGAGGAGGGGAAGGATCACCTCCGCTTCGAGAACGAGCCTCTGCCCGAGCCCGAGAAGAAGACGGCCGAGGAGAAGAAGGAAGAGCCTGCGGCGTCGTCGTCGGGCGATTCTGAGAGCTGATCCCCCCTGCCGCTTGAAATCGATTCAACGCCCGCTCCGGCATCGGGGCGGGCGTTTTTCGTGCGCCTCAGGGGAGCGTGCGCGTCGCGAGAACGGAGCAACCGGTGAGCTCCGCCTCGACGGCGGCGGCTCTCGCCCTGGCGTCGCCCTCGTTCTCACCGATCGCGAACATGGCGCTGCCGGAGCCGGTGACGTGGACGGCCGTTCCGGCGATCTGCTCGGCGCGCGAGCGGATCGACGCCAGCACGAACTCCACGCGTTCGGCGGCCGGCGACAGGTCGTTGAACAGCCGCTCCGGATCGACCCCGCCTGCGCGCGCCATCGCCGCGACCTCCGGCTCGCGGAAGCCCTCGTGTTCCAGCTCGTCAAAGGCCCGATAGACGGCGCCGGTCGGGCAGGGGAAGTCCGGAATGACGAGCGCCAGGTGCGCGTCGACGGGCGGCGTGCGTTCGATCGACTCGCCAAGCTCGGTCACCAGCGCCGGCCGCGGCGGGTCCGCCTCGTCGAGGAAGAACGGCACGTCCGACCCGAGGCCGTGCCCCACGGCCTGAAGCTCCTCGATCGAAAGATCGAGTTCGTACAGCTCGTTGAGCGCCAGCAGCGCGGCGGCCGCGTCGGAGGAACCGCCTCCGAGCCCGGCGCCGGTGGGGATGCGTTTGGCGATGCGGATCTCGGCGTGGAAGGTCTCGCCCGTGCGTCGCTCGAGGGCCCGGGCGGCGCGGAAGGCGAGATCCTTCTCGGCGGGCCAGTCGATGGGCGCACGGGCGCCTGGGGGAACGGGCGCGTCCTCGGCCCACTCGCAGGACCACGGGCGATCGGGCGGGCGGTCGTGAGCGATGACGGCGACGTCGTCGGCGAGGTCGATCGCCGTCATCCACGTGGCGATCGGGTGCATGCCGTCCTCGCGCGGCTTGTCCACGGCGAGGGCAAGGTTGATCTTGGCGAAAGCCTGGCGGGTGGTCTCGTGCATGATTACCTGCTCGGCGGGGGCTCGGCGGCGTCGGGGCGCGAGCGGAGGATGAGGTCGGCGAGCTCGCGGAAGGCGCCGCGGCCGCCGGGGGCGGTGAGGATGAGATCGACGGCTTCGCGGACCTCCGGCCGGGCGTCGGCGGGGCAGGCGGTGAACCCGGCAAGGCGCATGGGCGGGAGGTCGTTGACGTCGTCGCCGATGTAGACGACGGACTCGGGGTCGGCGCCGAGCTTTCGGCAGAGGTTTCGGAAGCGTTCCTCTTTGGGACCGACGGCGACGTCGACGTGCTCGACGCCGAGCATGTCGGCGCGGCGCCGGATGACGCCGTCGTCGATTGAAGCCGAGAGCCAGGCCACGGGGACGCCGGCCTTCTGGAGGAGCTTTGTTCCCATGCCGTCGCGCATATCGAAGAAGCGGATGGCGCCGAGCTCGAAGGGCGCGGGGCCCATGCCGACGCGTCCATCGGTGAGAACGCCGTCGACGTCGGAGACGATCGCGGTGACGTCTTTGAGGTTCATTTCCCGAGAGTAGCGGGCGGGCGAGGGTGAAGTGGGCGTCCGGCGTGTCCGATAGAAGCGTGGAGCCGAGCCTGAACGCTGGAGAGCCGCGATGAGCCACGACGACCGCCGAGCGTACGACCGGATGCCCCTGGTACGGGGCTGCAAGCTGCTTGATCAGAAGTCGGCGAAGTTCGTGCCGGCGGAATCGACGAACATCTCGCAGGGCGGGCTGCTGCTGCGGGTCCCGGCGACGCGGCACTTCCAAGCGGGGGACCGGGTGGAGGTCGCGGTGGGCTGGGGTGAGAAGCCGGTGGCCGAATCGGTGCAGATGGCGGGCGGCGTGGTGGTCCGCGTGACCACGATGGACCACCTGCATCAGGCGATCGCGGTGAGGTACGACGTGGCCGAGGCGATCGACGAGCCGGACCTGGCGGCGGGCGAGCAGGTGGACGACGCGGTCGATATCGACGATCCATCGGAAGGCCTGCGGATCGCCGCGTAGGGAAGAATCAGCAGGATATCGCCCCTAGAATGCTCTCCAAGCACGAACGGGGTGATCATGCAGCTGACCTACTGGCAACCTTCGATTCCTGATGAATATGTGCGGGCGAGCGCGGATGAGCTTCACGAGCGCATCACGGCGCGGCGCGAGGAGCTGGCCCACCGGCTGCTGATCCTCGGGCATCACTACCAGACCGACGAGGTGATCCAGCACGCGGACTTCACGGGCGACTCGCTCAAGCTGAGTCAGCTCGCGGCGGACGCGGTGACCGAGCGAGGCGCCGAGTTCGTCGTCTTCTGCGGCGTGCACTTCATGGCCGAGAGCGCGGACCTGCTCGGGCCCGAGGGGACGGTCGTCATCCTGCCCGACCTCTCGGCGGGGTGCTCCATGGCGGACATGGCGGACTACGAGGACGCCGTCGACGCGTGGGAGACGCTCCACGAGGAGCTTCGAGCGCAGGGGTCGAACGCGCGGATCGTGCCGGTGACGTACGTCAACTCCTCGGCGGCGATCAAGGCGTTCGTGGGGATGAACGGCGGGGCGTGCTGCACGAGCTCCAACGCGCCGGCGGTCTTTGAGTGGGCGCTGGCGGGCGGGGCGGAGCCGAAGAAGCCAGGCGAGGAGATCAAGCTGCTGTTCCTGCCCGATCAGCATCTCGGGCGGAACACGGCGGCGGCGCACGGGATCGACACCGCGAAGCACACCGCCCTCTACGACCCCAAGCTCGTCCGTCAGGGCAAGATGCTCGGCGGGATGAGCGAGCAGCAGCTCGCGGACGCGAAGGTCATTCTGTGGGCGGGGCACTGCTCGGTTCACAAGCTGTTTCGGCCGGAGCACTGCGACGAGCTGCGCGAGAACGATCCGGAGCGGACGATTCTGGTGCACCCGGAGTGCTGCAAGGAGGTGGTGGACCGGTCGGACCTCGCCGGCTCGACGGAGTTCATCATCCGGACGATCGAGGAGGCCGAGCCCGGGAGCAAGTGGGCCGTCGGCACGGAGGTGCATCTGGTGAATCGCATTGCGAAGCGAGCGGCGAGCCGGGGGGTGGACGTGAAGATCCTGAGCGACTGCCAGTGCCTGTGCACGACGATGTACCGCATCGACCAGCCGCACCTGTGCTGGGTGCTGGACAACCTGGCGAAGGGGAAGGTTGTGAATCAGGTGAGCGTGCACCCGGACGCGCGGAAGCACGCGCTGACGGCGCTCGGGCGGATGCTTGATCTGCCGGCGGGGGTGGCGGGGGTCAAGGGAACAGCATGATGACCGCGATTTCCAGCGGCATGAGCACGCTAAGCCATAGCATTGATATCCAGAATGGCGCCTGAACGAATAAGAATCTGCGTTGCATGTTCTTCTTTGATCTCACACGTTGTTGGGATAAGTATCCAATGAGACCAGGCAGCACAGCGCACCCAAAGAGGGGGATAGCGAACCCAACGCCGTTCGGTATGCGCAATGAAATCTCGACGCCCTTGATGAGGAACACCGGACACCCCATGTTCAGCATGGTGAGCCAAGCGACGCTCCAACGCCCGTCGTGCCACCAGTCCTGACGCCGTAACTCGGCACTGCACTCCGGACAGGCATCACCGGCTACCCCGTAGCAGTCATAGCCGCATTTGTAACACGGCAGCTTTGCCCGCCCGCGGCGGAACGCGCGGATGCGTCGGGCACGGTTGACGGCCTTTTGCCGCCGCCAGGCTCGGCCGAGGGGGTTCATGCGAAGAGTTTAGGCGATTGATGATCCGGCTCCCTCTCCCCTTCCCGAGGGGAGAGGGGTGGGGTGAGGGGATGTGGATTGGCAACGGGCGTGCGATGCCACGTGAGGCGTTCCTTGTCGGAGGAGAGAGCGAGAGAGAAAGATGGGGAGCCCCCTCACCCCGGCCCTCTCCCCCTGAAGGGGGAGAGGGAGGCGGAGAGCCCCGTGTCTAGAAGCCGAGTGCGAACAAAATCAGAATCGGAACAAAGGCGATGGCCATCGTTGGGATGCCACGAATTGGCTGGTGGTTGGGCACTCGCGTGCGACTGCAGGCGACCATGATCGCCACGATGAGCATGGGATAAAAGGCGATATAGGCCGCCATCGCCGTCATGGACCGCCAGATTTCTGGCGGGTCGTTCGGGCCGAGAAGGAGCCGGTTCGCGGAGCCGACCAGGCCCGCAAGCGCGGCGACGGCGAAGCCGAGCCACAGCGGCCACCGCCCATCCCGCCACCACGGCGCCCCGCGGTCGATCGGCGCGTTGCATTCCGTGCAGCGGTCGCCTTCGAGTTCGTAGCAGTCGTAGCCGCACCTGTAGCAGCCGAGCTTCGGCTTGCCCTTGCGGAAGCCGCGGATGCGGCGGGCGCGAGACTCGGCCTGATGGCGGCGGAGGTGCTTCCGGAGGGGGTTCATCCCCGGAGTGTAGAGGCGGGGCGGGAGGCCCTCACCCCGGTCCTCTCCCCGGGGGAGAGGGAGCGGGAAAAAACGCGGCGCGGGCTTTCGCCGGCGGCGCGTGGGGTGCTGTGCGACTGGCGGGGTCAGTCGGTTTCCTTCGCCTTTTGCTCGGCGTCGCGCATCTGCTTCATGCCGCGGGTGGTGTTGACCTTGCCGCGGATCATTTTGGGCGGGAGCTTGGTGGGGACGACGCCGCCGGGGAAGCGGGCGTCCGCTTCGGACGCCTTGCGGGGGAGCGAGGGCTGAGACAGGCGGGAGACCGTGTTCTCGGCTCGCTGCTTCTTCGCCTCGCGCTCGCGGCGCTCCTCGGCGACGGCGGTGGGCGGCTCGCCCGGGTCGAAATCGGGGTACTCCAGACGGGTGATCTCGACGTTGGTGAGCTGCTCGATCTGGGTGAGCAGGTCGCCCTGGTCGGGGAGCACGAGGGACCAGGCGTGCCCGCGGCGTCCGGCGCGGGCGGTGCGGCCGATGCGGTGGACGTAGACCTCGGGATCCTCGGGCACGTCGTAGTTGATGACGTGAGTGATGTCGTCGACGTCAAGGCCTCGTGCGGCGAGATCGGAGGCGACGAGGACGGAGAGGTCGCCCCCGCGGAGCTTCTTCATCACCGCGTTGCGCTTGCTCTGGGGCATGTCGCCGTGGATGGCCTGGGTGTCGATGCCCTTCTCGCTCAGGTAACGAGCGACGCGGTCGACGGTGGCCTTGGTGCGGCAGAAGACGACGGTGAGAGCGGGCTCCTCGTGCCTGAGCAGGTGCAGAAGGATGCGGCGCTTGTACCAGTTCTCGCAGGGCACGTAGTGCTGATCGACGAGCTGAACGGTCAGCGAGCTCGAGGTGAGCTCGAGCCGCTGGGGGTCGGTCATGAACTGGCGCGAGAGCTTCTCGATCTCCTCGGAAATGGTCGCGGAGACGAAGATCGTCTGGTGATCGGTCTTGATGGACTTCAGGATCTTTCGGATGTCCTCGCGGAAGCCGATGTCGAGCATGCGGTCGACCTCGTCGAGGATGACCTGCCGGACGTTCTTGAAGTGCAGATTCTTGTGCTCGAACATGTCCATCAGACGGCCGGGGGTGGCGACGATGATCTCGGGGTTCTGCTCGAGCTTCTTCTTCTGGATGGGGATGGGCTGGCCGCCGTAGACCGCGCAGTTCTGGATGGGCGTGTTCTCGCCGAGGGCGGTGATCTCCGCGGAGATCTGGATGGCGAGCTCGCGCGTGGGCGCGAGGATGATGGTCTGGAACGGGACGCCGCGCTCGGCGACGCACAGCGCGGGGATGCTGAAGGCGGCGGTCTTGCCGGTGCCGGTCTTGGCCTGTCCCAGGACGTCCTTGCCCTCGAGGGCGATCGGGATGAGCTGGTCCTGGATGTGCGTGGGGCGGTTGAACCCGCAGGCGTGGATGCCCTTGAGGACGGAGTTTCGGATGGGGAGCTTGTCGTAGGTGTGCTCGGCGAAGACGTCGGGGTCGAACTCGGCGTCGGGGTCGAAGGTCACGGTCTCCTTCGATGAGCGGCCTCCCCCCCGCTGCTCGCGGTCGTCCCGGTCGCGGCGGGCCCTGGGCTCTTCGCGGGGCTCGTCGCGCCCTTCCGGCTGGCCGGGCACCTCCTCGCTCGAGCCGCTCCGGCGCCGGCCGCGACCGCCTCGGCGACGCCGGCGGCGGGGCTTGTCGTCACGATCGCCGTCGGTGGATTTCTCATCGCGACGGGACCGCGGCTTCTCCTGCGGCTCCGGCTCGGGCTCTTCCTCCGGAGTTTGCTCGATCACCGCGGCGTCGTCGTCGCGCGACTGGATGCCCGTGGCCTCATCGACTTGCTCGGCGGCGTTGCGACGACCGCGGCCGCCGCGGCCCGAGCGCCGGCGGCGGGAGCGGCCCTCGGACGCCTCCTCGTCGGCCTTCACGTCCTTCGCGTCGGCTTCGATCTCGGCCTCGCGCGCCGCGACGGGCTCGACGGGTTCCCCGGCGTCCGGGGCGATCGCCGCGGGGGCCTTCTTCGGGGCCTTGCGCGGCGCCCGGCGGGAGCGGGACTTCTTCTTGCTCCCCGCGTCGCCCGTGGCTTCGGCTTCCGGCTCGGCCTTGGGCTTTGAGGCCTTCGGCTTCGGCTCGGTGACCGAGACAGGCTTGGCGTCGCTCGAGCCCGCGGCGGCGCGGGACCGGCGCCGCTTCTTGGGCGGCTTGACCAGCTTGTCGGGGGAGGGAATGGACTGGTTGTGATCTGCGGCGGCGCTGGACTTTGGCATGACAGAGGCGGGCTTCACTGAAGCGCCCGCCTCCGATGACTCGCTCTGAACGCCCCCCGATTCGGCCTGAATCAGGGGCGGCCGGAGCCAACCATCGTAAAGCGACGCTCCCGCGGAGCCGCCGGTCTCCTTCTGAGGTTGTTCGCGGGGCGGTTCAACGCCCAACGCGGATGTCTTGGAGCGGGACCGCTCCCGCTCTCGGTGATCTTAGCGCGGGATCCGGGACGATACAAATGAGGTCGGTTTCTGAGACACTGACGGCGGGAGGCCGGGATGCTCAAGACGAGCCAGGTGAGCGTGGATCTCAGCGCGGTCGAGCGGAACGTGGCGACGCTCCGCGAGGCGCTCGGCGCCTCCGGGGGCGACGCCCCCGCGCGGCTGTGCGCGGTGATCAAGGCGGACGCCTACGGGCTGGGGGCGGTGCGCTTGGCGCACCGGCTCGAGATGTGCGGCGTGGAGATGCTGGGGGTTTACACGCTTGACGAGGCGGTGGAGCTGCTCGGGGCGAGCGTGCGGACGCCGATCCTGGTGATGAGCCCGGTGCGATCGATCGCGGATTCCGACGCGCTCTACCGGGCGGTCTCGCACGGGCGGCTGCACTTTTCGACGCACTCGCTCGAGCAGGCCGAGGCGCTCGGGAAGCAGGCGGACCGCTTCGGCGTGGAGATCCCCGCGCACCTTGATCTCAATACGGGGATGAATCGCGGCGGGATCTCGCTCCGCGAGGGGGAGGAGATTCTCGAGTTCGTGACTCGGCACCGCCGCATGCACGTGGCGGGCGTCTCGACGCACTTCGCGAGCGCCGAGTCCGACGGCGAGGCGACGGCGGCGCAGGCGGAGCGGTTCGAGCGTTGGCTCGAGGAGATGGGCGAGCGGATCCCGAAGAACGCCGTGAGGCACGAGGCGAACACGTTCGGGCTGTTCCGGTCCCGGCGGACGCACCAGGGGATGGTTCGCGTGGGGCTGGCGCTCGCCGGGTACGCGGTCGAGGAGATGTCGGACCCCGAGGCGTTCGAGTTCCGGGAGCTCGCGGAGCGGCTCGATCCGGCGGTGCGGTGGACGAGCGAGATCGCGCACGTGCAGTGGATCGACGCGGGGGAGCGCGTGGGCTACGGCGGGACGTTCACGGCGGAGCGCCGGACGCGCGTGGCCCTGGCGCCGGTCGGCTACGCGGACGGGTATCCGCATTCGCTCTCGGGGCGGGGAATCGTGCGGGTCGGGTCGGGGGATGAGCTCTTCGAGGCGCCGCTGATCGGGCGCGTGAGCATGGATCAGATCACGATCGACGCGACGGACCTGCCCGGCGAGATGGCGACGGTGGGCGCGACGGTCGAGCTGATCGGGACCGACCGCGAGGCGGCGACGCATCTGCCCACGGTGGCGCGGACGGCGGGGACCATTTCCCATGAGATCCTGTGCCGGCTCGGTCGGCGGGCGCCGAAGCGGTACGCCAGCCATCGCGAGCACGCGGGGGCGACGGTCGTGACGCGCCGGCCCCCCACGGCGCAGCGGGCATGAGGGAGTAGACTCGCCCCTCGATGAGCGATCGCGACGAGCAGTCCGACTCACGCGAATCCGGCGCTGGAGTGCGTGTCGCGTGGATCGGGCGGGTTCTCGGTCCGATCGGCGCGGTTCTCGTCTATCTCCTGCTGCCCGAGAGCGAGGCGCTGAGCGCCGGCGCGCGGGCGTGCGCGGCTGTGGGAACGCTCATGGCGGTGTACTGGATGACCGAGGCGATGCCGCTCGCGGTGACGTCGCTTCTTCCGCTGGCGCTCTTTGAGCCGCTCGGGGTGGTCACGATCGGCGAGGCGGCGTCGCCCTACGCGAACCCGCTGATCTTCCTTTTTATGGGCGGATTCATGATCGCGCTGGCGATGGAACGCTGGGGCCTGCACCGGCGGATCGCGCTTGGGACGCTGAGGCTGGCCGGCTCGAAGCTCACGCGGATGGTGGGCGCGTTCATGCTCGCGGCGGCCGGGCTGAGCATGTGGGTCTCGAACACGGCGACCGCGGTGATGATGCTGCCGATCGGGATCTCGGTGATCGGACTGCTTGATGAGCGAGCCGGCGGCGATCCGGCCGCGGAGCGGTTCGCGCCGTGCCTGCTGCTCGGGTTGGCCTACGGGTGCTCGATCGGCGGCGTGGCGACGCTCATCGGGACGCCGCCGAACGTCGTGCTCGCAGGGTTCGTTTCGGACAACTACGGCTACGAGCTGGCGTTCGGACGGTGGATGCTCTTCGGCGTGCCGCTGGCGGCGGTGTTTCTGGTCATCGCGTGGTGGCTGCTGACGCGATGGCTCTATGACGTGCGCGGCGCGAGTCTGCCCGGCGGGCGGGCGATGATCCGCGAGGAGTTCCGCAAGCTCGGGCGGATGGGGCTCGGGGAGAAGCTGACGCTCACGGTCTTCCTGTGCACGGCGGCGCTCTGGATCGGTCGGGAGCCGCTGGCGGACTGGATCCCGGCGCTGGGCGGTCTGAGCGACGCGCAGATCGCGATCGCCGCGGGGATCGTTCTCTTTCTGCTGCCGGTGCGCCCGCGCGAGGGCGTTTTCGTCATGGACTGGAGGACCGCCTCGCGGATCCCGTGGGATGTGCTGCTGCTCTTTGGCGGCGGGCTGAGTCTGGCGGCGGCGATCAGTTCCACGGGGCTCGATGACTACATCGGTTCGAGCGTTGGAGTGCTCCGGGGAGCGCCGGGGTGGGCGATCTCCCTCGGCGTGGCGGCGATGATCGTGTTCCTGACGGAGCTGACGAGCAACACGGCGACGGCGACGGCGTTCCTGCCGATTCTCGCCGGCGCCGCGGGAGGGCTGGGCGTGGAGCCGATGACGCTCCTGCTCCCGGCGGTCTTTGCGGCGAGCTGCGCGTTCATGCTCCCGGTCGCGACGCCGCCGAACGCGATCGTCTTCGGGTCGGGGCGGCTTCGGATCGGGCAGATGGCGCGCGCGGGGATCTGGCTCAACCTGATCTCGATCGTGCTCGCGACGATCGCGGCCCAGGTTCTCGGTCCCGCGATCTTCGGCGCGCTCACCGAGGCGGGCGGGCCCCGGTGAGCGATCGCGAGCTGACGCGGGCGATCGAGGAATGGTTCCGGCGCGAGGCGCGGGAGCTGCCGTGGCGCGAGCCGCCGCGGGATCCCTGGGGATGCCTCGTCGCGGAGCTGATGCTCCAGCAGACGCAGGTCTCCCGGGTTCTCGAGAAGCACCGGGCGTTCCTCGAGCGCTTCCCGACGCCGGCGGCCCTCGCGCAGGCGGAGATGGACGAGGCGCTCTCGGCGTGGGAGGGGCTCGGGTATTACCGGCGGGCGCGGCATCTGAAGGAGGCGGCGACGCAGATCGTGGAAAAGCACGGCGGGAAGACGCCCAGCGACGCCGCGGCGCTGATCGAGCTCAAGGGGGTCGGGCGGTACACGGCGGGGGCGGTGGCGAGCATCGTTTTCGGCGCGCGCGAGCCGATCGTCGACGGGAACGTGTCGCGGGTGCTCGTGCGGATCAGCGGGCAGGCGCTGCGCTCGGGCGAGGCGGGAACGATGCGCTGGGCGTGGGAGCGGGCTGGGGCGCTCGTCGGCGCCTGCGAGGACCCTGCGGCGCTCAACGAGGGCCTCATGGAGCTCGGGGCGACGGTCTGCACGCCGCGGCGCCCGCGGTGCGGGACCTGCCCCGCGGCGCCGTGGTGCGATGCGAGGCGGACGGGCGAGCCGGAGGCTTTTCCGCTGCCGAAGCGGGCGGCGCCCGTGCGGGAGGTGTTCCACGCGGTTCTGCTCGCGAGCGACGCGCGCGGGCGAGTGCTTGTTGAGCGACGGGCGGAGCAGGGGCTCTGGGCGGGCCTGTGGCAGCCGGCGGGGCTCGAGCGGGAGGGCGGACCGGTTGGGATCGGGGAGCTGACCGCCGCGCTGGGCGCCGAGGGAGTCGAGCTGGCGTCGGCGTTGACGCACGCGACGAGTCACCGGCTGGTGCGCCTGGGGGTGTACGTCGCGGCCGCGGCGGAGGCGAGAGACGGTCGCCGTTGGGCGACGCGGGAGGAACTGAGCCAGATGGCGATGTCGGCCCCGCACCGGCGTGTCGTTGGCGCCTTCGGCAGCGCCTGATGGCGTATCCTGCATCGTCGAAGCGTCGCTTCACGGTTGGAAGCCGCGGCGATTTTCTTCCACTTTGGCTTGAGGACGCATGCCCGAAGACGCGAATCAAACACGCCGCTCCCAGCACGACGCCACGGCGGATGAATCGACGGAACGCCAGAGCGAGCGTGCGGCCGAGGACCAGAGCTACACGCCGGTCATCATCAAGCGGAACGACCAGGCGATGCGGCACCCGGACGACGTCCTGGAGTTCGCGATCCGCGAGGGCGTGGAGCAGGCGAAGCGGCCCGCGCTCTCTCTTGTGCTCTCGGCGATCGCGGCGGGAGCGATCCTCGCTTTCACGGCGCTGGCCGTCGGCGTGATGTCGGAGGTGACAGGCCCGAGCGCGAGCCCGATGCTCGATCGGCTCACCCGGGCGCTGGTTTATCCGTTTGGTTTTGTCCTGTGCCTGATGAGCGGGACGCAGCTCTTCACGGAACACACCGCGGTGGCGGTGTACCCCGTGCTCGACGGCAAGTGCCGGCTGAGGGCGATGCTGCGAGTCTGGGCTCTGGTGCTCGGCGGGAACATGATCGGGTGCCTGCTCGGGTCGGCGCTCCTTTGGGGAGCCTCGGGAGTTGTGGACGCGGATGAGGGGTTCGCCGCGGTGGCGGAGCATGTGATGGCGTTTGGACCGCTCGACACCTTTCTGAGCGCCGTGCTTGCGGGATGGCTCATGGCGCTGGGTGGGTGGCTCCTGCTGGCGACGCCGCCCGATGTCAGCCAGATCATGGTCATCTACCTCGTGACGTTTCTGATCGGGATCGGAGGGCTTCACCACTCGATCGCCGGGACATCGGAGCTGCTGATCGGATGGTTCACCGGAGCTGAGGTTCCGCTCGGCGGGGCGGCGGCGGCTATCGGGCTCGCGGTTCTCGGGAATCTCGCCGGCGGCGCGCTCTTCGTGGCGGTGCTCAACTACGGATATGTGAGGCAGACGCAGACCGGAAAGGGCTGAGCCTTTCCGATGGGATCCGGGAAGGCTCAGTGGATGCAGGCGACCGCGTGAACATCGCCGGACGCCTCTGAAATCCGCTGGCGAACTGGTTGATTGATGGTTTGGCGGCGCTACAGTCGACGCTACACTCTTCGTCCCGCTCCGTCTGGCGTTCAGACGGGGCGCGACTGGAACATCAGCCGCCCCAAAGAGGGCCCGGCTCCCCGGCCGGTCAGAGGGCTCGCGATGGCGGGCTCACGGGAACTCGGGACGCGGGCGCGAGACGCCGGCCCCGGGGGAAGGATTTTCCACCACATGGTAGATGAACAGCTGATCGCTTCGCTCGGCATCGCCGACGAGGACGCCGTCTCGTTGCTCAAGGACGCCTTCGGCGAGGATGTCGCCGAGGGCAACATGGACACGCTCTTCCGGGAGCAGATCGAGGATTTCGAGCCGGGCTCGATCCTGGACGGCAAGGTCATCGGGACGGCCGGCGACGATTTCGTGATCGACGTCGGGCTCAAGTCCGAGGGCATGGTGCCCAAGAACGAGTTTGACGATCCGTCGCAGGTGAAGCCCGGGGACGTCTTCAAGATGCTGCTCGTCGCGCTCGAGGGCGAGGACGGGGTGATCCAGCTCTCGAAGCGCAAGGCGGACCGCATCCTGAACTGGCAGCGTCTGCTCGAGACGACAAAGGTGGGCGACACGGTCGAGGGCACGGTGACGCGGAAGATCAAGGGCGGCCTGCTCGTCGATATCGGCGTCCCGGCGTTCCTGCCGGCGTCGCAGGTCGACGTTCGCCGCCCGGGCGACGTGAGCGACTTCATCGGTCGCAAGATCCGCGCCGAGGTGCTCAAGATCGACGAGGACCGGCGGAACATCGTGGTCTCGCGCCGCTCGCTCATCGAGGTGGAGCGCGACAAGGCGAAGAAGAAGCTGCTCGAGAACGTGAGCGAGGGCGACATCGTCAAGGGTCGCGTGAAGAACCTCGCGGACTTCGGCGCGTTTATCGACCTCGGCGGGATCGACGGCCTCCTGCACATCACCGACATGTCCTGGGGCCGCGTGAATCACCCGTCGGAGATGCTCTCGAACGACCAGGAGGTCGAGGTCAAGATCCTCAACATCGACCACGAGAAGGAAAAGATCGCGCTGGGCCTCAAGCAGAAGGAGGCCAGCCCCTGGGAGGAGATCGAGCAGCGCTACCCGGTCAACTCGCGCATCAAGGGCGAGGTGGTCAACATCGTCTCCTACGGCGCGTTTGTGAAGCTCGAGGACGGCATCGAGGGCCTGGTCCACATCTCCGAGATGAGCTGGACGCGTCGGATCAACCACCCGTCCGAGGTGGTCGAGCCCGGCGACGAGGTCGAGGTCGTGGTGCTCGACATCGACAAGGACAAGCAGGAGATCAGCCTCGGCATGAAGCAGACCGAGGTGAACCCCTGGGAGCTCGTCAGCGAGAAGTACCCGGCGGGCACGGTCGTGGAGGGCGAGGTTCGCAATCTCGCCAACTACGGCGCGTTCGTCGAGATCGAGCCCGGGATCGACGGCCTCCTGCACGTCTCGGACCTCTCGTGGACGAAGAAGGTCGCGCACCCGAACGAGCTGCTCCAGAAGGGCGAGACCGTCAAGTGCGTGGTCCTCGAGGTGGATCAGGAGAAGCAGCGGATCAGCCTCGGGCTCAAGCAGCTCGAGCAGGATCCGTGGCTCGACGCGATCCCCTCGGCGTACAAGCCGGGCATGGTCGTCCGCGGCAAGGTCACGAAGATCACCAACTTCGGCGTCTTCGTGGAGCTCGAGGAGGATCTCGAGGGCCTGCTGCACATCTCCGAGCTGGCCGACCACAAGGTCGAGAGCCCGCAGGAGGTCGTGGAGCCGGGCCAGGAGCTCGACGTGAAGATCCTTCGTGTCGACATCGAGGACCGGAAGATCGGCCTCTCGCGCAAGCGGGCTCAGTGGGGCGATTCGACGGGCGCCGAGGGCGAGTACGAGGCCGGCGCCGGCTTCGACACGCCGCCTCCCGCGCGAGGCGGCATGGACGAGCACGGCTCGATGGGCACGGACAAGATCCAGTTCTGATCGCGCCCGGCTCGACGCCGGCTCAGCCGCCGGGGCTCGCCTCGGCTGGCGACTGACGCAACACACCCGCCCGCCCGGACGTATGGTCCCGGCGGGCGGTTTTCATTTCCGGACGTTCTCTCAAAGCGGTGGGCGGCTCAGCACATGACGGCGAAGCACATGACGGACAGAATCAGGATGCGGAAGCGGTTCTCGGTAAGGCGCCAGCGGTCGAGGTTGTTTGAGGCCGAAGCGATGATGGCGGTCATGGTGTCGTTCTCCCTGGTCTCACGTTGTCTGCTAAGGGAGTTGCAACGGGCGGGCCTCGCGGGATGGCGCCGGGGCCAAACCCGCCTGAGAGGCTCAAAGCGGGGATCGGGAGGGCTTCTCGGACGATCCCGATGGTTGGGCGGCGCGGGTCTGTTGCGTTCTGGCAACGCGGGCCGTTTCGCGACGGCGGCGCTGGCGGCGGCGCTGGCGTGCGGCCCCACGGCGGCTCTTCCTGAGGCGCACGAGGCGATCGCTGTTTTCTCGGACGCCCGGGCGGCGCTGGATCGGCTCGAGGCCCCGCGGGCGCTGACGGATCCGGCGGGCGTCACCGGCGCCGCGGTGACGATCCGTTCGGGCGGGAGGGTCGTGGCGCGGGCGGCGTCGGCGGATTGGGAGCGCGGGATGGTTCTCGGGGCGCTGACCGACGCGCTCACGGCGTTTCGGCAGACCGGGCTCGTGGAGAGGGACGCGACCCGCGATGGCCGGCTGATTGAGCTTGCCAGGGCGTCGACGCTCGAGCTCGAGCTCGCGGGCGAGCTGACCCCGCTGGCGGGCGACGCCTTCGCGGACGCCGCGCTGTCGATGAGCCCGGGTCTTCACGGGGCGGCGGCGAAGGTCGGGGATCGGGTGAGCATGATCTTCCCGGACCAGATGCTCTCGACCGGAACGCCGGCGCCGCGGGCGCTGGCGGCGGCGTGCGCGGGGCTCGGGCTCACCAACCGTCCTCTCGGCGAGCTTCGGCGGGAGGAGGGCGTGCGGGTCTTCCGGTTCGAGACGCTGAGTCTGGCGCAGCTCGAGCCGTTCTCGGCGCCGGTGTTTCTGCATCGCGGCGGGCGCACGAGGCCGCTCTCGAGCGTGGTGGGCTCGAATCTGGTCGAGTTCGGGCAGGGGCTCTCTGGCGCGCTCGTCGCGCGGGCGTGGCCGGGCGAGGAAGCGGTCGGGATGCTCGGGACGTACAGGCCGCTGGCGGATCGGTTCGATCCGCTGATCGCGAGCGCTGAGGATCAGGCGCTCTCGGCGCTGGCGATGGCGATGTGGGGGCGGACGGCGGGAGATCCGTCGGCGTTCGGGGGCGCTCGGGCGGTGCTGGGGGATCTCGAGTCTCGCGTGGCGAGCGGCGAGGAGGCGCTGGGCGCGGTGACGGCGGGCCTCGCGGCGCTGGCGATCGAGGAACTCGGGGGCGAGGGGCTCGGCGGGCTCCGCGAGGCGGCCCGGGCGCGGCTTGAGCGGGGCGACGAACGGGGAGCGCTGTCGGAGCGAGGTTCGCGTCGGCACCCGCTTCCTCCAGTTCAACCGGCTGTGGATGGAGGGCACGGCGTCGGCCCAGCAGGTGGCTCCGCACTACGTCGACTCGACGTTCACCGAGGTCTTCGACTTCGAGGTTCTACACGGCGATCTCCGCACGACGCTCGCCCGGCCGAACCACCTCGCGCTGACGGCCCCTCTCGCCGTCACCCTCTTCGGCTCGGCGGACGTCGTCGGGCGAACCGTCGACACGGACTTCGGGGACGCGCAGTACGAGGTCGGCGCCGTGATGGCGGAGCCGCCGTCGAACTCGACCGTCACCTTCGAGGCGCTGACCGGGTGGATCACGCAGAAAGAAAACCTCGAACGGTTCGGCGGCTGGTACAACACCGGCACGACCGCCTACGTGCGCCTGCAGGACGGTGTGACGCCGCAGGACCTCGATCCCAAACTCGACGCCTTCAGCGAGCGGCACTTCGCCGAACACCGGGACGGACGAGCGACCCAGACCCTGCGTCCGCTTCTGGAGGAGCACGCCCGGACCACGAACAGCAGCATGCTGCTGAAGCTTCTGGCCGGCATCGCGCTGGCCGTCCTTCTGGTTGCCACCATCAACTTCACGAACCTGACGACGGCACGCGGCCTCGACCGGATGAGCGAGGTCGGCATGCGGCGTGCCCTCGGCGCCGGTCGGAAGGAGCTGATCGGGCAGTTTCTGGCCGAATCGGTCCTGATGGCGCTTCTCGCGCTTCTCCTCGCGGGGGCCCTGGTTCTCGCCACCCTCCCCGCGTTCAACGGACTGCTGGACGTCTCGCTCTCGCTCGACCCCGGGCATGTGCCCGCCATGACGCTCCTCGCCGTGCTCGTGGGACTCGCCGTGGGCGTCTACCCCGCCCTCCACCTGACGCGGGCAACCACCGCCGATTCCCTCCGCGGGCAATTCCGCCATAGCGCGTCCGGGCAATGGGTGCGCCGGATTCTCGTCGTCGGCCAGTTCGCGGTCTCCGTCGCACTCATCGCGGGGGCCCTCGGCGTCTGGCTCCAGATCGACCACCTCAAGTCCCAGGATCCCGGCTTCGACCAAGAGCACGTCTTCGCCCTGCCGATCACGACGGCTCCCTTCGACAGCACGGCCGCCGCCATCGGGCCCCTCACGGGCATGCAGCGCCAGATCGAGCGGCTCCCGGGCGTCATCGCGACGAGTTTTACCGGGACCGTCCCGACGCGCTACGACCGAAATTACAACACGTACACGCCCGAAGGGGCGAGCGGGGAATCCATCAGCCTCCGGCAGGAGACCGTCGGGGATCGCTACTTCGAGACGCTGGGCATCGAGATCGCGGAGGGGCAGACGTTCCGGCCGCGCGAGTATACCTCGGGAAGCGCGATGATTCAGAATGGGGGCATCATCAACCAGGCCGCTGCCGACCGACTCCGCGCGATGACGGGCCGCGACGCGGTGGTAGGGCTCACGCTCCGCCCCGGCGGATCCGACACCGCCGTCCCGATCGTGGGCGTCACCCGGGCCTTTCAGAACGACTCCGCCGTCCGGGCCACCCAGCCGACGATTCACTACTACGGCGGGCGCGGCTTCCAATGGTACGAGTACCTCGCGATTCGCGTCGCCCCCGGGTCGACCGGGGAGGTCCTCGACGGCCTGCAGGCCGAGTGGTCGGCAGTCTACGGCACGGTGCCGTTCGACCCGGTTTTCCTCGACGATGCACTGGATGCCCTCTACGAAACGCAGGAGCAGATCGGCACCCTGGCAGGACTCGCGGCCGGGCTCGCCGTCATCATCGCCTGTCTCGGCATCTTCGGACTCGCCGCCTTTCAGATCCGGCAGCGGCTGAAAGAGATCACCGTCCGGAAGGTGTTGGGTGCCTCCACGCGCTCGATCGTGCAGCTGCTCACGAAAGACGTCGCCCGGCTGGCGCTGATTTCGTTCGGGATCGCGATCCCGGCGGCGTACGTCGGCCTTCAGCGCTGGCTGGACGACTTCGCGACCCGCATCGACCCCGGCGTCGGCCTTTTCGGCGGCGCCTGCCTGCTCCTCCTCGGGCTCGCCGTCGCAACGGTTGGCGTGCAGGCCCTGCGTGCCGCCCGCACCGATCCCGCCCCCGTGCTCCAACGCGAATGAGTGTGAGGATGAGGTTTGGGGGATGAGGGTCAGGGGCTGGCATCTCTGCCGGTCCCCGATCCTCTGCACCCTCCACTCCCTCAGCACCCTCTACCCAGGCCTCGCCCCCCAAAACCGAAAACCAGGAACTGGGAACTGGAAACCAGAAACCGACCACCGCCTGATCCATGCTGAACCTCAACGTTTTTGCCGCCTTCCGCACCCTGCGCCGGAAGCCGGTGTTCACGCTGCTCAACGGAGCAGGTCTCGCCATCGGCATGACGTGCTGCCTGTTGATCGGCCTTTACGTCCAGCACGAGCTGAGCTACGACGACCACCAGCCGTACGCAGACCGGACCTACCGCGTTGTGCAGAAGGACGTGGAAGATGGTGGCGGAAACTCGTTCCTGGGGGATGGCGCGCTGCCGATCCTGCGGTCGTCGGTTCCGGCAGTTGAGCAGGTCGTCCGCGTGGCCGACGAGGCGCGCGACGTGACGGTTCTCCGGGAAAGCGGCACGAACGAGAAGTTCTCTGAAGACCACTTTGCGTTTGCCGATGCCGGCGCCTTCAAGATCTTCGACTGGACGATCGTCCAGGGAGAGCGCGAGAACCTCCTGGCTGCCCCCGACGTCGCGATTCTGTCCGAGTCGGCCGCCGAGCGGTATTTCGGCGGCGCAGGTGCGATCGGGCAGACGCTTCGCATCTCGCAGAACGGCAACGATGTCGACCTCACGGTGCAGGCCATCATGGCTGATCCGACCGAGCCCAGCCATCTGGAGGTCGACGTGCTGGCCTCCTTCGGCGCCAACGCCGCCCTCTGGGGACAGCCGCCCAGCGCGGTGTTTAGCAGCTTCTGGTTTCCGTCCTCGAACATGTACGTCCTGCTGGACGAGGGAGCCGATGTCGCGAAGGCCGAGACCACGATCCGGGAGCTGGTCGACGAGAACCGAGACCCGGGCGATGCGGCGGAACTCGACGCAACCCTCCAGCCGATCACCGACATCCACCTCCATTCAGACCTGCTCGGCGAGTCGGCGGGGGGCAACCCGCAGCAGGTGTATCTCTTCATCGCAATCGCCCTGTTCGTGCTGGGGATCGCGTCGGTCAACTTCGTCAACCTGGCGACGGCCCAAGGCGTGGAGCGAGCTCGTGAGATCGGCGTTCGCCTGAGCCTGGGTGCGCAGCGCGGGCAGGTCGTGAGGCAGCACCTCCTCGAGTCGCTCCTCGTCAGCGCTACGGCCGGTCTGGGCGCTTTGGCACTCACGGTCGCTCTTTTCCCGGCCTTCGAGTCGCTGCTCGGGACGGAGCTGTACGGGTCGGTCTACGAAAGTCCGTGGCTGTGGGGCGGCACCGTGGTCGTGGTCCTGCTGACCGGCCTGGGCGCGGGCAGCTACCCGGCGTTCGTGCTCACGAGCGTCGAGCCCTCGACCGTTCTGCGGAAGCAGGCCACCGGAATGGGGAAGGGAGCCGGCCTGCGCAGAGGGCTGGTCGTGCTGCAGTTCGCGATCTCTGCCGCGCTCATCGTGGCGACGACCATCGCCTTCCAGCAGCTCGACTACGTCCAATCGGCAGATCTTGGGTTCGACGAGGAAGAGATCCTCAGCGTACAGGTGGCGGGCAGCTACCCACTGATGAAGCAGGAGATGGAAGCCAACGGGGCGATCCGCGCGGTCGTCGGCGCGAACTCGAGCCCCGGGCTCGGCATCACCCGGAGACACGAGTACGAGATCAACGGCGAGGCGCCCTCGAACGAGGGGGACAACATTGCCACAAAGATCGTCGACTTCGGGTTCTTCGAGATGCTCGACGTGGACCTGGTCGCCGGACGCGTCTTCTCTGAGGAGCGGCCCGCGGACATGGGCCGGACGCTCCCCCGCGACGAGACGCACTTCGGGTGGTACTACCGCGACAAAGCGGCGGTCGTTAACGAAGCGACGCTGCAGAAATTCGACTGGACGGCCGAGGAAGCGATCGGAAAAACGATCCGCCTCACCACGGCCGAGCAGAACACGTACTACTTTGACCTCTCCGCCACCGTGGTGGGCGTCGTCAAAGACTACCACGCAGGTGCCCTCCGCGCACCGATCGAGCCGATGATGTTCGTCCCGGCACAGTCTCCGAGGCCGGCTGAACAAGACGGGTTCGTACACATCGCGCTGCAGAACATGCTGGTGAAGGTGAACCCGGGGCAGACTCCGGGGGAGGCGATGCAGGCCGTAAAGCGCGTGTTCAACGAGGTCGCGCCCGGTGAAATCTTCGAGGCGTCGTTCCTCGATGCACGCATTGCCGCGCAGTACGAGAACGAGCAGCGGACCGGCTGGATGGTGGGCACCTTCGCCGGACTGGCGCTCTTCGTCGCCTGCCTCGGCCTCTTCGGACTCGCCGCCTTCGCCGCGCAGCAGCGCATGAAGGAGATCGGCATCCGCAAGGCCCTCGGCGCGACGGTCCCGAGCATCGTGCGCATGATCTCGTCGGAGTACGTCGTGCTGGTCGCCATCGCCATCGCCGTTGCGGCTCCGCTCGCCTATGTCGGCATGTCGCGCTGGCTCGAGGACTTCGCCTACCGGATCGACCTCGGCGTCCTCCCGCTTATCATCGCGCTTGGCGTCGTGCTCACGGTCGCCCTCGGCACCGTCAGTAGTCAGGCCCTCCGCGCCGCCCGCGTCGACCCCGCCCGGGTTCTCGGAGATGAGTAGGGGAAAAGGTGGGTTACGGGTTATAAGTGATGAGGGTCAACGGCTGGCATCCGCGCCGGGCCCTGACCCTCTTCACTCGGTACTCGACATTCGACATTCGAACCTGGAAACCGATCCCACATGCTATCCTCGTACCTAACTACGGCCCT
>CAZXGT010000002.1:79247-84281 GCA_964639935.1 uncultured Phycisphaeraceae bacterium
CATTCGAACCTGGAAACCGATCCCACATGCTATCCTCGTACCTAACTACGGCCCTTCGTTCCCTCCGGCGCCGGCCCGTATTCGCGACAGTCAACGTCCTCGGACTCACGATCGGGATGGCGTGTTGCCTGCTGATCGGCATGTACGTGCAAAACGAGCTCTCCTACGACCGCTTCCATGAAGACGCCGACCGGATCCACCGGGTGGTGCAACGCGGAGACCAGAACCTTACGGGCATCGGGGACGGCGCCCTTCCCGTGTTGCGGGAGGAGGTGCCAGGGATCGACCAGGTCGTCCGCGTCTATCGCCAGACGCAGACGTTGGTCGTGGAGGACGAGACCGGGGGGACGCAGCCGTACGAAACCTCCCGCTTCGTCTTCGCCGATGCGGGCCTGTTCGAGCTGTTCGACTTCCCCCTCGTGCATGGCACGCCCGAGGCTGTACTCGATGAGCCGAACGAGATCGTTCTCTCCGAGACGACGGCCCGTCGATACTTCGGCACGACCGATGCCGTCGGGAAAACCCTCTCGCTGGATGGCGAGCGCACCCTGACGGTCTCGGGCGTGATGGAGGATCTGCCGGCAAACACGCATTTCGACTTCAAAATGGCGGCGTCATTTGGCACCTTCTACGCCGCAACGGGGCGCGATGCGGACGCCATCGTCGGGAGTTTCTGGTACCCGTTTTCGGCGACCTACGTCCGGCTCGCGGAAACCGCCGACCCGGTCGCCGTCGGGGCGAAAGTCGACGCGGCAATCAACGAGCGGCGGCGTCCCGACGTAGCGCAAGCGTACGACGAGGGGCTGCAGGCCGTCACCGACATCCATCTGAATCCAACGCTCGACGCGGGAGATAGAAAGCTCACACGGATCTACGTGTTCGGGGCGATTGCCCTGTTCATCCTGGGCATCGCGTGCATTAACTTTGTCAACCTCTCCACCGCCCGGGCGGTGGAGCGGGCCCGGGAGGTGGGCGTGCGGAAGTCGGTCGGCGCCCACCGGGGGCAGCTGGTGCGGCAGTTTCTCGGGGAGGCCATGCTAATCAGCCTGGTCGCGGCGGTCTTCGCGCTGGGGCTCACGGCCGCCCTCCGTCCGGTGCTCGAAGCGATCACGGGGACGACCCTCGCCGTCGGACTGATCGGCAATCCGTGGTTCTGGGGCATCGTCCTCGCCGTCATCCTCCTCGCCGGCCTCGGCGCGGGGAGTTATCCCGCCTTCTTCCTCACCCGCTACCAGCCCGCCGCGGTCGTGCGAGGAAGCCACGGCACAAACCGTGGAGGCGGCGCTCGTCTCCGGCAGGGCCTCGTGGTCACCCAGTTTGCGATCTCGGTCGTCCTCATCGTGGCGGCCACGGTGGCCTACCAGCAGCTGACGTACATGCAGGACGCCCGGCTCGGCTTCGACGATGCGCAGCTCGTGACGATGGATGCGCCGGAGGATTACCTCCGGCTGAAGGACGAGATGGAGACGCGGAGCAAGATCCTGCAGGTGACCGCGGCGAGCGTCGAGCCGGGACTGAGTTCCGGGTACGGCGTTCGCTATGAAATCGATGGCCGGGCGCCCGAGGACCCGGAGGAGCGTCTCAACATGCAGGTCGTTGACTTCGGCTTCTTTCAGGCGCTGGGTGTGGACGTCATTGCCGGACGCCCCTTCGACCCCGACCGTCCGTCAGATATCGGGGAAGCGCGGCGCGGCGATCAGCACGCAGGCTTTTTCTACCGGGATCGCGCTGTCATGCTCAACCGAACCGCCGTTGAGAAAATGGGCTGGACGCCCGAAGAGGCGCTCGGCCAGACGGTGCGCGTCTACACCGTGGAGGGCGGCACGTACTACCTGGATCAGTCGGGAACCGTTGTCGGCGTCGTTGAGGACTACCACGTCGAGTCGCTCCGCTCGGCCATTGAGCCGGTCGTCTACCTGCCGATGAAAATCCGCTTTCCCGGCGATGATGGCACGGCGCAAATCGCGTATGTACAGACTTCTCGGGTGATCGCGAAGATGGCACCGAATACCGTGGATGCCGCCATGGCCACGATCCAGGACGCATGGAGCCAGGCGGTGCCCGGCGAAATACTCGACGCCACCTACCTCGACGACCGGCTGGCTCGCCTGTACGAGACGGAGCAGCGCACGAGCCAGATCATTGCCCTGTTCTCCCTGATCGCCGTTCTCGTGGCGTGCCTCGGGCTGTTCGGCCTGGCCACCTACACGACGAAGCAGCGAGAAAAGGAAATCGGCATCCGCAAGGCCGTCGGCGCATCGTCCGGGTCGATTGTCCTCCTCCTGTCGTCGACGTTCGTCCGGCTGGTCGGCCTGGCCGTTCTCCTGGCCACCCCGATCGCGTATCTGCTGGTGCGGTCGTGGCTGTCCGACTTCGCATACCCCATCGATCTTGGCCCCACGCCGTTTGTCGCGGCGGCCGTCCTCGCGCTCACCATCGCGCTTGCCACCACCAGCACGCAGGCCCTCCGCGCCGCCCGGGTTGATCCCGCCCGCGTGCTCCGGAACGAGTGAGTGTGGGGAGATGAGGTGTGGGGGGATGAGGATCTGGCATCCCTGCCGGGCCGCGACCCTCTTCACTCGCCACTCGACACTGAAAACCAATCCCATATGCTTTCCTCCTACCTGCGGACCGCCATCCGCGCGATGCGCCGCCACGTCGGATACGCCCTGATCAACGTCGTCGGACTCGGCGTCGGGATCGCGGTCTGCCTGCTCATCACGCTCTTTGTCCAGCACGAGCTTCAGTACGACCGCTTCCACGAGAACGCCGATCAGATCTACCGGATCACGAGCGACTGGGGCGACATGGAGATGCCGGCGACGACCCTGCCGGCGGTCCGAACGATCACGGAGAACAATCCGTCGCTGACGGTCGCCCTGTTCCTGCAGTCCCAGGCCGTGGTCGGGCAGGAGAACCGGCGGTTCGACGAGCAGATCTTCGTCGCCCGCCCTCCGTTTCTCGACGTCTTTACCTTTCCAGCACAGCGCGGCGACGCGCGACAGGCGCTCACGCGGCCCTACACGGCGGCCGTGACCCCGGAGATCGCGGAGAAGTACTTCGGCGCGGACGACCCCATCGGCCAGACGATCGAGGTCTCCGGGGTGTACGGGACGAGCCAGACGCTCGACGTGACGATCGAGAGCGTGCTGGAGCCGATTCCCGAGGCCTCGCACTTCCGTCCACAGATTCTCCTTTCGTGGGAGACGCTGAACGCGGCTTTCGACTTCGACGAGACGCTGGGCGACAGCTGGGGCAACAACAGCTTCCGGGCATACCTTCAGATTCCGGAGGGTGCCTCTCCCGATGCGCTCGCTGAACGGTTTACGGAGCAGGGCAAGGCCCGCGCGGGCAACTTCTGGAACGGCGCGACGCTCAAGCTCCAGCCGCTCACGTCGATCCATCTTTCCTCGAACATGGACCAGGAGCTTGAGGCCAACGGGTCGCTCACCTACGTTTACCTCTTCGCGGCGGTGGCGCTGTTCGTCCTCGTGCTCGCCTGCGTGAACTTCGTGAACCTGGCCACGGCCCGCGCCACCGAACGGGCCCGCGAGGTCGGCGTCCGCAAGACCGTCGGCGCTCTGCGGCGTCAGATTGCCGGTCAGTTTCTGGCGGAGGCGTTCGTCCTCTCGGTCGGCGGACTGGTACTGGCGCTGGGGCTGGCCTCCGCCGCCCTTCCCCTGTTTCAATCGCTCACGGGAATCGAGTTTGGCACCGGGGCGCTTCTGTCTCCGTTTGCCCTTACGGCGCTGGTCGTGATTGCGGTCGTGGCCGCAGTCGGCGCAGGGGGGTATCCCGCATTCGTCCTCAGCCGCTTCGACCCGGCCGTGGTCCTCGGCGGCAGCTCGCGAGGTGGCAGCTCGTCCGGCGGGTCGCCGACGCTTCGAAAGGGGCTCGTCGTCTTCCAGTTCGCCACCGCCGTGGTTCTAATTGCGGGAACGATCGTCGCGTACGGGCAGCTCGACTACCTGCAGAGCGCCCGTCTCGGGTTCGACCAGGAGCAGGTTGTCACGCTCCCCATGCCTCCTGCCCCCGAGTCCGCAATTCGGGCCTTCGAGACCTCCCTGGCGCAGCGGCCGGGCATCGTCTCCGTGTCTCAGGCCTCGGAGCCGCTTCCCAGCGAGTTGCTCTCCGGAAATAGCTTCGCGATCGACGGGCTCGGACTCCCGGAAGACGACCGGCACCCACTCCGGGTCGTCGCCGTCGACTTCGGGTTCTTCGAGACGCTCGGGGTGAAGCCGCTCGCGGGCCGCACCTTCGAGCGGAGCCGCGGCACCGACTCCTCCGCCGTCGTCCTGAACCGCGCGGCGCAGCAACTGCTTACCAGCGACTTGCCCTCCGGCCAGCGGTCCCTGCGCGATGTGATCGACCGGCAGCTCGTGGGAAGCGGCGGGTGGCCCGTCCCAAATCCGCGCGTGATCGGCGTGGTCGAGGACTTCCATCTGGCAACGCTCCGCGAGCAGATGTCGCCGGTGGCGTTTTTCGTCTATCCGGGCATGCTCGACACCTACTACGCCCGCATCGAAGCCAATCGTACGGGAGCCGCCCTCGCGGATCTCGAGCAGACCTGGCAGCAGTTCTTCGACGTTCCGCTCGATGTGGCCTTCGCCGATCAGTCCTTCGCGTCCGCCTACCGGGCCGAGCAGCAGCTCGGCACGCTCTTCAGCGTGTTCTCCGGCCTGGCGGTGTTCGTCGCCGTCCTGGGGCTCTTCGGGCTCGCGGCATTTACCGCCAAGCAGCGCACGAAGGAAATCGGCATCCGCAAGGCCCTCGGCGCCTCGGTGTCGCAGATCGTGGGGCTGTTGTCGAAGGAGTTTGCCGCCCTCGTGCTCGGCGCCATCGTCGTCGCCCTGCCGATCGCCTACGTCGCCCTGAGCCGCTGGCTGGGCACGTTCGCGTACCACATCGACCTCGGCGTGGGCGTCTTCCTGCTCGCCGGAGGCACCGCCCTCGCCGTGGCGCTCGTTACCGTGGGCACGCAGGCCCTCCGCGCCGCCCAGGTCGACCCCGCCCGGGTGCTGCGCAGTGAATGAG
>CAZXGT010000003.1:0-69603 GCA_964639935.1 uncultured Phycisphaeraceae bacterium
CATCTTCATCAACCAGATCCGGGAGAAGATCGGCGTGATGTTCGGCTCGCCCGAGACGACGCCCGGGGGGCGGGCGCTCAAGTTCTACGCGTCGGTGCGCGTCGATATCCGGCGCATCGGGGCGCTCAAGGATGGCGATCAGCACATCGGGAACCACGTGCGGGCAAAGATCGTCAAGAACAAGGTCGCCCCGCCGTTTCGCCAGGCGGAGTTCGACATCATGTTCGATGAGGGCATCAGCCTGACGGGCGACCTCGTGGATCTCGCGGTGGAAGAGGGCGTGGTCGAGAAGTCCGGCGCGTGGTTCAGCTACGGGGACGTCCGGCTGGGGCAGGGCCGCGAGAACGCGAAGCGGTTCCTGAAGGAGAACCCGGAGCTGATCGGGGAGATCAAGAACAAGGTGCTCGAGGCCAAGGGCGTGCCGCTGCGAACGCCCGCGGCGGCGGACGCGGAGACTGCGGAAGCCGAGGCGGTGGAGGCGTCCTGAGCGCTGTTTCACCGAGGGTGCAAAATTTGCGTCACCCGCGGAACACCCGTGGCCGAGGGCACGAACAGTGTCGGTGATGGATCGTCCTGCGCTTACCAACCGGCGGATTTTTCGGACGAGGCGGCCTCTCGAGGCTGTTAACCGAGTTCGAGTTGCCATTCTCGGCGCGCTGAGTACACTGCCCGGCCTTCTTGCCGCGGCTGTGGCGGAATTGGCAGACGCGCTAGGTTCAGGTCCTAGTGGGGGTAAAACCCCGTGGAGGTTCGACTCCTCTCAGCCGCATTGGCGGGCTCTCCGCGAGCCGGCGATCGGGCGAATCGTCCGACGTCGCGCGGCGATCGCCGCGTTCCCGGCCCCGGCCCCCATCGTCGCCGGCGATCATCGTGGACGAGGATCGAGCCTCATCGACTCGCACTCTGGACAGCACGCGCTTTGGCGATCCCCGCGAAGGCGGTATAGTCGCCTAATGGGCCCGGCCCAAGATGGTGCTCGGCTGTTCGTTTCACGCCGCTAAGAGCCACCGTTCGTACACCCTGAAGAAGGAGCGTCCTTAAATGAATCACCGTCGCAAAGGCTTTACCCTCGTGGAGCTGCTGGTCGTCATCAGCATCATCGCGATCCTGATCGGACTGCTGCTCCCGGCGCTGGGCGAGGCTCGGCGGCGCAGCCGTCAGTTGATCGACGTCACGCGCATCGCCGACAACATGAAGGGGGCGATGAACCACGTGGCCGAGCGTCAGGGGAAGATGCCCAACGGTCCGAAGGGGTCGGGCCAGGAGCCGCGCGGCATCGAGATCAACCGGCCCGCTCGCAACATCGCGTGGCTCGACCAGTTCACCGACAACGGCTGGGCTGTTCCGGGCGGCATCTCTTACGAGATCTGGTGGCGCAATCACCCGATCGTCTTCGGGGATTACATCATCGAAGGCGAGGGCTACGGGCTGCTTCAGGACATCTTCGTCGCGGCCAACGACTCCACCTACTCGGACGCCTGGAACGAGATCAAGACGAATCAGGTGCCGATGAGCGACCCGCGGATGCAGATCCGGGTCCCCAACGCCGCGCCGGCCTCGCCCTTTAACAACACAACTGCTTCGGGCGGCTGGACTCTGATTCGCGATAGCGAGGATTCCTACGCGCAGGACATCGGCTCGAGCTGGAAGTACACCCTCACCGCGATGATGGGCACGTTCCGCGCCCCGATCGACATCGCCGGCGCCAACGGCGATGACTTCTTCCTGAACGCCGCGCCGGGAGAGGGCCTGAACCCCGGTGGACAGGGCCAGGATTCCGGCGAGTCCTACTTCGCCAACGGCCGCCGGGCCAACCCGAACCCGAGCTGGCAGGGCTTCCGCGAGTTCATCGATCACGACAACTTCCGCCATCCGTCACGCAAGGGCATCTTCCACGAGCCGGTGTCGATCAACGGCGGCGGCAATTCATGGAGCCCGGGCGTCTCGTCCGCGGTGGCGCTCGCCGACGGCTCGGCCCGCCAGATTGAGGTCTTCCGCGAGATCATCTCCGAGTTCTCCGTCGACCAGATCCAGGACGCCCGCGGCCGCGGCGACTTCGTGTCGACCAACGAGGGATGGTGGAACACCGACGGCGGCGCCCGCGCCGTTTTCATCCACACCATCGGCGGCGCTCGCGGTCGCGACTTCTGATCCCATCTGACCGACGCTTCCCTTCAGATCACGACGCGGCGTTTCCTTGAGGAAGCGCCGCGTTTTTTGTGCGCATCGCTTGTTCGGGTCGCTTGCCCGTTGACGGCCGGGCTCGGGCCGGGGAGAGTGCGTTGATGCTGCTCGCCGGGATCGACGAGGCTGGGTATGGTCCGCGGCTTGGTCCGCTGTGCGTCGGGTTCGCGGCGATGGAGCTCGAGCCGTTCGACCCGCTCGAGCCGCCGAACGTGTGGGCGATGCTCCGCCCGGCGGTCGGTCGGGCGCGGGCGAAGAGCGCGGCGCTTCAGGTCGATGACTCGAAGAAGCTCAAGCGGTCGACGGGCTGGCCATTTGAGCCCCACGAGCGGTCGTGCCGGGCGCACCTGAGCGCGATCGGGGTGGGGGTGTCGTCGGATATCGAAGCGCTTGGGGCGCTCGGCGTCGAGCCGCCGGCGGGGTCGCTCGGCTCGTTCGATCTCGCGCTTGACGCTGCGGCGGCGACGATCGCGGCCAACGCGCTTCGGCGCCGCGCGGATGGGGCTGGCGTTCGCTTTACGCGGCTCTCGGTCGAGGCGGCGCACGCGGGGCGTTTCAATGACGGGTGGCGCCGCACGCGGTCCAAGGCGGCGTTCGAGTTCGAGATGATCGCGCCCAAGCTGCGTTGGACGTGGGAGCGGGCCGGGGAGGGGGCGCTGGTGACGCTCGATCGCCTCGGGGGGCGCACGCGCTACGGGGATTCGCTTCGAGCGGCGATCCCCGAGGCCGAGGAGGTGGTGGAGCTCGGGCGGGACGCTCGGCGCGCGGTGTATGTCGTGCGCGACGCGCAGCGGCGGATGCACGTGGAGGTGCTCGTCGGGGGCGACGGGAAGCGGTACCCGACCGCGCTGGCGTCGATCGCGGCGAAGTGGTCGCGGGAGCTGGTGATGGCTCGCTTCAACCGGACGTTCGGCGAGCTGGCGCCGGAGCTCAAGCCGACGGCGGGATACGGGACGGACGCGGCGCGGTGGATCCGCGAGGCGAGGGCGACGCTCGGGCGGGAGATCATCGACCCGGTGGTGCGGATCGCGTGAACGAGGCGGAGCGGTTTCTCCGGCTTTCGGCGAGGCTCGCGTGGCGCGGGTTCGGTCGTGTGGAGCCCAATCCAATGGTTGGGTGCGTGATCGCTCGCGACGGCGAAACTCTCGGGACGGGGCATCACCGCGTTTTTGGCGGAGCGCACGCGGAGGTCGAGGCGCTGGAATCCTGCCGGCGGTCCGGGCGGGACCCGCGCGGGGCGACCGCGTTTGTCACGCTCGAGCCATGCTCGCACGTCGGCAAGACGGGGGCGTGCACGGAGGCGCTGATCGACGCGGGCGTCGGCGAGGTGGTCTGCGCGGCGCGCGATCCCGGGAGCGAGTCGGGGGGGGGGCTCGAGCGGCTCGAGTCCGCCGGCGTTTCGACGCGCGTCGTTTGGGAGCCCTCTGCAGCGCGGACCAGCGCTCCCTTTATCAAACGAACCACCGTCGGTCTTCCGTGGGTGGTCGGCAAGTGGGCGCAGACGATCGACGGGTTCAGCGCGACGCGGTCCGGGGAGAGCCAGTGGATCAGCGGTGAAGGATCGAGGCGGCTTGTGCACCGCTTGAGGGGGCGGGTGGATGCGATCCTCGTGGGCGCCGGGACGGTTCACCAGGACGATCCGATGCTGACGGCGCGCGGGGTGCGGGTGCGGCGGGTCGCGCTCCGCGTGGTGATCGATTCGCGGCTCTCCGCGACGCCCGGCTCGCGCCTGGCGGCGACCGCGAACGAGGCGCCGGTGACGGTCTACGCCGGCCTTGACGCCGCGCAGAGCCGTGCGGCGGAACGGCTGCGGACGGCGGGCGTGGAGGTCGTCGGCGTGGCCGTGGATGAGGCGGGTCGCGTGGACGCGACGGCCGCGCTTCGGCATCTCGCTCGCGAGAAAGACGTGACGAATGTGCTTTGCGAGGCCGGCGGGCGGCTGACGAGCGATCTTGTGCGGCGGGGGCTGGTCGATGAGCTGCTGGTCTTCACCGCGCCGCTGGTCTTCGGGGACCCGTCCGCCCGCGCCGCGCTGAGCCTGGGCGAGCTCGCCCGGCTCTCGGACGCCCGGCGGTTCACGCTTCGTGCGGTGAGGCGGATTGGGGACGACGTTATGAGCGTTTACGGAGCCGATGACTCGTCGGGCAGGCCCAGAACGCCGAGGGTTAATCCTGGGATTGAGTAGAAAACCGGCTCCGCCCCGGGAACGCGTGATGCGACGCGGAGCCGCCCCTCGTCGCCGACGCCAGCGATCAGAACGTCGAGCGGATCGCCGGCGAGGTCCTCGAGCCGGATCGTGGCGACGGGGTTCCATCCCTCGGGCGCAACGAACGCGACGGTGGCCCCGGCGCCGGATGTCAGAAGCTCGACGAGGCGAGCCGGCTCGAAGCGGTCGCTCGAGCCGGTCCAGCCGTCGAGCGTGCGTTCGGCGCTGGCGCCTGTCGCCGCGTCATCGAGCTCGATCGCGATCGTGTAGATGTCGGCCGGAGGGACGGGGGTTGAGCGTCGATCGGTGTAGGCGGCGGGGTCGAGGCTCAGGTCGGCGAGCAGCGTCGTATCAACGACGAAGACGGCGTCCGAGTGCGCGGCCTCCGCGAAGCGCTCGAGCCCGGAGGCGGTGGCCCGGGCCCCGAAGCGGACCGTCGCCGGATCGTTTCCCGAGGTGATGGTGATCGTAAAGACGGGATCATCGAGCCCGGTGAGTTCCCTTTCGAGCGGTTCGTCGATGAAACGCTCGATCTTTGCCCCAGCGAGGCGGGCGATTGCGGCGTCGACGGCCTTCTGGCTTCCGCGAGCGGTCACGGGCGAGGCGATGAGCCACCGGCCGGCGGCCCGTCGGATCTCGAGCCGGCGGGCGGGCTCGGTCTGTTTGGCCGCCTGCTCGATGAGCACGCGGGTGACGTTCGCGCCGGCGCCGGGGAACGCGAAGGGATCGCGCCAGGCGGCGGGCCCGCTCTGGATGACGGCGTCTGTAAGACCCACTGGAGCACTGACCGTTGCGCTCGCGTCGATGGTGACGGCTCGTCGTCCGCCGATCACGGCCGGCGCGAACTCGAAGCGGCGTCGATCCCCGGCGTCGTCATGAACGACGAGCGTGGCCGCGGGGACGAACTCCGCGAGCGGGCTCGGCTCGAGCGAGGCGATCTCGGCGAGCGCTCGCAGCGCGCTGCGGATGGCGGGGGTCGACGCCGGCCAGGTCGCGCCGCCGTCATCGAGGGTGATGACCCACTCACCCGGCGCCGCCCTTGTTGCGGTTCCGTCGGCGATGCGGTCTCCGGCGACCTCGATGCGCTCCATGCGTGAGGGTTCAAGCGGCGTGATCGCGAGACGCTGGGGGGGCGGCGCGGGACGCAGAAGCAGTACGACGCCGAAAGCGACAAGCAGAGCAACCAGAGCGAACAGGACAATTTTGCGAATCATCGGCGCATTATCCGCACGGCGCCGCCGAGGAGCAGGACCGCGAGAGCGGGACCGATCGCGAGCGACCAGCGGATGAGGGCGAGCGTGCTCGGATCGATGGCTTCGACTCGAGGGACGTCGCGGGCGACGGCGCCTGGGGCGATGAGTTCGTCCTGATCGGCAAGCCAGGCGATGGAGGCGTCGAAGAGTTCGCCGTTGCCGGGGAACGCGGCGGCGACGCGGCCGTCGACTCGGCGCGCGGGGAGGATCGAGGCGTCAAAGAACCATGCGGTGGCGCCGACGACAACCAGACGCTGGAGTTCGCCGCCGTCAGCCGGGTGGGCGCGCTGAGCGGCGAGGGCGACGGTCCACGGTCCATCGAGGTCATCAAGCCCGGGGGTCGGCTCCGGGGCGATCTGGCGGCGCCGAGCGCTCGAGGAGCTCGCCCAGAGGTCGATCCACTGTGACTCCGCCCAGATATCGGCGGCGTCCTCAACTCGAAGGATCGGCCAGGTCGCCACGCCGGGGGCGTCCTCGACATCGATCGGCGAAACCCAGCCCAGCCGGGTCGTCAGGCCGTTGATCGCCTCTGCGATCGGATGCTCCGAGGCGCCGCCGGTCAGCGTCAGACCCGGATCGGCCGTCACGCCCCTCGGGGTGCGCCTCTCGCGGATCAGCGGGCGCCCCGTGTCGATCGTGATTCCAAGCGGCTCGAGCGGCCTGGCGAGGATGTCCGGGGAACCGGCCCCGGGGAGCGCTGAGGGTGAATAGGACAGAAGGACGCGTTCACCGGCCTCGACAAGCTCCTCGATGGCGGTTGCGAGCTTGGCGTTCCGGAGCGCTCCGTCCTGCCCGGTCGCGACGGTTCCGAGCGCGGCGTAGATGACGGGCCGGTCGCCGCTCGGATTCAGCGTGCTCAGCGAAGGGGCGGCGTCCACGTCGCCGACAGGCCACTCGGCGGCGTCGATGCCTCGGAGGCGCATCCGGTCGACGAGCCCGGCGACCGAGAGCGGGCCGGCGTCGGGATTGGGCGCGCCGGCGGCGTCGAGCAGTCGGACCGGCCACGGGTGCGTGAGCACGACGATCGGTCGAGCGGTTTCTTCGAGCGCGGCGATGGCGGTCGCGAGGAGCTCCTCGCCAACGAAGCGGAACTCGGCGACGCCGCGGTCGTCGATCTGGGCCGCGTCGCCCGCGGGGAACAGGGCGCTGAAGGCGACGGCGGTGACGCCGGTTTCGGAGAAAACCACCACCGCGTTGTCACTCTCGATCGCCCGAACGACGGCGTAGAGCTCCGACGGGGGAAGGGTGGAGAGCGTTTCGTGGGCGGCGGCTGATTCATCGCGCGCCATCGCGAGCGCTCGGCTGGCGCGCTGCGCCGCGTCGCTCTCGGAAGCGGCTTCGATGCGCTTGAGGGCGACGGCGCTGTCTGCGGCGAGCGATTCGAGCTCGCTTCGCGCCGCGGCGAGCGCGCGATCGAGGGGGACAAGCGATGAGCCGAGGAGTGTCTGCTCGCGCAGGCTCGCGACACTGGAGGCGGCGGCTTCGGCCTCCCGGATGCGGATGCGGACCGTCGCGGCGAGCTGTTCGAGCGCGCCGCGTGCGTTCGTCCCAGGGTCGGCCGCGGCCGAGGCGTCGGCGATCGAAGCGGCGGCATCGCTCAGAAGGGCGATGGTTCGTCGGATCGACTCCGCGGCGCTGTCGAGCGCCCCCTTTCTCGCGACGATGTCCCTCGAGTAGCGCGCCGCGAGGCGGTCGAGAAGCGCGACGAACTTGCCTTCCTGGTCGGCGCGTCCGGCGTCGATCCTGGTGATACGGATCTCGGGGGCGGCGCGAACAAACTCGCTCAGCACATCGTCGACCGCTGAGCGGGCGAGAGGCGAGACACGGGCGAAGTCGGCGACGACGGCGATCTCGTAGTCGCCCGAGAGGCGGTCGAGGACGCGCTCGGTGCGCGGCGCAAGAGCGTGCTGCCGAGTCGCGGTCAGGTCGTACCGCACGCGCAGGCGATCCGCTCCCGCGGCGGCGAAGACGACCGCGATCGAGACGATCACGACGAACGCTGCGGACCGTGCGATGAAGCGGCGCTTAGCGGAGCGCGGATTCAGCGCCATCGGCGGGCCTCCAGAGCAACGGCCGCGATCACGACGAACCAGACGCTCGCCGCGAGGAAGAACACCACGCCGCCGAGATCGGCGACGCCCTTGGCGAAGTCGTCGATTCGCACATCGAGCGACAGAGCGAAGACCAGCTCGCTCCACGGATCCGGGAGCCTTGCGGCTTGCGTCGCACCGACCCGTAAGAGCAGCAGCGCAAAGAGTGAGCCGAGAAACGCCGAGGTCTGGCTTGCGCTGAGCGTCGAGGCCAGAAGCCCGACGGCGAGATAGGTCATGCCAGAGAGCAGCAGGCCCAGGTAGCCGGTGAAGATCGGACCGTAATCAGGCGCCGCGACCGCTTCGAGCGTCGCGACATAGACGAGCGTCGGGAGGAGCATCGCGACGAGGAAGCCGCAGGCGCCGAGATACTTCCCGGCGACGATCGCCAGCGAGGCGACCGGGCTGGTGGCAAGGATCTCGATGGTCGAGCCTCGGGTCTCTTCCGAGAGCAGCCGCATGGAAACCGCCGGGGCGACAAAGAGCATGGACCACGTCGCGAGCCCGAAAAACGAACGGAGGGTGGCGGGTGCGCCCGGCTCAAGCGTGATCGCGAAGATCACACCGGTCAACAGCGTGAATAGCGCGATGACGACCCAGCCGAGTGGGACTCGGAAGTAGGAGCAGAGCTCGCGCCGTGCGATGGCGAGCGTGGGGGTGATCATGCCGCTCGGTCCTCCGGCGGCGGCTGGAGCAAGTCGAGAAAGACCCGCTCGAGAGAGGGACGTTCGAGGGTGAGCTCGCGGAGCGGGATGTTCCTTTGCTGGGCTGCGCTCGAGAGCTCCGCTCTGGAGTCGGTTGGTGTGATGAGCGTGAGGCGGGTCCAGCCATCGGCGTGCTCGGCGACGAGCGTTCCGGCGCCGGGAAGCTCGCGGGCCAGGGCGGAGGCGGTCTCGAGGTCGGTCCTGAGCTCTGCGACGAGCGTGGGCGTCCCGGCATGACGGGCGGCGATCTCAGAGAGCGGGCCGGCCGCGCGGACGCGCCCCCGAGCCAGGATCACCACGTCGTCGCAGGCGGCCTCGACGTCCGCGAGGATGTGAGAACTCAGGAGCACCGCCTTGTCGCTCGCGAGCTCGCGGACGAGCTTCCGGGTCTCGACAATCTGCGATGGATCGAGCCCGGACGCCGGCTCGTCCAGAATAACGACCGGAGGGTCGCTCAAAATGGCCGCGGCGAGCCCGACGCGCTGGCGGTAGCCCTTGGAAAGATGCGCGATGCGCTTTCGGCGGACCTCCGAGAGCCAGCACCGCTCGATCGATCGGTCCGCCGCGGGGCCGCGGCGCGAGCGGGGGAGCCGGTCGAGAGCCGCGCGATAGCGGAGGAAGTCAACCACACGCATCTCCGGATAGCTGGGGGCTGATTCCGGGAGATAGCCGACGGCGGCGCGGGCGGCGAGCGGCTCGACGAGGACATCCCGCCCGTCGACGGTGGCCGAGCCGCCGGAGGGAGCGAGGAACCCTGTGAGGATGCGCAGGCAGGTCGTTTTTCCCGCACCGTTGTGGCCAAGCAGACCGGTCACCCGGCCGGCGCGCGCCGTGAAGGACGCTTCGCGGAGGGCCTTGAAGGATCCGTATGACTTGGAGAGTTCTCGGGCTTCGATCACGGGATTAAGCCTATCGACCGCGCAGGGGGCGGGCGATGAGCCGGAACCAAAGCGATCGAAACGTCTGGCTTTTTGGGTGCTGGACCTGCGGCGGGCCGACACTATCCTTCTCCAGGAACACCGGGGCGGCGCGAGCCGGGGACGCATGCCGGGAATGGACCGACAGACCATCATCGTTTCGCTCGCTTCCTCGGACCAGGCCGAGATGGTGTCCGAGACGCTCGGCGAGGACGCTCGCGTGATTCCGGCTCCGGCGAGAGACCTCGAGGAGGTCGTTCGGCAGGAGGGGGCCTCCGCGGTGCTGATGGATGCGGCCGCGTTCCGGTCGCTTTGCTCGATGCTCCGCCAGACGTCGGACCATGCGCTTCTCGGCGCGGTGGGCGAGGGGATCTGCGTGGCCTCCGCCGACGGCTCGATCGTGTGGTCGAATGATCGCTTTCTCGGCCTCGACAAGGCGACGCGGGACCGCGCGGCCGCGTGCTGCAAGGAGGCGGCGACCTCGTTCTCTGTCGCTGACTCGGGCGTGGTCGGGCGGAAGTTCACGATCGAGGGCGGCGACGGCCGGCACTACGAGCTGATCGCGTCCCCGGTGTTCCCTCCGGAGAGCGAATCCGACGAGGCGACGCAGGTGATCGCGGTGCTGTGGGACATCACACGTTCCCAGCGGGCGCGACGCAAGATTGACGCGATCGACCGCGCGGGCGCTGAGCTTGTCAAGCTCGATGTGCACGTCGTATCCGAACTGAACGCGACCGAGCGGCTGAAGCTACTCGAGGACAAGATCGTTCGGTTCGCTCACGACCTGCTGCGGTTCGATCACTTCACGATTCATCTTCTCGACGAGAGGACGAACCGGCTCGAGCTGGTGATGTCGCGGGGGCTCCCCGAGGCGGTGAAGCACATGGATCTTTACGCTGCTCCCGAGGGCAGCGGCATCACGGGGCATGTCGCGGCGACCGGGCGAAGCTACCTGTGTCCTGATGTGCGTTATGACGAGCGCTATATCCAGGGCATCGAGAACGCGAGTTCGGCGTTGACCGTGCCGCTCCTGCTCCATGACAAGCTGATCGGCGTCTTCAACGTCGAGAGCGACGAGCCGAACGCGTTCACGCAGGAGGATCGGCAGTTCCTTGAGATCTTCGCCCGGTACGTGGCGCTCGCGTTCCACTTCCTCGACATCCTCGTCGTCGAGCGGTACACGACAAACGAGGCGATCTCCGGACGCGTCGAGGGCGAGATCAACGAACCGCTCGAAGATCTGCTGAACGAAGCCAAGTGGCTTCGTGAGCAGGCGGGGGGGGACGACGCGGCGCGGAAGCACGCGGATCAGATCGTCGCTGACGTCGAGTCCATCCGCCGCCGGATGAAGGAGGTCGCGGCGGGGCCGAGGTCGATCCTCGGCGCCGAGTTCGTGCTGAGTGAATCCGCGGAGGATCCGCTCATCAGCGGGCGCCGGGTGCTGGTCGTGGACGACGAACCGGCCATCCGCGAGACAATCCGGGACGTCATCACGCGGCGCGGGGGCGTCGTGGTCGTCTGCCCGAGCGGCGCGCAGGCGTGTGAGGCGCTCGATGCGTGGAGCGAAGGCGGGAGCGCCTTTGATCTGGTCATCTCTGACATCCACATGCCGGATCGCAACGGGTACGAGGTCTACAGCTGCGCCAAGGGCGCCAGCGACGAGGTGCCGGTGATCCTCATGACGGGCTTCGGCTACGATCCCCATCATTCCATCGTCCGGGCGAGCGAGGAGGGGCTCCAATGCGTGCTCTTCAAGCCGTTCCGCGCTCAGCAACTGCTCGAGGAGATGTACAAGGCCTTCGGCGCGACCGAGGAGGCGGGCGGCTGACTCAGCGCCTCGTGGCGACGAGCACCCGAGGGAGGCCGTCGGCGTCGTCCTCGACACGAGGTCCGAGCAGGTCGGTCTGCGCCCGTGCGATCTCGAGCGCTTCGGCGCGAGTCGCGGCGGCGATCTCCACCGCGAGCAGTCCTCCCTTGCGGAGCAGCGCTCCCGCTCCCTCGAGAATCGGGCGGACGTAGGAAAGACCGTCGGCGCCGCCGCGGAGAGCGGTCGCGGGCTCGTGATCCTTGACGTTGGCCTCGACGTCGGGCCACTCACGGTCGGGGATGTAGGGCGGGTTCGCGAGGAGATAGTGGAGCTCGCCCTTCTGCGGCGCGAGGGGCTCGAGCAGGTCGCCCTCGAGAAGACTCAGGCGATCGGCGACGGCGTGACGCTCGGCGTTGGCCTTGGCGACCTCGATGGCATTGGCGGAGATGTCCACCCCGATGCCGCGGGCCTCGGGGAGATTCTTGAGGATCGCAACCGAGAGGCACCCGGAACCCACGCCGACGTCGGCGAAGCGCGCACGGTCAAAGCCGGGCTCGGCCCGGGCGTGGCGGAGGACGAGCTCGACGATCGTCTCAGAGGACGGCCGCGGGATGAGCACGCGGCGATCGACGTGGAAGGGGAGAGAGTAGAACCATGCTTCACCCACGAGGTACTGCACCGGTTCATGCCTGAGAGCCCGGGCGACCAGATCGCGGAGGCGGTCCCGCTCTTCGGGACTCGCGGGCCGATCCGCCTCCATGTACAGGCGGAGGCGGTCGCACCCGAGCACGTGAGCGAGGAGCATCTCGGAGCACAGACGCGGGGAATCGATGCCCGCCTTCGTGAAGGCGTCCCGCATCCAGGCGAGCAGGGATCGCGTGGTCCAGCGGGCGGGGGCGTTCTTCGCTGGCGTCATGGGAGAGAGGATAGCCGCGGGCAGGGGACGAAACCCGGACCCACGAGAGTCGGCCCGCGTTATGATCCGCTGGAAAGATGCGGACGGAGGCGCAGCATGAGCACGGGGAAGACAGCGACGCCGAGCGAGGTGCAGACGCTGCTCAAGAAGGTTGGCAGGAAGGCGGAGGCGAGCGAGTCGTTCGCCTCGGTCGAGGTGACAGAACGCGCGGTGGTCGCCGCGTTCATCGACGAGGACGTCGAGGCCGAGTTCCGCATCGAGTGGACGGACGCCGGCCTCGAGGTGTGCATGAAGACGCCGGACCGGTGGCTCAGCCAGTCGGTCGAAGCGGATCTCGTGAACTCGGGGGACGATCTCGAGGAGCTGATCGACGAGGAGCTCGTGGACCTCGGCTGCGAGGAGGGACCGCTCCCGATCAAGCACTTCCGTGACGATGAGCGGCTGTACGTCTTCACCTCGCCGCTGCCCATCGAGGACAAGGCGGCGGATTCCGAAGACGCCGCTGATACGGCGACAGCGTGCTTGCTGGCTTACGAACGCGTATTCGCGCAACTCGGCGACTTCGCGGGAAGCGACGAGGACTGACCGGTGCCAGAGGGAGATCGGGCGCGGCGATGCGCATCTTGATGCTCGGGTGGGAGTTCCCGCCTTTCATTTCGGGCGGGCTTGGCACCGCGTGCTACGGGCTCACCAAGTCGTTGGACGCCCTTGGGCACGAGGTGACCTTCGTGCTCCCGCGTCCGGTGGAGCAGTCCCACGCTTCGCATGTCCGGCTCGTTAGCCCGGAGAAGGCGCCGCTGCGTGGTGCACGCGAAGTGGGCGCTCCAACGCCGCACGCCGCGCCTGCGCGGCGCCCCCGGCCCGCGGACTCGGAGGAGATCGAGCGAGGGCAGGTCGACGAGGCGCGGGCGAGAGAGAGCCGCGAGGTCTTTGAGCGGCTTCGCTTCGTCGGCGTCCCGGTGAAGCTCCCGAGCGTCTATGGCGAGTTTCAAGGCGAGCAGCAGCAGCCGGTTCGGGAAACGGTGGAGATCGTGCGGCGTCAGCTCTCGCTCGAGCGAGGGACGGCGTCGCCGCTGGCGCCGTTGGGAATCGAGCCAGAAGTGGCTTCGGCGCTTCAGGCGGCCGGGGTTGATGCGAGGGAGGCCGGCGTCCACGCCGAGGCGCTTACGAGCGAGGGGGACGATTACGCCGGCGACGTCACGGCGATGGCCGCCCGCTACGCGGGGCTCGTGCTCTCCTGCTGCCGGGACACGGCCTTCGATGTGGTTCATGCGCACGACTGGATGACCTATCCGGCCGGCCTGGCGATTTCGAGGGCGACCGGCAAACCGCTCGTGGCGCACATCCACTCCACGGAGTTCGACCGCTCGGGCGTCCACGTCAATCAGGCGATCTACGACATCGAGCGGCGGGGCATGCACGGAGCGTCCCGGGTGATCGCCGTGAGCTACCTCACGCGCTCCATCTGTCTCAGCCGGTACGGGCTCGAGCCAGACAAGGTGAAAGTTGTCTACAACGGCGTCGAGTGGGCCGAGCCCGAGGGCGAACCGGCGAGAGTGCGCTCCCGGGACAAGATCGTCCTCTTCCTCGGACGGATCACGATGCAGAAGGGCCCGGAGTATTTCATCGCGGCGGCCAAGCGCGTCCTCGAGAAGATGGACGATGTGAAGTTCGTGGTGGCGGGCTCCGGGGACCTGGCTCGGCGCATGATCGAGCTCGCCGCCGAGAGCGGCATCGGGCACAAGGTGCTCTTCACCGGATTCCTCCGCGGCAAGGACGTCTCGCGGATCTTCCAGATGGCCGATCTCTACGTCATGCCCTCTGTCAGCGAGCCGTTCGGCATTGCGCCCCTCGAGGCGATGTGCCACGACACGCCCGTGCTCATCAGCAAGCAGTCCGGGGTGAGCGAGGTGGTCAGCCACGCGCTGAAGGTCGACTTTTGGGACACCGACGAGATGGCGAACAAGATCCTGGCGGTGCTGCGCCATCCGCCGCTCTCGCAGATGCTGCGGACGCACGGCGCCTTCGAGGTGCGGGGGCTCACCTGGGCCGGCGCGGCGGAGAAGTGCCTGAAGGTCTACGAGGAGGCCGCGAGCCGCGCCTAGCATCGCCTGGGGCAAAAAGAGCGACGCGGGCGAACGCCTCCCGGGTCGTTCAGCCCGCGCCCTCAAGATGCTCGCCGGCAGCCGGGGGCGGACGCCGACGAGCGATACCGAGTCATTCGAATCTCCCGGAGAGGTGTTCCCGCGCATGACGAAAAAGTGCGTCGAGTCGAGTGCGATCGAGGGGCCATGGGGGGCGGACGACGCGCTCATCGTGGAAGACCTGGGGCGGGCGTCCTACGCCGACGCCTACAAGCTGCAGACTCGCCGGCGGGACGAAGTGCTCGCCCGGCGTATGGAGGAGCGAGCCCCCGCGGGCGTTCTGCTGCTCGTCGAGCACGACCCCCCGGTCATCACCGTCAGCCGGCGAGCCGGGGCTGGCCGGCATGTGCTGGCGACGCCGAAGACGCTCGCAGACGCGGGCGTCGAGGTCCAGCCGACGGACCGCGGCGGCGATGTCACCTATCACGGTCCCGGCCAGCTCGTCGCGTATCCAATCCTCGACTTGAACCGACTGGGTCTCAACCTGCACGCCTACATGCGCTTGCTCGAGGACGCCGTGATCGCGGTCTGCCGGGGCTTCGGCGTCGAGGCGGGCCGGGACGCCGAGAGCCCGCCCGCGACAGGCGTGTGGGTTGGCGGCCGGAAGATCGCGGCGATGGGAGTCCGCGTGCGGAAGTGGGTGACCATGCACGGGTTGGCGTTGAATGTCTCGACGGACCTCTCGCACTTCGACCTGATCGTGCCTTGCGGGCTGGCGGGGCGCGAGGTGACGAGCCTTGAGCGAGAGCTCGGCGAGGCGCCGGCGATGGGGGGCGTCAAGGCGGCGCTCGCTGCGCGGCTGACGGAGCGGGTGCGGGATCGGATGGACGCTGCGCGACAAAAATGAAAACTGCCGGGCGAGCCTCCTCCAGCATTCGCCCGGCAGCTTCAGTCCGCGGCGCGCGAGCGTGTGAGGGGCGCTCGGCTCCAGCGGTGTCCTTCGCGGGACGCCCTCCGCCGCCAACGCAAGGCGTCCCGCTCAGGAGACAACGCGTCAGCGCCACACCCTCACCGCAGCGGAACACGGAAAAAATCAGGGTGTGGAGGCGACGACGTCCGGCTCGGCCGGGTCCGCGTCATGGGCCACGCCCAGGTATTCGAGCGTTCGGTGCAGAAGCCGCGCGACGACCGGACCGGCGACCGCGGACCCGTAGTGAGTCCGCGACGCGATGCGATCCGGCCCGGGGTCGTCGATCACGACGATGACGGCGACCCGCGGGTCCCGCGCCGGGGCGGCCGCAACGAAGCTGGAGATGTACTGCTTCTCGAAATAGCCGCGGCCGTCCGGACGCGGAACGCGCGCGGTGCCCGACTTCCCGAAGAGGTCGTACGCGGGGGCATGCTCTGGAATCCGACCGGCGCGGCGTCCGCGATCGACCATGATCCGGGCCACGTCGGTCAGGGCGTCACGCGCCGCGTGCGCGACCTCGGGCGGGAGCACGCGGTGCAGCAGCTGCTCGTCGTTCACCTCCCGGCGACGCAGCGTCAGTCGCGGGAGCGTCCCGGCCAGATCCCCGGAGCGAGCAAACGCGCAGAAGGCGCGGATCATCTGCACCGGGGTCACCGCGACCTCGTAGCCGAACGCGACGCTCGTCGAGGTGTACTTGTTCCAGCGTTCCGCCGGCGTCACAAGGCCGTCGGCCTCGCCGGGCACAGGCAGCCCGGTCGCCGCGCCGAAGCCGAACTTGCGGATGGCGTCACGAAGCTGCGCGTCGTCGAGACGCGAGGCGAGCTTGACCATGCCGATATTCGAGGAATTGACGAGCACGTCCCGGACAGTCTGCTCGTTGCGACGGACGACGTCCTCGATCGCCCGCCCGTACTCGGTTCGCCATCGCCCGCCGTGCGTCTCGAGCGTCTCGTCGGTCCGTGCCTCGCCCTGCTCAAGGACCGCTGACCAGATAAACGGCTTGAAGGTCGATCCGGGTTCGTACGCGTCCTCGACGCACCGGACGCGTGCGAGCGCCGGCTCGATCGCCCGCCTCGGGTCGGGCGGCACGACGTCATAGCGAGGCCATGTCTCCCCCGGCTCCGGGAGCGCCCGCGGATCAAACGCCGCGGCGCCCACGTCCCGGTAGACATCGAGCATCGCCAGGATCTCGCCTGTGCGAACGTCGACGGCGACGAGGCGCCCCGCCGCCGCGTCGCCGTCCTCGAGGCCTTGCCGCAGCTCCTCCTCGGCAAGACGCTGGATCTCGGCGTCGAGGCTGAGCATGACGCTCTGCCCTCGACGGGCGGGAGCGATCTCCCCGCCCTCGATCCAGAGCGGGTTTCCGCCGGCGTCGCGGACGACGCTGGCGCTCCCGTGTTCCGGCGCGAGGCGACGCTCGAGCTCTCGCTCGATGCCCAGAAGCCCTGTGTGCTCGAAGCCGACCTTGCCGACGATGGGCGCGAGGGAGTCAAGCGTGAGGCTCTCGCGGACAGGACGCCGCTCGAGGTGGACGCCCGGCAGATCGAGCGCGGAAACCGCGTCGGCCCGGGCGTCGGAAAGGATCCCGCCGACGGGCACGAAACGGATCTGACGCTCCCCCGTCGCGCGCCGGCGACGATTCTCGTTGATCGCCGGCATGACCCGGTCGTGCAGGGTCTGAAACGAGTAGCCGGAGGCGCGGGCGACCTCCGCGATCGCGGGCTCCTTCGGATGAGGGAACCGAAGGGGATCCAGGAAGAGACGCCGACCGGTCCGGCTCGAGGCGAGCAGGCGTCCGCGGCGGTCGTAGAGCGCGCCGCGGGCCGCCGCGACGGGAACGGGACGAGCGCGGTCGTGGACGAACCGCTTGAGCTCGGGCGACGGCGCATGCTGGAGCTGGGCAACGCGCGCGAGCACGGCCGCGAAGACCAGACCGATGCCGATCAGGGCGCACAGGGCGACGCGGTCGGTGCGGGCGCCGATCATCCGCCGCTCCGACGCGGCGCAAGCAGCGGTGTCATCGGCCCCTCGCGCTCTTCGAGAAGTCCGCGAACGCGCTTGGGCGAGGACAGGCGAGCGATGCCGATGCGGGTTCGGTCGATGGCGCGATCCAGCTCGCGCGTCGCATCAAGAGCGCCGGTCGCGATGTGCGCATGCGCAAGACGCTGGGCCCGCAGCGAGAGCACCGTCGCCGAGACGCCCCCGGTGACGACGATGAGGAAGGCGATCTTCCAGGCGGTGGACGTGGCCGGGCGGTGGCGAGCCATCAGGATGGGATGCGAAGGACCATGCCGACGCGGATGTCGTCGGGATCATTGATCACGCGCTTGTTGGCCGCGACGATCGCTTCCCAGCGTTTGCTCGACCCGAGCTCCCGCTGGGCGATCTCGCCGAGCGTGTCCCCCTTGCGAACGGTGTACTCGCGCGGCTTTGCGGGTTCGCTCGTCGCGACCGCCCGCGATCCCGGCGCACCGAGAACACGGGGCTCCGGGAGGAGTATGGCGGCGCCGACGAGGATGGTGTCCGCGTCGCGCAGGCGTCCCCGTACGACGTTGAACTCCGCCAGCTTCTTCGCGAGATGACCGTCGCCGTAGTGTTCCTGAGCGATCGACCAGAGGGAGTCGCCCTTCCTGACCCGATACGTCGCCACGGCGGCCGGTCGCTGATCTTCGACGACCGGATCGACCACGCGCGGCTCGGGCAAAGGGATCTCCCGCGACTCGATCCTCGCGGCGACCGGCGCGCTGACGCCGGTCTCACGGAACTGCTCCTGAAGCGAGCGCAGGAACGACTCAGACGTGCTCTCATCGGTCCGGGCCGCGTCCGCGCGCTGCGTACGCTCCGGCGCCGACGGCTCCGGTGCGGCGGCGATCGCCGGAAGGGGTATCGCGACGGGCTCGGGGTCGTCGTACTCGGGCAGGGGCTCGGCGAGCGGCGGGGGCGCGCTCTTTTCGAGCGCGGCGCCCACGTCGGCGAGCTGCGCGGTTCGCGCCCCCGAAAGGTGATCGGAAACGAGCACGCCCACGAGCAGGACGAGCGAGAAACCGATGATGAGGGAGAGCTTCTGTTCTCTGGTCATCGCGGCGGCGTCCTTGCCGAAGCTGGGTTCTGACTGCGGGGCGCACCGGTCCGTGGCGGGCCCCTGGGAGGTCTCAGGATCGTAAACGAATCGCTCGAAGCTTGGCGGAGCGGGCGCGAGGGTTTCGCTCGACTTCCTCATCCGTCGCGACGATGGGAGAGCGGGTGAGGAGCTCCGCGAGCCGCCGCGTGCCGAGGTCTCTGAAGGCTCGCTTCACGCGGCGGTCTTCGAGGGAGTGAAAGGTGAGGATCACGACGCGCGCTCCGGGCTTGAGCCACGGAGCCGACGCTCCCGCGCCCGCAGCGGTGCGCCGCACGGCCTCGAGCAGGGCGTCCAGCGCTCCGAGCTCGTCGTTGACCGCGATGCGCAGCGCCTGGAACGTCCGCGTGGCCGGATCGATGCGGCTCTCCCGCGGGACCCGAACCACGGCGCGGACGAGACGCGCCAGCTCCGTCGTGGTGGTGATCGGCGACTCACGTCTCGCTTCGACAATTTTCTTTGACACCGCGCGCCACGCCCGCTCCTCGCCGAAGTCGCGGATGATCTCACCCAGCTCCGCCTCGGGCAGGGAGTTCACCAGCTCCGCCGCCGTCGTCCGCTGGCCCGGGTCGAGGCGCATGTCGAGCGGGCCATCGAAGCGGAAGCTCAGGCCGCGGGCCGGGTCGTCCACCTGGGCCGAGGAGAACCCCAGGTCCGCCAGCAGGCAGTCTGCGGGCAGGCCCCGCGCCGAGAGCCTCCCGGGAAGCTCCGCGAACGAACCGCGGATCGACACCACCTCCGGCCACCCGGCCATCCCTCGGACCCGCTCCTCCGCTGATTCGAGCGAGTGCGGATCGAGGTCGTTGAGCACAAGCGTTCCGGACGCGCCGATCGACTCGGCCAGCCGCACCGCGTGCCCCCCGGCCCCGCAGGTGGCGTCGATCGCCGTCTCCCCGGGGGCGGGGGCGAGGAAGCGGAGGCACTCTTCGGGCATCACGGGGGTGTGGGCGGGCGTCACGCCCGGAGGGTACCGATCCCTACCCCGCCATGCGGTCGAGCCCGTGCGCCTTCATCTTCTTGTAGAGCGTCGTTCGGTTGATCGCGAGGTCGTCGGCCGTGCGCTGGCGGTTCCAGTCGTTGGCGCGCAGCGCCTTGAGGATGATCCGTTTCTCCGGGGCCATGAGCGCCTCGGCGAGGGGCGTCGGCTCCCAGGGCGTGTCGGGAGCGTCCACGTCGTCGAGGTCGGAGGCCGGTGGGCGGTTGTCAACGACGTGCGGCGGGAGGGCGTCAACGCCGATCGTCGCGCGCCGCGAGAGCACGACGGCCCGCTCCACGATGTTCGAGAGCTCACGAACGTTGCCTGGGAACGAATAGCGAGCGAGCGCCGCCATGGCATCGTCGGTGAAGCCGGTGACCGCCTTGCCGGTCTCGGCGGCGTGCATCCGGAGAAAATGCTCGGCGAGCGAGGGGACGTCGCCGGGGCGGTCCCGCAGCGGCGGCAGATCGATCTTGACGACGTTGACCCGGTAGTAGAGATCCTGTCGGAACTCACCCCGGGCGACCAGATCCTCAAGGTCCTGGTTGGTCGCGAGGATGACCCGTGCGTCGACCTCGACGGTCTCCGTGGAGCCGACCGGCTCGAAGCGGCGCTCCTGCAGCACCCGCAGCAGCTTGAGTTGCATCCCCGGTGAAGCGGAGTTGATCTCGTCGAGGAAGATCGTCCCGCCGTCGGCCGCGAGGAAGCGGCCGACCTTGTCGGCGTGGGCGCCCGTGAAGGCGCCCTTGACGTGCCCGAAGAGCTCGGATTCGAGAATGGTCTCGGGGATGGAGCCGCAGGAGATCTCGACGAACGGATGGTCGCGCCGGTCAGAACGCTGGTGAATGGCGCGGGCGACGAGAGACTTGCCGGTGCCGCTCTCGCCGCTCATCAGGACGGTGGTTTTGGTCGGCGCAACGGCCTCGATGAGGTCGAACGCCTGCTGCATGCGGTGATCGTGCCCCACGATCGAGTCGAGACCGAATCGCTGGTCGAGTTGCTTCTTGAGCGACGCGTTCTCGGCGAGCAGGTGATGCTGGCGCAGCGCCTTATCGATGGCGACGCGCAGCTCCTCATCGACGACCGGCTTGGTCAGATAGTCGGCCGCGCCGAGCTTGATCGCCTTCACGGCCGACTCGATCGCGCCGTAGCCGGTGATCATGAGAGGCACAATCGCTGGATGCTCCCGCGTGAGACGCTCGAGCAGCGCGAGCCCTCCCGTCCCCGGCATGGAGATGTCGCAGATCGCGAGAGCGAACTCGCTCGCGGCGTCCTCGGCCTGCTTGATCGCCTCGAGCGCTTCCATCGCGCTATTGCAGCGGGCGCAGACGTAGCCGTCGCTTTCGAGGAGCTCAGCGAGCGAATCGACGACGATTGGGTCGTCGTCGACGATCAGAATGCGGTCGTCGCGGCGATCGCTCACGCCCCAGACTCCGCGAGCGACCTCGCCGGGAAGCGGAACGTGAAGCGGGCGCCCGGGCGGTTCGGACGCCAGCCGTCCTTGGTGGGCGGGTTGCGCGCGAGCGTCGCCTCCCCGCCGGTCTCCTCGGCGATCTGCTTGAGCATCGCCAGGCCGACGCCGAGACCCCCGGGCTTGGTGGTGTAGCCGTAGTCGAAGACCCGGCTCTCCGCGCCGTCGATGGGTCCCGGGCCGTCGTCGATGACGGCGAGCTCGACCATCGAGGCCCCGCGATGCTCGATGGTGCGCGCGGCGACATCGATCCGGCCGTCGCCTTGAGTCGCCTCGATCGCGTTTCGGAGCGCGTTGGAGAGCACCGTGTACGCGGGGCCGGCGGCGGTGAGGACGAGGTCGGGAGCAACATCGAGGCGGATCTCGATGCCCTTCTCCCGCGCGAGCGGACGGGACATGTCGACCGCCAGACGCACCGCGTCGAGGAGCGGCTCGTCATGCGCGCTGAAGTTGACGCGGGCGCTCGCGCCGGGCTGCATGGCGCGCGCAATGAGCGTGCTCATCTTCGCGAGCCCGGCGCCGGCCCGCTCGAGCTGGCGCGACGCCTCGCCGGCCGCGGGGTCGCTCTCGAGCGCGCGACGGGCAAGGGTGACGAAGCGAAGCGAGCCGTCGAGAAGACCGCTGAGCTCATGGGCGAGTTCCCGGACCTGATCGCGGAGTTCGCCTTCAGCGGTCACCGCGTCGTCGATCGCCTGAGGACGACGGCGTGTGACGGGATCGTGCGATTCATCGGCGGGGCTTCGCCGCCCGTTCGGCGGGTTGCGGTCGGGGTGATCCATGTCGCTGAGAATCGACCGGGCGCGGTCGCGGCTTCAGGCGGATGTTGCACGAACGCCACAATCGCGAGGGGCGCGTTGACGGTGAGCGACGGTCCGTTATGCGTGCATCGACGCCATGCGCCACGCCGCGAGAAGAAGCAGGACGGCGAACACCACCCGGACAGCGACGATCGGGAGCTTGTGAGTCAGGCGCGCGCCGAGATGCCCGCCAAGGACCGCGCCGGGAGTCAGCATCAGCGCGATGGCGAGCCCCGCGCCGGCTGTGAAGCCATGAGACGGCAGCGTGGAGAGCTTGATGGCGGCGCCTACGCTCGCGGTGAGGACCATCGTTGCGGCGCTGACCGCGATGCAGCGTTTGAGCGGGAGGCGGCAGAGCGTCTGGATAAGGGGGACAGTGATGACCCCGCCCCCGATCCCGAGCAGGCCCGCCGCGAAGCCCATCGCGCCCCCGACGGTGAAGCCTCGGGCGGGGGTGACCCGCTCCTGATCGGCCCGGAGCTCCGGCGCGCGGCGAAGGATCTTGAGGATCGTGACCACCGCGACGTACGCGAGGAACACCGCGAAGATGCGCCGAAGCGCGATCCCGGACATCCGATCGGACGCGAACACGCCGACGGTGATGGCGATGAGCCCCGCGGAGAGGACGTAGAGGAACAGGCGCGTGTGGAGCGCGCCGCGGCGGATGTGCTCGATCGCGGCGGGCGCGCTGACCGCGACGTTGGCGGCCATCGCCGCGGCCTGATACAGGTGCTGGCTCTCCGGGTTCTGCGATCCGTAGATGATCGCGAGCATCGGGATCATGACGACGCTCCCGCCGATCCCGAGGAGGCCGCCGAGCGTCCCGGCGGCGAGCCCGACGGCGGCGACGGACGCGATGGAGAGTGCGGTCAGCGTCATCGGCGCGATCCTACCGGAGGCGGTGCTATGGTGGAGGTGTGACCGAATCGCCCATCGTCACCGTGACGCTCAACCCGAGCGTCGATCGCGTCCTCGAAGCGCCGCGCTTCGCCATCGGCGAGAACGTGCGCGGCACGGTCGTCGCGCGGTGCCCGGCGGGAAAGGGCGTCATTGTCTCGAGGGTTCTGGCGACCCTCGGCTCCCGCTCGATCGCCACCGGGCTCATCGGGACGGAGGAGCTCGGCTACTTCGAGCATTTTCTTGAGCGGCAGGGCGAGGGGCGCATCATCACGCAGTTCCTCGTCGTTCGCGGCTCGACTCGCGAGAATATCACCATCGTCGATCCGGTGGACGACACCGAGACCCACGTGCGCGAGTGGGGCTTTGAGGTCCAGCCGGAGGACGTGGACCGGATGTCCAGCAAGCTGGGACTGCTGGCCCGCCGCGGGGCGTTGATGGTTTTCTCGGGATCGATCCCTCCCGGGGTGAGTCCGGAGCGGTACGTGCAGATGGCGCGGTCGTGCCGGGCTCGAGGCGCGCGTGTGATCATTGATTCCTCGGGCGTCGCACTCAAGGCGTTTCGGGGCGAGAAGCTGTGGATGCTGAAGATCAACGCCATGGAGCTCTCCGAGTTCTCGGGTTGCGACCCCCGTGATGACGCCGAGCTCGTCAAGGCGGCGCAGATGCTCACGATGGAAGCCGGCGGTCCGGTGGAGCACGTCGTGGTCACCTTTGGCGCTGAAGGCGCTCTGCTGCTGTCGCCGGAAACGAAGCTGCGCGGCAGGGTGATGGTGCATCCGGGGCGGATCGCCAGCACCGTCGGATGCGGGGACGCGCTTCTCGCGGGTCTCCTGCACGGCGGTCGGCGAACCGGGGACTGGGCGACGGCGTTTCGGGAAGGGCTGGCCGCCGCGACGGCCAACGCGCTCGGCCGCGAAGCGGGCCGCATCAGGCTTGAAGACGTCGAGGAGTTCCGCGCCGGGTGCTTCATCGACGAGGTGGATCTCCCGGCGCCGACGACCGCGACGGAGGGGGCCGCGGCTGAGCCCGACGATGCCCGATAACCGGCTCCGAGCGGAGGAATCCGCCCTTACAACCCGCCCATAGCCTCTCAGCGTCGCGTCACGGCTTCGACTGGGCGCTGATTCGCTCGTTGTTCTGCAGCCGCGACGCGGCGGGGTATCCTTTGAGCGAGCCAGCGGCCGCGGTGGGCGCGCTCGCGGGCTCGGAGCGAACAATGTCAAAGCTGATCGCCAAGCCTGTCGACGCGCTGCGCACGTGGATCTTCTCTCAACGCGGGGCCGCCGAAACCGCCGCCTTTGCGCTGGCGCTGGCGGTGACGGTCTACTCGGCGATCGTGGCCAAGGAAGCCGGGAGCACGGCGCCACTCGTGCAGACCCAGCCCGCGGCGAAGCCGCTTTTTTCCGAGGATCCGCCCCTGTCGATCGTCAGCGCACAGCCCGAGGACGCGCCGCGCATCGAACTCGAGGAAGCGACGCCGCAGGAACTGCGGGGGCTCGGCGTCGACCCCTTGAGCGTGCGATGGTTCAACGGGAGAAAGGTGCGTCCGGCGCGCACGATCTGGATGACCGTCACGGCCTACAGCCCCGATCACCGCTCCTGCGGCAAGTGGGCCGACGGGATCACCGCGAGCAACAAGAGCGTGTGGACCAACGGGATGAAGCTCGTGGCGGCCGACACGCGGCTATTGCCATTCGGCACGCTCCTGTCGGTGCCGGGCTACGACGAGGGACGCGTGGTCCCCGTGCTCGACCGTGGCGGAGCGATCAAGGGCGCGAGGCTCGACGTGCTCTACCCGACGCACGCCATCGCACTGAACTGGGGCGTGCAGCGGCTGCCCGTGACAGTCTGGGAATACGCCGACTGAACGCGCGCCGCTACTGTCCCGGCATGTGCGGACGATTCCAGCTCGACATCAACCCGGATCGGCTCTTCGAGATCTTCGGCGTGCCGGAGATCACGGGCTTCCGTCGCCGGTGGAACATCGCGCCGACGCAAGGCGCCCTCGTGATCCGCGCGGCCGGTGGCAAACGCGCGGCGTCGACGCTGCGGTGGGGGCTCGTTCCGTTCTGGGCTGATGACGAGACGATCGGAAGCCGGATGATCAACGCCCGAGCGGAATCGGCGCGCACCAAGCCGGCGTACCGCGCCGCGTTCAAAAGCCGACGCTGTTTGATCCCCGCGACCGGGTTCTACGAGTGGAGGGCGACGCCCGGGAAGCGGAAGCAGCCGTATCTGATCACGCCGCGGGAGGGCGAGGTCCTTGCCCTCGCGGGGCTCTGGGAGCGGTGGGAGAAGGGCGACCGCCCGCTCGAGACGTTCACGATTCTGACCACGTCGGCCAACGAGGACATACGCGATCTTCACGATCGGATGCCCGTCGCGCTGGATGAGTCGGACTGGCGCGTGTGGCTCGAGAGCGATGAGGCGGATGAGGCCGAGGCGCTGCTGAAGCCGGCCGCGCGCGGGTCGCTCGACGCGATCCCGATCAGCACGCGCATCAACTCGCCGGCGAATGACGACCCCGGGGCGTGTTCACCGGTCGGCGATATCGATCCGAAAACAGGTGGAGAGAAGGGTCTCTTCGGCTAACGGACGGGACGGAGGAGAATCCAGCGTCCGGCGTACCCGTCATCGATCCTCCGGAACTCCTGGGCCTGAGCGCCGAGGGCGTCGTTGAACGCGTCAACAGGGAGCGCGCGGAGTAGCCGGAACCAGAGCGAGCTCTCGGCTTCCTCGATCATGTTCCGGACAAACCGCTCCTCGGGCTGCCAAGGCTGTCCCTCAAACTGCGCGTTGATCACGCGGTCGACGTTCTCGCCGGTCCACTGCAGGTACTCGAGGAGCTGAGAGGTGTCGGCGTAGCCGTAGTAGAGGGCGCGGGGCGCTGTGCGTGATGCGGCAAGCTGAAAGGACGGGGTGTCCCCGAGTCGGAGGGCGGCGTCGTCCGCGGCGGCGAGCTGGCGGAAGGCCCGCTCGACGGCGGCCGGCGGTCCGATGAAAGCCCAGCCGGCGCCGACGCCGACGGCTGTCGGCGGCCCGATCATCGCGGGGCTCTGCCAGATCTGGTGCCCGAGGAACTCGCGGACCTGAGCCCCGAGGCCCTGAGCGTATTGGTTGATGGCGCCGACGATGGCGGCTTCGTTGGCCACGGGCACGGCGAAGAGATTCGCCTGGCTGTCCGCCGCGAGGGGACGGGTGATCGTTGTCGCGACGTGAATCTCGGGCGCGAGGCTCTGGAAAATGGGGGCGGCCGCGATCGAGAAGGCGGTCAGCGCGGCCTCCGCGTCGGCGCGAGCCTCTTGAGGGAGGGCGAGAACGAACTGACGCGCGACGGGGATGATCCGGGACCAGTCGACACCGATGGCGGTGTAGCCAGCGGGCGATGGTCCGAGAAAACGCGGCGGATTGAAACCGTTCAGCGGCGCCGGGAGAGCGAAGAGGCCGACGGGCTCGTCGACCTGCATGAACAGATCGATCACGGATTGTCCCTCGTCGGTGTTGAAGCGAACGCCGGTCGAGACGACGCCGATCTCGCGGAGGCCGGTCGCGGCGATAGCGTCCGGGGGAAGAAGCAAGCCCCGGAGGTCTGTGAGCAAGCTGTCGAGGACTGTGCCCGCCTTCAAGACCACATCGGCGTGACTCTCACCGAGGCGATCTCGGCCGAGCGCGATCGCCTCGTCGCCCGCGAGCGATTCGATGTCGCGCCCGTCGGCGGCGTCGAGGGCGGCCTGCGTTCGGTCGAGGACGCTCGAGAAGAAGACGGTCCCGCCGGCGCGGGCGAAGAAACCCTCGCCCGGTTCAAGAGGGGTCATCCCGGCATCCTTGAGGTCCTCCTCGGTCCAGCCCTGCTGCATGAGTCGCTCGCGCTGCTCGGCGCGCTGCTGAACGAGTTCCTCGGGCGGCAGGAATGTGAGCGAATAGATCTCGTGCGGGCCGTAATCTTCAACGGCGAGCTCCAGGCGCCCGTCCGTCTCGAGCTGCTCGAAGAGGTCAAGGGCGATGTCGGCGAACGCCTCTGCGCCGTCCCCGAAGTCGGCGATGATGATGACGGGCGGGCTGTCGCTCGACCATCGCTCATCGGACCAGAGGGCGAGCCCGACATGGCCCGTGGGGAGGGGGACGTCGTCCCACTCGAGACCGAGGCGGTCAAGCCGGCCCGCGATCTCGTTCTCATCGAACGATTCGCCGATGATCCCGAACCAGTCGCGAACCACGGGATCGGTCGCGAGCGTCCACATCGGCGTCGCGCGGAACGCTTCCATCGTCCGGCTCATGTCGTCGACCCTCGCGACGAAGACGCTCTGTGGCGGAGCGACATCGTCGATGGTGAGATCGACGGCCAGTAACGGTGCTCCGGCGGCGCCGAAGAGAAGGGGGATTGCGAGTGTCTTCATGGTGATCTCCGCGAACGCGGGTGCGGCGGGTCAGTCTCGATCTTTGAGCGTTGGCGGGATGCCGAACTTCGTGCGATCGGGAGCGCGGTGATAGGTGTGGCCGGAGTTCGGGTTGTTCTCGTCGTAGGCGAAGGCTTCATGGTTGTCGAGGAAGTCACGGACGTAGCGGGCGGGGATCGCGAAGCCGAGGCCTTCGCCGAAGGGGATCTTCATGTTGGTGACGCCGATGACCTCGCCGGCGAGATTGAAGAGCGGGCCGCCGGAGTTGCCCGGGTTGATCTGCGTGGTCGTCTGGATATAGGGGATGCCCTCGAAGCTGCGGCGGGTGGTGGCGATGACGCCGGAGCTGAGCGTTCGCTCGAGCCCGAGCGGCGCGCCGATGGCGAAGACCGGCTCGCCGGCGCCGAGTTCGTCTCCGGACTGGAGGTAGACGGTTGGGAACGGATCGCCGCTTGGGTGGTCCATGCGAAGCAGCGCAAGGTCGAAGTGGTCGTTGACGGCGATGATCTCGATGTCGTCGATGGTGCGTCTGTTGATGACGCCGGCGGTCTCCTCGAAGACGATCGTGCGGATGTCCGTCTCGCCCTGAATGACGTGGGCGTTGGTGACCAGATATCCGTCTTGGTGAACAACGAAGCCGGAGCCGGAGCCGACGGGGGTGGCGACCTTGACGACGGCGCCGCCGTGGCGACGCGCCTGCTGTTCGGGTGTGCGTGCGACCGGGGTATCGACGGTCCGGTAGAGCCGGCCGTCCTCCCCAAGCCCGAGGTCGTCCGCTCGATGTTCAGCGGCGGTGATGGTCTCGATGCGGTCGCGAGAGATCCGGACGATCTCGTCGCCAAGGTCGAGCCAGACGGCCCGGCTCGTCTCCTTGAGGACCGGCGCGTTGATGACGGCCCCGTCGGTGAGCGTGACGGTCTCCGCTTGCGCCGCGACGGCGAGGCCGAGGAACGAAATCGCGAACGGGCGGATGAATCTCGGCATGAGTGTCTGGTCTCTCCGAAGCGGGAGGCGTTGGTGAAATGGATCCCGCCGCAGTATAGGGTGATCTGAGTGGCCTTCACTTCGGCCTCTCTCGTTCCCGATGAAAGGATCGCTCTCCATGAATCGTCTGGTACAACCGCTCGCTCTGGCCGTTGCGGCCGGATTCGCCGCAGCCGCTCCCGGGGCCGAGACCGATCCGGATCTGGCGCCCTACTACGGCTTCGAGGCGCCGCGATTTGTCGTGATCGACCAAGGCTTCGAGCTGGCGGACGTCGCCGACGTGACGGGCGACGGGCTGCCCGATCTGATCGTCATCAACAACCGCAAGAGTCGCATTGAGATCCACTCATGCCGGCCGGAGCCACGCGAGCCGCGGGGCGATCTGCCCGTGAACCGCTTCGGCGAGAGCCGGTGGTACGACCGGCGGGACGTGACCGTGACGCAGCAGGTGCAGGCGGTGAAGGCGGTTGATCTCGATGGGGACGGCCGGCTTGATTTGGTTTACGCCGGGCAGCCGGAGGCGATCGTTGCGATGCGGCAGACCGAGAGCGGCGACTTTGAGCCGCTGAGCCGTCGGCGGGTGCGAGGCATCGGGGCGACGCGCTCGGCGTTCTCGATCGCGGACGTCTCAGGTGATTCGTCGCCCGAGATCGTCACGCTCGCCGATGGACGCGTGGCGGTGCTGCCGCTTGGCGAGAACGGCGCGATCGGAGCCCCAACTTTTTACGGCTCGGGTGAAGCGATCGCGGCGGTGTACACGGCGGATGTGACGGGAGATGGCCACGCGGACATCGTGGGGGTCAGTCCGGAATCGAAGACACCGGTACGGGTCTGGATGCAGGAGCGAGCGGGAGACCGGGGCGCTCTCGGCGCCGAGCGGCGGTTCGAAACGCCCCCGCTGCGGGAGCTCGACCCCGCTCGGCTCCCCACGATGGATGCGGCGGCGCTCGCGATGATCGAGCGCCCGACGCGCCGCGTCGTGCTTCAGCGGCTTGTGCAGGAGCGCGTCGACCTTCGCAACGGGCGAGCCGCGACCGAAGCCCCGATCGAGATCCGGTCCCTGGCGAATCCCGGGAGAGACAGGCGAGCGACCGTCGTCGCGGATCTTGACGCCGACGGGTTGCTCGACGTGCTCGCGACGGACCCGGCGGGAAACCGCGTCGAGCTCTGGCGGCAGCGGCGCGGCGCGGGACTTGCGGCGAGCCAGTCCTTCAGCAGCTTTAAGTCGCCCTCGGCGATCGCGGTCGGCCAGTGGAACGACGAGCCGCGGCTCGAGGTCTTCGTCGTGAGTGAAGAAGAAAACGTGGTTGGCGTTAGCGAACTTGTCGGCGCGGGCGATTCCCTTCGTCTGACGTTCCCGACGCCGATTGCTCTTCAGACGACCGGCGGAACGCCGACGGCCGTCTCCGCCACCGAGCATCGCGGGAAGCCGCTTCTGGCCATCGCGGTCAAGGACCGGCGCGACGTGAAGATCGAAATCCATACGCCCGATGGCGTCCTCGGCGTGATGGAGGCGAAGGGGCTGCGGCGGGCGCCTGAGGCGCTCCGGTGGGCGGACGTCGATCAGGACGGGGACCCCGACGTGCTGGTGCGGGGCTCGGGCGGCTCGCTTGTGGTGATCCGCTCGGACGAGAGCGGCGCGCCGGAGGCTTCCCTCGGCGACGATGAGATGCTGCAGTTCGGCCTGGTGTCGGCGGCGGGAGCCGGCAACACCGCGCTGCTCGATGCGACCGGCGACGGGCTCGCCGAGCTCTTCGTGGCCGATGAGAACTTCGTGCGAGCGCTGCGATACGACGCCGAGCGCGGCTGGGTCGTCGTCGAGCAGATCACGGACCCCGATGCGACGGCGCGCTATGTGGGCGTCGACGTAGCGCGCGACCGATCGAAGCCCGGGCTGATCGTCGCGGACGCGGCTTCGGGTCGGCTGAAAATGTACGAGCGCGCGAACGGCGACTGGGAGATGACCGGAAGCGCCGGCGTCGCGGGCTTCGAGCTCGGCGCGATCCACGCGGGCTCGTTCGACGGCGCCGGCGGTCCCGGCGTGCTCGCGACGGGCCCGGACGCCTTCGCGCACGCGTTGCTCTCCGGCGAACGGTGGGCGCTGCGCGATCTCGGATCGTACCGGAGCGACGATGACGATCGCCTTGAGCACGAGATCGCGGTCGGCGACGTCAACGGAGACGGGTACACCGATCTCGTCGTGCTCGATGCGCAGCGGCAGATGGTGCAGATCCTCGCCGTGACCGCGTCGGGCGAGTTGCTCCCCGCGACCGAGTTTCAAGCCTTCGAGACCCGTTCGTTCGGTTTCGATCGCGCCCGCGGCTTCGAGCCGCGCAACGCCGTGATCGCGGACGCGACGGGCGACGGCGCGCCGGACCTCATTCTGGTTGTTCACGATCGGCTCGTCATTCACCCACAGGCGACGCGATAGCCTCAAAGGAGAAATCAATGGCCGTTACTCCCTCCACGATGACGCCTCTCGGCGAGAAGGCGCCCGGCTTCGAGCTGCCGGATCCGCGCACAGGAAACACCGTCAGCAGCGAGGGCTTCAAGGGAAGGCCGCTGCTTGTGATGTTCATCTGCAACCATTGCCCCTTCGTGGTGCACGTCATCGACGAACTGGTCCGGATCGGCGATGACTACACGCCGAAGGGCCTCGGCGTCGTCGCGATCAGCTCCAACGACGTCTCGACGCACCCGGACGATGCGCCCGAGAAGATGGCGGCGCTCGCCGGGCAGAAGGGCTTTTCGTTCCCCTACGTCTACGACGAGACGCAGGAGGTCGCCAAGGCCTACGGCGCCGCGTGCACACCCGATTTCTTCCTCTACGACGCAGACCACCGCCTCGCCTACCGCGGACAGCTCGATGATTCGAGGCCCGAGAGCGGGACGCCAGTGACCGGCAAGGATCTCCGGACCGCGATCGAGCAGGTCCTGCGCGGCGAGCAGCCATCGAAGGATCAGAAGCCGAGCGCCGGCTGCAACATCAAGTGGAAGGCCTGAGCGCATCCGATTCGGCCGCGACTCACGCGGCTTCGGAAACCTGGTCGCTCAGTTTCTCGAGCGGCTCGGCCTGCGGCCGCGCGATGTGGTAGCCCTGGACGTAGTCGACCCCGAGGTCGCGCGCGAGGTCGAGATGCGCCGCGGTTTCGATCCCTTCGGCGATCACCTCGATCCCGCGCTGCTTGGCGTGACGGACCAGAGCGATCAGCAGATCGGGCTCTTGCGTGTCGACCGCCTGGCGCAGGAGGTCCTTGTCGAGCTTGAGGAAATCCGGCCTGAGTTCGTCGATGAACAGGATCGAGGTATGACCGGCGCCAAAGTCATCGAGCCCGACGCAAGCCCCATGCTCGCGGTAGGTCTCGAGAATGCTCTTGAGGTGCTTGATGTCGGGGAACGCCTCGCTCTCGACGACCTCAAAGACGAGCCGCGAGAAATCAGCGCCGATCCTCTTCACCGTCTCAAACGTCGTGCGCAGGCACACCTTCGGGTCGTACACGGTGAGCGGCAGGAAGTTGACGAAGAGCCGCTGATCGTGCGAGAGCTTCGGGTAGCCGCTCGTAATCGCCATCCGCCGCGCGGTCTGATCAAAGCGAAGCAGGGCGTCGTGGGCCTTGGCGGCCCGGATGATCTCTTCCGCGGACTTGCCCTCGACGGGTGGCGCCGAGCGGACGAGGGCCTCGTGGCCGTAGGGGATGAGCGAGTCGGCGCTCACGATGGGCTGGAACACGAAGCGGAACGATTCATTATTCATCGCGTCCGGGAACCAGTCCGAATCGAGCCGGGCGAGAACCTGTTCCACCGGCGCGGCGCTCCATGGGTCGAAGCCGCAACCGGGCAGCATCGGCACGGCGCGGATGGAGCCGCGCTCCATCACCGAAAGCGGGGCGATGGCCTCCCAGACGCGTCCGATGAAGTTATCGCCGGTCACAAAAAAGACGCCGTCGGCTCGCGCGTCGCCCGAGAACATCTCTGCCAGACGGGCCGCGGCGGGGGGCGCCCCGGCCTGAAGCGCGAGGCCCTGAACCTCCCCGCACGAGCTGACGGGCGACCGACACGAACAATCGTGACCCATGAAACCGATCCTCCGCGCGACTCATCGGCCCCGACAAGGGCTCGCTTCAGCCAAACGCTCCTGCGTCGCGCGGAACGGACTTTCGTGTTCGTCTGATCCCGAAGCGGTCTCAATGGCCCCGGTCGGATTCGAACCGACAACCACATCGATTATGAGTCGAGCGCTCTGCCGTTGAGCTACGGGGCCACGCCCGGTAAGACTACCGCGCCGGTCTCGCCGCGCATGAGAAACGATCGCCGGGGGGCCGCCGATCGCGAGTCGTTCGTCGGCTCTCGCTTACTTTATGAACAGCAGCTCGCGGTAGGTCGGGATGGGCCAGAGATCGTCGGCCACCCGATGCTCGAGTTCGTCGGCGAGATCGCGAGCCTCGTTCATTGCGGGGATCACGGTGTCGCGGATGTGCGTCGTTCGCTTGGCGAGATCCGACGGCCGCTTTGCGCCGATGGCCTCGTCGAGCGCGTTGACCGCGCGGCGGAACCTGCTGGCGAGCGACACGAAGCTCTCGAGCTCGGCGCGAATCTCCCCGGCGTCGATGTCGACGCTCTCGGTCGAGCCGACGGACTCTGAAAGCTCTGAGAGGTGCCGAAACGCCGCCGGGAGGATCAGTCGCCGGCACATGGAAACCAGCGTCTTCGCCTCGATGTCGAGCGTCATCACGTACTGCTCGGAGAAAATCTCATGTCGGGCCATGAGCTCGTTCTTCGAGAGCACCTTGTGCTTCGTGAAGACCTGGACATTCTCTTTCCGCTTCATCGCCGTGAGCGCTTCGGGGGTGTCCTTGAGATTCGGGAGACCGCGTCGCTCGGCTTCTTCGATCCACTCCTGCGAGTAGTTGTCGCCGTCGAAGAGAACCGATTTGTGGTCGTTGATGATCTTCTTGAGGAGCGACTGCGTCGCGCTCTTGATCTTCGCCGGCGTCGGCTTGGCGCCGAGGCTCTTTTCGAGTTCGTCGGCGACGTACGCGAGAGAGTCGGCGACGATCGTGTTCAGAACCGTGTTGGGCCAAGCGACGTTGGTCTCTGAGCCGACCGCGCGGAGCTCGAGCTTGTTGCCCGTGAAGGCGAACGGCGATGTGCGATTCCGATCCCCGGCGTGTCTTGGAATCTGCGGAAGCGTGCGAGCCCCGAGGTCGAGGTTCGCTCGTTTTTTCGTCGAGCCCGGCGCCCCGCCGCCCGCGATCTGGTTCAGCACGTCGCTGAGCATCTCACCGAGATAGATCGAGATGATGGCGGGGGGGGCTTCGTTGGCCCCGAGCCGGTGATCGTTCCCTGCGCTCGCGATGGAGCTGCGAATCAGATCCCCGTGCAGGTGCGTCGCGCGAATGACGGCCGCGAGAAACGTCAGGAAGGTCATGTTCGAGTGCGCCTCGTCGCGCGGGTCGAGGAGGTTCATCCCCGTGTCCGTCGCCATCGACCAGTTGTTGTGCTTCCCGGAGCCGTTGATCTCGGCGAACGGCTTCTCGTGAAGCAGCGCACGAAGTCCAAAGTTCGGGGCGAGACGCTCGATCTTCTCCATCGTGAGCATCTGGTGATCAGAGGAAACATTGGCCGTCTCAAACGTCGCCGCGACCTCGTACTGTCCCGGAGCGACCTCGTTGTGCCGAGTCTTGATCGGTACGCCCTGTGTGTAGAGCTCGCGTTCGAACTCGGCCATGAACGCCAGAACGCGCGACGGGATCGAGCCGAAGTAGTGATCCTCGAGCTGCTGATCTTTCGGCGGCGCGGCGCCGAGGAGCGTGCGTCCGCACAGCATGAGGTCGGGACGCTCAAAGTAGAATCGCTCGTCGACGAGAAAGTACTCCTGCTCGCAGCCGAGTGTCGTCGAGACGCGGCTGATCCCATCGGATTCACGGAGGAGACCGAGCACACGAAGCGCTTGCGCCGAAAGCGCGTCCATCGAGCGCAGCAGGGGGGTCTTCATATCCAGCGCTTCGCCGGTCCACGAAACGAAGACTGTCGGGATGCAGAGCGTCGCGTTGGTCGATTCGCGATGGATGAAGATCGTGCTCGTCGCGTCCCACGCGGTGTAGCCGCGGGCCTCGAAGGTGGCGCGAACGCCGCCAGACGGAAAACTCGACGCGTCGGGTTCGCCCTGAACAAGCTGGTCGCCCGAGAGCTCGGAAACGACCCCGCCCTCTCCGTCCGGCTCGATGAAGGCGTCGTGCTTCTCGGCCGTAAGACCGGTCAGAGGCTGAAACCAGTGGGTGTAGTGCGTGGCGCCGCGCTCAACGGCCCATTCCTTGACCGCGTTCGCCACGGCGTCGGCGACCGTCGGGTCGAGCGGCTCGCCGAACTGGATCGTGCGCATCACCGCCTTGAAGACGCTCTTGGGCAGCGACTCGCGCATCGTGTGGATACTGAAGACATCTTCGGCGAAGACGCTCTTGGGCCGCGCTTCCCGAGGCATATGCCTGATCGCGCTATGCCAGCGGTGCATGTCGGCGACAGCGTCCTGACGAATCGTCGAAAGGCTCATCGTGTTGAGGTCCTTGATATCAAAGGAAAGTTGCGACTGGCGAGATGAGAAACGATTGATCGTTTCTGGGAAAAAGAGAGTGTAGGCGCCTCGCTCGATCTCTGCAGCCTCCGCGTGCGGGCGATCCGGGCCGCCGCGAAGAGCGGCTCAGTCGTAGTCGTACAGCACGTTGCCCGTCGCCGCCCCGAACCAGCCGAGCCCCGCTTCCCCGGAATGGCCCTCCGAGTACCACCCGGGAACTGTCCGCGTCATCCGTTCGCTCGAAACGTGCCCATCGAGCCACGCCACCGAAGTCTCTCCGGCGTGGCGAAAGTGCGTCGATGGATCCGGCGAATAGCCAGGCGCGTCCGGCCAGACCGCGGGCTCAGCGAAGCTGTACTCGATAATCGCGTCGGTCAGCAGCGCGGCGTCCGTGAAGCCCACGGTCCGGGTCGGGTCGCGGAATCGTGTCGATCGTGAGCCTGTCTCATCGGACGCCACGCGCCACCGCCCGGCGGCGTCCCGCGTCCGCACCACGCCCACGAACGCGTTGTTGTAGCCGTACCCGCCACAGCCGGTCTCGAACCCGACCCCGCGCGCGCGCAGCTCCCGCGCGATCGGGGCGAAGGTCGGGCACTCGCGCATCGCGCCGCTCACCGCCTCGGACTCGAGGTAGTCCGTGAGTGCGCCGCCTTTCGGCTCAAACGCTTCACTGGGCGAGTCACGCTCACCGTGCCAGCGGTGCAGGTTCCGAAGAATGTTCCGCGCGCCGGGCGGGTAGCGGTCGTCGTGGTCCTTCGCATGCTGCATCGCCGCAAGCTGAAGCTGGCGGATGTTCGACATGCAGACCGCGGCCCTCCCGGCTTCGCGGACGCCCCCGAGCGCCGGCGCCATCAGCGCGATCAGCAGGCCGATCACGCTGACAGTCGCCAGCAGCTCGATCAGCGTAAAGCCACGTCTCACGGCGCCCCTCCCCATGACGCGACCAGGGCCGCCAGATCCGCGGCGCCGATCGTCCCGTCGGCGTTGAGATCCTTTCGGATATCGATCCCGCCCCAAGCCGAGAGAAGAGCCGCAAGATCCGCGGGCCCGACGAGGTCGTCGCCGTCAAAGTCGCCGAGCGCGCGGACGTCGGCGACGCCGTCGATCTCGGTTGAGAGCTCGCCGAGCGGTCCGAGGAGCGCATCGACACCGGTCCGGATGCGGATGAAGTCGAAGCCCGGAAGATCCGCCGGCTCGCCTGTCTGCGGGTTAACCGCCCACGCGATGTCGAACGCGTCTCCCCCGGGCGCCCCCGCATCGATGCCCACCGTCAGCGGATCGTCGGGATACGTGTAGAAGGAGCCGGCGTCTATCCCCGCCAGGTCCTCTGGATCGTCGAGCCCGCCCTCGCCCGGCGCTCCCGCGGCCCCGGAGAGATCGCCAACCGGCAGCACCGGCGAGAGATCCGCGTACCCCCAGTGACTCTCGGCGGGCTCGCCTGGGTTCAGGAGGAAAAAGGGAGGCGGAGGAACGAACTCACCCGGCAGCTCGTAACCGCTCGTCTCGACCCCTCCCGGCCAGCTCTTCGTCCGGAACGCCTCGACGGGCGCTTCAGGCAACGACGACCCGCGGATGACGTACCACGGGTCGTCAGCCAGGCCGTTCCCGTTGACGTCGAGGGCGATTTCGATCACGCCCGCCTCGGCCCAGCGGCGCGACGGATCGGTCCCGGCGCAGCCGTTCACGCAGGCCCAGAAGCCGTTTCCGAAGACGACCGCGTCGAGCCCCATCGGGTTTCGGGGATCGTCGAGCACCGTCTGGTCGAATGCGAGCAGGATCTCGCCGCCGAAGCCGCCGAGCGTCACGACGCCGCTCGCGGCCCCGTCGACCGGTCCGACGCCCGAGGGCGGACCGAGCGCCGCCGAAGGATCGGTGAACGCCGGGTCGCCGACGCTCAGGCCCGGCGCGGGAGAGTACGAGACGACCCGGTCCGCGAAGTCGCCAGCGAACGCTGGAGCCGCCGCCAGGAGCAAGCACGCGGACTCAAGTCGCACGGCGACGCCTCCACGCGAAGAGAGCGATCGGCGCAAGCGCAAAGGCGCTCGGCGCAGGGACGCTGTAGGCGTACCAATCGCTCCCGTTCTGGATGATGAGTTCGCCGGTGACCGTGTTGGCGAAGGCGGAATAGAACGCGTCGCCCGTGCCGAGCGGGTCGTACCCCGCGAGAAGCCCCGTCTGGAGGTCAAGCACGCCGACGTATCCGACATCGCCCGCCAGCGAATCGCCTCCGCCGATGATGAGGTTGCCAAACCCGTCGAAGCTCAGTGGCGATCCCGAGAGCACCTCTGCGACGAACTCGCCGCCGCTGGTGAAGTCCGCGGGCCCCATCGCCAGTTCCGCCTCGGTGAAGCGACGGATTTCGCCCGTCACGGTCCCGCCGGGCTCGAGATCGAAGCCGTTGGCCGTGTACAGAGCCCCGTCCGCGTCGAACGCGACGCCCGCGCTCGCGCCGCCGATATTCGTCACAAGCGCGTTCGTGTCGCCCGTGAGAACGTCGATCTCCGTGACGCCGCCCGCGTTGGAAACAACAAGCGAACCATCGCTCCGCCATGCGGCGCCGAAATGGTCGACCTCGAACACGCTCGCGCTCCCCGATGTGATCAGACCCGGCGTAACGGAGTCCAGCGACGCCGCGTCGAAGACAACGATCGGCCGTCCGAACCCGGCGCCGAACGCCACGCGTTGCCCGTCCGGACTCACCGATAGAAACGCTGGATCCGACCCGCTCGTCACGGCCGCGTCGATCGTCGCGGCGAGCGCGAAGTCCCCGGAGCCCACGGACGTCTCCACGAACACGTTGGTTCCCGTCGCGGCGATCAACCGGCCGTCGGCAAGGGCCGCGCCGGCCACGCCGAAGGAGCCCGCCGCGATCGTCGGCGCCTCAAACGCCCTGATCGGTCCGCCGTATGGATCGAATCCCGCCTCGGCGTGCCCGGCGAGGGCGCCGGCGCACGCGATGCACGTCGCAACAACTCGTTGCATAACTCACGTCTCTTCCCGTTTGCGTCCCGATTCGCGCGGGACGGCCTCCGACCTGTTCATGCCCACCGCGTGGGGGAGCAGGCCGGAACCGGGTCGCGGGAGGCGCGCGCACGGCGAAGTCGGCCCGACCCCTGTGGACCGCGAGGGGCGGCTGAGCGGGCGACGAATCACCCGGTCAAAGGCAGGTCTTCCGGCTTCGGGCTCTTCGGCTCGCCCGGCCTTCCCAGCGGTTCTCACGTGGGGCGTGAGACGCCAGTGGCAGTTGGGCGAGCGTCGCGTCCCGTCACGGCGGCGCGTCCGCAGCGGATTCTCACCGCTTTCCCTCTTCGCCCGCGGCAAGCCGCGGGACCGATGACTCTGGGACTCTACTCAGGATCACGCCCGCTCGCAACGCCCGGCGGCGAGCTACGCCACCGCGGGGTCTTCCCAAGGCGCCGGCTCCCAATCGAGCCCGTGCGCCTGAGCCACCTCTTCCGTGTAGAGCCGGCCGCCGGCCATGTTGATTGCCGGAGCGAACCAGCGGTCCTTCGCGGCGAGGTTCATCGCGCCCGTGTTGGCGATCTTGATCACCCACGGAACCGTCGCATTCGTCAGCGCCTGCGTGCTCGTGCGACCAACTGCCCCCGGCATGTTCGCCACGCAGTAGTGAACGACCTCGTCGATAATGTACGTGGGGCTCCCGTGGGTCGTCGGGCGCGTCGTCTCGCAGCACCCGCCCTGGTCCACGGCTACGTCCACGATCACCGCCCCGGATTTCATCCGCTTGAGATCCTCGCGCTTGATCAGGCTCGGCGCCTTCGCGTTCGGAACAAGCACCGCGCCGATCACCAAATCCGCCGCTTCCAGTTCCCGGCGGATCGCGTGCACGTCCGAATAGAGCACGGTCACGTTCGCGGGCATGATGTCCGCGAGGTGGCGCAGGCGCTCGAGGTTCACGTCCAATATCGAGACGTCGGCGCCGAGACCCGCCGCCATCTTCGCGGCGTTTGCGCCGACCACGCCGCCGCCAAGAATCACCACCTTCCCGCGATCCACTCCGGGCACGCCCCCGAGGAGAATGCCGCGGCCCTCCTGCGGGCGCTCGAGGTACTTCGCGCCCTGCTGGATGCTCAGCTTCCCGGCGACCTCGCTCATGGGCGTGAGCAGCGGCAGCGTCACGCCCCCGTTGAAGCCCGGCGCCTCAACCGATTCGTACACGCACGCGATGATCCCACGCTTCAGGCAGCCCTCGGTCAGCTCGCGACTCGCGGCGAAATGGAAGTACGTGAAGACCTGCTGCCCCTCGCGCATCAGCGGGATCTCGCTTGGTTGCGGCTCCTTCACCTTCACCACAAGGTCCGCCCGCGACCACACGTCATCCGATGAAACGATCTCGGCGCCCTGTTCGGCGTATCGCTCGTCCGCGAACCCGGAGCCGTCGCCCGCGCCCCGTTCGATGATCACGCTGTGCCCGTCGCGTCTGAGCAGCTCAACCCCGACGGGCAGCAATCCCACCCGATACTCATCCGCCTTCACTTCCTTCGGCACACCTACGATCATCTCGAGCGCTCCTCTAGAAACTCGGGGCCCGATCTCTTCCGGAACCCGGACCGAGGAGTGTACGTCGAAGTTCCCGGGACGTGCTGGTACGCTTCCCGCTCCGCCGCAAAGCCGCGACGGCAGACGTTCAACCATCCCATTCGCCCGGAGGCGACATGCTCCGACGCTCTGTTCTCCCCGCCCTGCTCGCGCTGTTTCACCTGCTGCTCTCCGCGCCCGCGGCGGCGCAAGAGGATCCGCTCGCCGGGTTTTCGGACCCGCTCCGTGAGCTTCAGCGCCTTCTCCCGGCCGTTCCAGAGGATGAGCGGAGCGACCTTGTCATCGGACGGGCGCTCGCTCGCGCCGAAGCGCCCCCCGCGGGGGTGCAGGCGATGGAAAACGTCGCGTTCCTGATCCCGGGCGATCCCGAGTGGGAGGCCGCCGCCGCCTGGGCCGCCGCCGAGCCGCAGCAGACCGTTCTCGGGGCGCTCGAGAACGCGACGGATCGACGCGAAAACAACGTTTTCGCGCTTTCCCACGGAACCGCGGCGCCGGCCGACCTCCGCGGGGCGGGGTTCTGGATCGAACTCGAGGACGGCAAACTCTACCGGGCCAGATTCCACTACTTCGATGCGATCGAAACGCTCTCGACGCTCGTCTGGATCGACGCCAACCGTCTCGCTGAAGCCGGGAAGCACAGCGACGCCGCGGAGCGGCTCATTGCCCTCGTGCGCCTCGGGCGTCAGATCGCGGACCGGCCGCTCGTCGCCGAGTCCGCCGCCGGCTACACGCTCATGATCACCGCTCTCGAGCAGCTGCGCGACCTCTCCTACCGCACGCCGGAAATGTTCGACGATCGCCTCGCCCGGCGCACCATCCGTCTTCTCGAAGATCGAACGCTCATGATGGAGCGGCTCCGCTTCCCGGAGGGAGGGCGGATCGTCGCTCAGCAGGCCGTGCTCGACGCCTTCGAGCGCCTCGGCGATGTCGACCCGGTCGCCTTCTCGACCGTCGTGGGCGGCCTGCAGGAAGCGGCGGAGAACTCCGCGATGCCCGGCGCCGACGCCGCCCTCGCCGAGTCTCACGCCGGCTATTACGAAACCCTCGACATGATCGACAGCATCTACGCCAACTGGCTCCTGCGCTGGCCCCTGAACCCGTACGACATCATCATGGAGCGACCCTCGACCTATCTCACCGTCGACCCGAGTCGCTTCGGCCTCATCATGATGGCGGCAGGACCAGCAGACATCCTCTTCGAACTTCGGCGCAGAACCCGGTCCGCCCTTGCCGGAACAAAGCTCGGCATCGGCGTCATGGCCTATCGGCAGAAGTACGGGTCCTGGCCGAGCCCGCTCGTCGCGATCCGGCCGGCGTATATCCGGGAGATCGACGTCGATCCGTACGACCCCAAGCAAGCCACGCTCATGCGATACTTCGTGCCCATCCGCGATCAGCGCTGGGGGCCCCGCGAGACGCCGAGTCCACACGAGATCCGCGTCCAGTACAGTCCGGACCTCCTCATTTCCAACCTGATCGACGTGCAGGCGGCGACGCGTTTTTCCGACGCCGACGCCGTGCAATCCGTGGCGACATTCGTCGCGGCGCTCACGAGTCTCAATATCGAGCCTCGCAATGTCGACGAGCGCATCGCCGAGATGAGCGAGGACGAGATCAATCGTCTGATCCCCGCACACCTGGCCGGGCGAGTCGAGGGCCTCGACCCCGCGGAGCGTCGCCGGTTCGCGCTGCAGATGGCGCTCATCGCGCTCAACTCGCCAGACTGGAAGGACATCCGCGAGTGGTTCGGCGCCGAAGAAGATCGGCGCTCGCGCCGCCGCGCGCGTCGAGGATCCGACCCCAGCGTCCTCCCGGCTGGCGCCGAGATGCGCCCCGTCCGCAATCTCGCCACCGCGCAGGCCCGCGCGGGCGCGCCGCTTGCCGCGAGGCTTCAGCGGCTCGCCAACGACCGCGACGCCATCACGTTCACGGTCGAGCTCGATGAGACGGACTTTGTCATCTACTCCGTCGGCGAGGACGCCGTCTTCGACTTCGCGCGCGAGGTCGGGATCGGCGGCGCCGACATCATCTACTGGCCCCCCGTGCTCACGCTCGTCCGCGAACACGTCTCGAACTGACGACGAATAAACGCGCCGCCGAGGCGGTTCGTCCATCCGACACCGACCCAAGGAATCGACGCAATGCCCGAACCGCACAACCTCGTCATCATCGGCTCCGGCCCCGCCGGGTGGACCGCCGCCATCTACGCCGCCCGCGCCAATCTCGATCCGGTCGTCTATTCGGGCGTCCCCAAGCAGAACCCCGCCCCGGTCCTCCCGGGCGGCCAGCTCATGCTCACCACCGAGGTCGAGAACTACCCCGGTTTCCCCGACGGCGTCACCGGCCCGGAGATGATGCAGATGTTCCAGAAGCAGGCCGAACGCTTCGGCACGACCGTGCATCAACTCGATGTCGAAAAGGTCGACTTCTCAGAGCGGCCCTTCACGCTGGAACTCTCAACGGGCGAGACCGTCAAGGCCAAAGCGGTCATCATCGCCACCGGCGCCACCGCCAACTGGCTCGGCCTCGAGAACGAGCTGCGCCTCGCCCAGATCGGCGGCGGCGTCAGCGCCTGCGCCGTCTGCGACGGCGCCCTCCCGCACTTTCGCCAGAAGCACCTTGCCGTCGTCGGCGGCGGCGACACCGCGATGGAAGAGGCCACCTTCCTCACCAAGTTCGCGAGCACCGTCACCGTCATTCACCGCCGCGACGAGCTCCGCGCGTCCAAGGTCATGCAGGAGCGATTCCTCGCCCAGCCCAACGCCGAGGTGCGGTGGAACTCAGTCGTCACCGACGTCCTGGGCGACGACATGATCACCGCCGTCAAGCTCAAGGACACCCAGACCGGCGAGGAATCCGAGATGGAGGTCGCCGGTCTCTTCCTCGCCATCGGCCACACCCCCGCGACCGGCTTCCTCAAGAGCTCAGGCCTCGAGTTCGACGACGCCGGCTACATCCGCCTCGACTCCAGATCGAGCCGCACAAACATCGACGGCGTCTTCGCCGCCGGCGACGTCGCCGACCACGAGTACCGCCAGGCCGTCACCGCCGCCGGCATGGGCTGCCAGGCCGCCCTCGACGCCGAACGCTGGCTCGCCGAGCAACCCGAGATGCAGACCGCCTAAGCACGGTCGATCGTCTCTTGCCCACGCCAACCGCCGGGAGCGCTCCGAGCCCATCGTCTAGGTCGACTTCCTTCCCGCCAGCTCCTTCATCACCGCGTCGCGAACGTACTTCGCCGCCGTGATCTCTTCTACGACCACCTCGCGCGCGCCCGAGCTTCGCGCCAGGTTTCCCTTCCCAAGCGAGTTGAGCCGCGCGACGATGTACAGCGTCGGCGCCAGCCGGATCGCCACGTTGCACGCCCGCACCGCCGCGTCGTCGTCCGGGATCGTCAGCGCCAGCGCCGCCGCCTGATGGATCCCCGCCGACTCCAGCACCTCCGCGTTCGTCGCGTCGCCGTAGACGGCCGTTCGCCCCCGCCGCTCCTGCCGGACCACCGTGTCCGGGTTCAGATCGATCAGCACGAAGGGCACGCCCTCGGCGTCAAGCTGCTCCGCCAGCGCCCGCCCAACCGGCCCAAACCCCGCGATAATCACGTGATCCTCGGTCTGCGTGTGATCCTGAGCCTCGTCGATCCGCGCCTTGATCCACGGCGCCGCCGGCCATCTCGTCGCGCGCGGCGCGAGCGAACGGCCGATGCGCATCTGGACCGGCGTCAGCACGAGGCTGATGACGATGACGGTCACGCCAAGCGCGAAGGTTGTCGGCGTGATGACGTTGAGCCCCGCCGCCGCCGTCAGCACAACGAGACTGAACTCGCCGCCGTGCGCGAGCCCGATCCCGGACTGCACGGAGGTCGACGCCGATGATCCAAGCGCCCAAAGCGATCCCGAGATCACGACCGCCTTGATCACAAAGACCAGCGCGCCCGCAAGCAGAACGACCCACCAGAACTCGAGCGCCAGGAGCGGATCGACCGCCATCCCCACGCTGGTGAAGAACACCGCCAAAAGAACATCCCGCAGCGGCGCCACCGCGCCCGCGATCTGATGACGAAACGGCGTATCGGCCAGCAGGAACCCCGCGATGAACGCCCCGAGCTCCGGGCTCAGCCCGAGCCCCTGCGTCGCCAGACCCGCGCCAACCGCCATCACGACGCCCACGATCGTCATGAGCTGCAAACCCTCGGGTCCCCGCGCCGCTTCATGGAGAAGTCGCCCGGCGAAGAGCTTCCCGAGCACGATCAGAACCGCCACCCCGCCGATCGAGATCGCCGACCCCGTCGCCATCTCGCTCAGGCTCGCTCCCTCTCGGGGCGAGAGCAACGGCAGAATCGCCAGCATCGCCAGCGCCGCCAGATCCTGAACGATCAGCACCACAAGCGACGCGCGTCCATGCGGCCGCCGCAGCTCGCGCCGAAGCGTCAGCGACCGCAGCACCAGCGCCGTCGATGAGAGCGCCATCGCCATGCTCACCGCCAGCGCTGCGCCCCAGCTCAGGCCGAACGCCAATCCCACCGGCCACGCGACGAGAGAGCACATCGCGCAGGAGAGGGCGCCCGCCCCCGCCAGCCTGGCGCCGTCGCCCCAGTTGCCTGAACGGTCGACCCGGAGCTCGAGCCCGATCCCAAAGAGCAGAAGCATCGTCGCCACGTGCCCGATCTCAGTCAGGTTCTCCGAACTCGAAACGACGCCGATCGCGCCCGGCCCCGCTGCGATCCCCGCGAGCAAAAAAGCGGGGGCCGCCGCCAGCCTGAACCGCTGCGCCACGAGCGCGACGACCGCCGCCACAGCAAGCGTCGCCAGCATCTCAAACCCGAGCGAAGGCCCCTCACCCGAAGGCGCGGCCGCGAGAAGATGCCAGGCGTTGACCATGAGTCGATTGTCCCCTTCGCGCGCCGCCCGTCAATCGGGCCTCTCGCTACACTCGCCGCCATGAACGACGCCGCCACCAATCGAGCGCCCGTCGCCGTCACCGGCGCCACTGGATTCATCGGTCGATACCTCACGCAGGCTCTTGTCGAACGCGGACGACCCGTCCGCGCTCTCGCGCGAGACGCCAGGAAAGCCGGCCGCGTCCTCCCGCAGAGCGACCAAGTCGAGATCGTTGAGGGCGACATCTTCGACGCCGCGTCCCTCGATGAGCTCTGCGCCGGCGCCGGCGCCGTCGTTCACCTCATCGGGATCCGATGCGAGAAGCGTCCCGCCGTCACCTTCGAGCGACTCCACGTCGAGGCCACGAAGAACGCCATCAGCGCCGCCAAGCGTGCGGAGATCTCCCGCTACCTCCAGATGTCCGCCCTCGGCACCCGACCAGAGGCCCGCAGCGCCTACCACCAGACGAAGTTTGCCGCCGAGCAGGCCGTCCGCGCCTCCGGCCTCGACTGGACCATCATCCGGCCCTCGCTCGTCATCGGCCCGGATGGGGAGTTCCTCCAGATGGCCCGCGGCTGGGCCACCGGTGACGAGCAGCCCTATCTCTTCATGCCCTACTTCGAGTCGCCCCGAGCGATGATGAAGGAGGCCCCGATCCCCGGCACGAGCGAAAAGCCCGTCGTCCAGCCCGTCATGGTCGAGGACGTCGCCGAGGCCTTCTGCCGGGCGATCGAGCGCGAAGACGCCATCGGGGAGGTCTACCCCATCGGCGGGCCGACGCGCTACGAGTGGCCCGAGATGCTCGAGGAGATCCGCAAGACCATCCCCGGCAAGGCCCGCCCCGTCTGGGGCATCCCCGCGGAAGTGGGGGAGATCACGGCCCGCGTCGCCAGCATCGTGCGGATGGATCAGCTCCTTCCCTTCTGCCTCTCCGACGTGCAGATGGCCAGCGAGGACAACGCCTGCTCCAACGCACGCCTCGTCGCCGATCTGGACCTCGCGCCCCGCCCCGTCTCTTTCGCCGGCTAGGCGTTAGACTCCGCTCATGCGGAAGTCGACCAACCTGCTCACGATTCTTGTGCTCGTCGCGCTCGTTCTCGGAGCGCTCATCGGGCAGTTCTTTCTCTACGAGCAGGGCGCGACGCCTGACGCCGTCGCGGAGAAGGTCGAGCCGTGGCGCATCGCCGGCGACCTCGTCTTCATCCGCCCCCTCAAGCTCATGATCATCCCGCTCGTCTTCACGAGCGTCCTCACCGGGATCACCAGCGTCGGCGACCCTAAGAAGCTCGGTCTCATCGGCGGGGCCACCGTCCTCTTCTACGTCACGACCATGATCCTCGCGGTCGCCACAGGCGTCTCACTCGCCGCGCTCTTTACGCCCGGCAGCGGCTTCCCACCGGATCAGCTCGTCGACGCCACTCAGCCGCCGCCGATCGACACCCCCGAAGGCGGGCTCGGCTCCGCCTGGGTCGGACTGCTCCGGCAGATGATCCCCGACAACTTTCTCGGCGCCGCCGTCGACGCCGCCGCGCTCTCGGTCATTACCGCCACCATCCTCCTCGGCGTCGCGCTCGTCGCCAACGGTGAGAAGTCCCGACCCGTCATCGAGGTGGTCGAGAGCCTCCACGAGGCCCTCATGACCGTCATCCGCTGGGTCCTCTGGCTCATGCCCCTGGGCGTCGTCTTCCTCGTCGCCGCCGCCGTCGGGCAGGTCGGTTTCGGGACGCTCTTCGAGTCGTTGGGCAAATACATCCTCGTTGTGCTCGCGGGCCTCCTCATCCACTCGCTCGTCTCGCTCCCAGCCGTGCTCGCGCTCCTGACGCGGATCAACCCGTACCGCTATCTCTGGAACATGCGCCCGGCCCTCATCACCGCGTTCTCAACCTCCTCGTCGATGGCCACCCTCCCGGTGACCATCGAGACCGCCTCGGACAACGGCGGCTGCTCGCGCCGAGCCGCCGGCATCGTCCTCCCTCTCGGCGCCACCGTGAACATGGACGGCACCGCCCTCTATCAGGGCATCGCCGTCATCTTCCTCTTCCAGGCCTACGGCATCGATCTCAGCTTCGCCGAGTACCTCGTGATCGTCCTCACCGCGACGCTCTCGGCCGTCGGCGCCGCCGGCATCCCGGGCGGCGGCATCCCGATCATGATGATCATCATCGCCGCCGTGAACACCTCGCTCGCCGGGGCCGGCAAGCCCACACTCCCCGAAAGCGCCATCGCCCTCATCCTCCCGGTCGACCGCATTCTCGACATGTGCCGAACCGCTGTGAACGTCTGGGGCGACTCCATCGGAGCGCGCGTCATCTCGAGGCTCGCACCGGATATCGACCGCGAGAAGGAAGCCGCCTTCGGCTGACGCCTCTTGGCAACGCAAACCGGCCCGCGCTCAATCCTTCCGAGCCGACGGCGCCAGCATCACGTGCGCCTCCGCCAGCTGCGCCTCATCCACCGGGCTCGGCGCCTCTGTCATCAGATCCGCCCCCGTCTGCGTCTTTGGAAACGCGATCACGTCCCGGATGTTCTCCGTCCCGCACAGATGCATCACCAGACGGTCGAGACCCATGGCGATCCCCCCGTGCGGGGGCGCCCCGCGACGAAGCGCATCGAGCAGAAAGCCGAACTTCGCTTTCGCCTGCTCCTCCGTCAGACCGAGCAGTCCAAAGATCTTCCGCTGCACCTCCGTGTTGTGGATTCGGATCGATCCGCCGCCAACCTCCGATCCATTCAGCACCAGGTCGTACGCCAGCGATCGAACAGAGCCGGGGTCCGAGTCGAGCTGGCTCAGATCGTCCGGGTGCGGCGCCGTGAACGGGTGATGCAGCGAGTCCCAGCGCTCCTCCTCGGCGTCCCACTCAACCGCCGGAAAATCAACGACCCACACGAAGTCCCACTTCTCGCCCCACGCCGGCATCGCGCCCGTATCGCGCGCCACCTTCAGCCGGAGCTCGCCCAGCGACTTGTTCACCAGATCGCGCGTGTCGGCGCCGAAGAGAATCACGTCACCGTCCTCGGCCCCCGTCGACTCGATCAGTCGCTCCTGCACCGAATCCAGAAACTTCGCCACGCCCGAAGCCAGCTTCCCGCCCTCGACCTTCGTAAACGGAAGGCCACCGACCCCGAACTGGTTTTTCATCCACTCCGTGTAGCCGTCGATCACCTTCCGCGTCAGCCGCTCGGCGCCACCCGGGACGCGGATCGCCTTCACCACGCCGCCGGACTCGATCGCTCCGTCGAACACACGGAAGCCGCAACCCTTCACCGCGTCAGACACATCAACGAGCTCGAGCCCGAAGCGCGTGTCCGGCCGGTCGATCCCGTACCGCTCCATCGCCTCCGCGTAGCTCATCCGCGGGATCTCCCCGATCTCCACGTCGAGAACATCCTTCCACAGTTTCCGGAACAGGTCGCTCATCAGCCCGATCACGTCCTCCTGTGTCACGAAGGACATCTCCAGATCGATCTGCGTGAACTCCGCCTGCCGATCCGCCCGCGGGTTCTCATCCCGGAAGCACCGCGCGATCTGGAAATACCTCTCGGCCCCCGCCACCATCAGGATCTGCTTGAACAGCTGCGGGCTCTGCGGGAGCGCGTAGAACTCCCCCGGCTGAAGCCGCGACGGCACAAGAAAGTCCCGCGCTCCCTCCGGTGTGCTCCGGCAGAGAATCGGCGTCTCGATCTCCAGGAACCCACGATCCGAGAGATACCGGCGCACGGACTGCGTCACCTCGTGCCGCGTCCGCAGGATCCTCTGCATCGCCGGGCGCCGAAGATCGAGATACCGCGAACGGAGCCGAACCTCCTCGTTCGGCAGCGTCTCCCGGTCCGTTGGCTGGAAGGGAAGGTCCTCCGCCTTCGACAGGATCGCCACCGTCTCGACGCGCACCTCGATCTCTCCGGTCGACAGCTTTGGGTTCTTGCCCCCGTCGCGCTCCTGGACCGTGCCGACCACGCGAACCACGTCCTCAGAACGCAACCGATCCGCCGCCTCGAGCGTCGCCTGATCGTCGATGTCCTCACCGTCGAAGACGAGCTGCGTCAGCCCCTCCCGGTCGCGAAGATCGATGAAGACCAGCGACTTGCCCTGCGTCCGTCGTCGATCGACCCATCCCGAAAGGGTCACGCGATTCCCGGCATGCTCGATCCGAAGCTCGCCGCAGTGATGGGTCCGGTAGCCGCTGGTCTGACTCATGATCGCGCATCCTTGGATCGCAGTGGGGGGAAGAAGGGGGCGGAGTATACGGGAGAGTCGCCGGCTCCTGAAAAGCCGAGTTGACACGCCAAGCCGCATCGGCTTCAGTCCGCTCGTGACCGCACCGGGCCGACCGACCACCGTCTTCCTCTCCGCCTTCGAGCCCTCGGGCGACGACCTCGCCGCCGCCGTGATCCGCGCGCTGCGCGCCCAGCGTCGCGATCTGAAACTCATCGCCGTCGGTGGACCCAAAATGGCCGAGGCCGGGGCCGACGTCCTCGAGATCACCACCGAGAACCCCGTTATGGGTCTCCCGGGCCTCCGCACGATCATCGACCACATGGAGCTCAACGAGCGCATCGCCGGCATCCTCGCCGATCGTCCGATCGACCTCCACGTTCCGACCGACTCCCCCGCCGCAAACTTCCCCCTCTGCAAGATCACGCGGGCGATGGGCGCTCGGATCGTTCACGTGGTCGCGCCGCAGATGTGGGCGTGGGGCGCTTGGCGCGTCCGCAAGCTCCGCCGGCTGACCGACCTCGTCCTCTGCCTTCTTCCCTTCGAGCCCGAGTGGTTCGCCGCCCGAGGCGTGCCCGCCGAGTTCGTCGGGCACCCGATGTTCGACGATCCGCTCGAGCCAGGCCCCGAAGGCGACCCAGACGTTGTCGCGCTCCTCCCCGGCTCCCGCTCGAAGGAGTTCCAGCGCGTCTTCCCTCTCCAGCTTGAGATCCTCGCCGCCCTCCGCCGCACCCGCCCGGGCCTCAAGGCCGTTGTCGCCGCGGTCAGCGCCGCCGCCGAGCAAGAAATGCGGGACGTCGCGGCGCGAACCTCCGGCTGGCCGCCCGGCGCCGAGGTCGTTGTCGCGGACGTCGACGCCGCCATCGCACGCGCCGGGTTCGTCATCGCCTGCTCCGGCACCGTCTCTCTCCGCGTCGCCCGCCACCGCCGCCCGATGATCGTCGTCTACCGCGTCGAGCCCGTCGGCTACGCGCTCATCGGAAGACGCCTCATCGCCTCCGAGCTCCGCGCCCTCCCGAACCTCGCCGCTGGACGAAGAATCGTCCCGGAGTTCATCCCGCTCGAAGGCCCGGCCGCCCCCGCCATCGCCGCCGCCGAACGCCTCCTCGCGTCGACTGAAGCCCGCGCCGAGCAGGTCGCCGAGCTCGACCGCATCGCCAGGCTCTTCGAGTCGCGCACCGCCGCGAACGACGCCGCCGCGCGCATTCTCGCCTTCCTCGATCAGGCCATGCGCCCGGAGCACGCGCCGTGACCCCGCCCATCGTCTGTCTCCCGGGTCTCGCCGCCGACCGCCGCCTGTTCGCGCCGCAGCTCGACGCCTTCCCCTCCGCGCTCGTCCCCGACTGGCCTGCAGCGCCGAACGCCCGCAAGCTCGCGGACCTCGCCGAGCCGCTACGAAGGAGCCTCATCGAACAAGGCGTCTGGACGCGCGAGACGACCGTTGTCGGCTTCTCCTTCGGCGCCCAGGTCGCTCTGACGATGACGCTCGGCGCGCTTGACGAGGGCGCCGAGTCGCCGCGCGGGATCGTCCTCGTCTCCGGTCTCTGGACGGCCGCGCAGCTCACGCCCCGGTTCGATCGACAGGCCGCCGCCGCACGGCTCATCCCGAACCCAATCGTGCGATGGGCGGCGCGCTCGCTGGTCGCCCCGCGATTCGCCCGTAGCTGCGCGCTCTCCGACGAGCAGACCCGCCTGCTGATCCAGATGGCCCGAGATCTCGACGCCGCGCAACTCAAGCGTCACGCTCAACTGGCCGCTCGATGGAACGTCTCCGCCGCCGACCTCGAACGCCTCCGCGCCGCCGGCGTCAGGCTGCTTGGCGCGCACGCGACCCGGGATCCCGTCATCCCGCCGCCGCCGGGCCCGCCGCCCGAGTGCGAGATGATCGACGCCCGTGCCCACCTGCTCACGTGGACCCACGCCGAGCAGGTCAACGACCTCATCCGCCGAGCGACCGTCTCGTGACCCGCTGCACAGACGCCGGGGCCGAGTTCGATTGCACTCGTCGCTACCGTCGCCGTCTCTGGCGACGCTGGAGTTCCGGCCGCGGCGTCGCGCTCTTCGTCATGCTCAATCCCTCGACCGCCGATGCAGCGCGCGATGATCCCACCATCCGCCGCTGCGCGGGCTTCGCGCGAGACTGGGGCTTCGCCGGGTTCGACGCGGTAAATCTCTACGATCTCCGCGCGACCGATCCACGCGATCTCTTCGCGGCGAAGCGACCCTGCTCAGCCGCCAATGACGCCGCGATCCGCGCCGCCGCACGCGCGACCGACCTCGCCGTCGTCGCATGGGGCGCTCTCGCCGATCCCGCACGAGCCTCGACAGTGCTCGATCTCCTCCGCCGGGAGGACGCCGAGCCGCACGCCCTCTCCCTCACGAAAAACGGCCAGCCGCGCCACCCGCTTTACCTTCGCCGGACCTGCCGACCCGTCCCGTTCACTCCGGCCGCCGCGCCGTGATGTCCACGCTCGTCACATACTGATCGATCGTCGCGTCCTCCGGCAGCTCCCTTCGGATCTTCTCGTACAAAGGGTCCCCCTCGCGCGCCATCGACTCGATGTACGCCGGCTTCTCCTCGATCCGCACATCGACAAACCCTGCGGCCTCCGCCATGGCTCGAACGTCCTCGATGAGCCGCGCGCCCGCCACGCAGCCAACCAGCGCCTCCACGTCGCTCGCGATCGAGGCCGGCAACGCCTCTCGCAGCGCAAGATCGCTCACCGCCGCGCGGCCCCCGGGCTTGAGCACACGGAAGAGGTCTCGCCACACCTGCTCCTGATCCGGTGACAGATTCAGCACGCAGTTCGAGATCGCGACGTCGACACTCGCGTCCGCGACCGGCAGGTGCTCGATCTCGCCGAGCCGGAACTCAACGTTCTCAAGACCGCTCTGCTTCCGGTAGGACTCGAGATTGCCCCGCGCCCTCGACACCATCTCAGGCGTCATGTCGACGCCGATCACTCGACCGCTCGCCCCCACCCTTGGCCCCGCGAGGAAGCAGTCGAACCCGCCGCCCGATCCGAGATCGACAACGACCTCGCCCTCGGCAAGCGACGCGATCGCCGTCGGGTTCCCGCACGAAAGCCCCATGTTGGCGCCCTCGGGGATGGACGCCAGGTCCCGCTGCTCATAGCCGACCGCAAGCGCCACATCCTCCGCGGAAACGACGGCTGGCCCGCAGCATCCGCCGCCGCTGCAGCATCCGTCGTCGGAGGCCGAAGGCGAACTCGCCCACTCGCCAGAGCGGGCGATCTCCGCGTATCCCGAACGCACCTTGTCCCGCGTGTCCTGCTTCGTCTGATCGCTCATGCCGCACCCTCCTCCGGCGGCGTGCGCCGCCACTCGTCGATCGCCTCAGCGATCGCCCTGAACCGTTCGCTCAACGTCTCCGAGCGCGCGGCGTAACGAACCACGCGCCCCTCGCGCTCCGAATCCAGCACGCCCGCACGCGCGAGCGTGGCCAGATGCCGGGCGACCACCGAATAATCGACGTCGCAACACTCGGCGATCTCCGTGACCGAGCACGCCCGGTCGCACTTGACAAGGCAGCGGATCAGGCGGATCCGCGTCGGATCGGCTATCGCCTTGAAGAGCTCGGCGTCAAGGGCCTTATCGATCGCTCCCCGCCGCCGCAAGGCCGTCTTTGGCGTCAGTGGACCATAGTTGCATAAAGACGTCATGGTGCGAGTATACCCGCGTCCGCCGGTAAGGCAAGCGGGGGCCCGTTATCCGACCGAAAGCGGCACGACGCGGCCCGCTGCGAGGAACACAAGCGTTATCGAGACGTCCCGCACCGGGAGCCCGAGCTGCCGCGCCGCCGCCTCGCGATACGCTTCGAGCTGCGCCCGATGGCTCTCCGCGTGAGTGAGAAGCTCGTGATCGCTCATCTCCGCGGCGCGAGCGTCGGTCTTGAAGTCCACAACCTCGGCCTCTGTCACTCGCCCGCCGCGCATCCCGAGCACAAGACGATCGATCTGACCGCGCAGCATCCGCTCGTTCCGCCCCTCGCCGCGTCGCATCGCAAAACCGCGCTCACGGAGCGCCGTTGCGCCATCGACCCCGTCGCGCGCGGCAAGCCACGGCCCCTTGGAAAGCGCCGCGCGGATCTCCTCGGAGGCCATCGCGGCGCGGAGCGACTCCAGCGCCGGCCCAACAAATTCGCGGGGGTATCCGTCCCGCTCAGCGACCTCGATCAGCTCCGAGTCGCTCGGCGTCCCCTCATCGAGCCACTCGATCATCTCAAGCCATCGATGCATCAGGCTCCCGTGTGTCCGCGCCGCTCGATCGCTCTTGCCGAGCACATCCCTCAGGCGGAGGGATCCGTCCGCGCCGCCCGACGGCGAGGCGGTCGCGAGCCGACCCGCTGAGCGTCGCGCTCGCCCCACCACACGAAGCCGCACGATCTCCCGCTCGGGCGCCGGCGCCCGGGCGGTCAGCCCGTTGCTCCACGCCCGGGCGTCGCCGGCCTCCCACAGCGCCGCAGCAGGCGTTTCGGGCTTCGAGGGCGTCGCGGGAGCGTCCGCCGCAAGCGCGCCGCGGACGATATGCGCCGGACACAGCCTGAACGCCTCGGGCTCGAGCGCCTCCGCGTTCCGCCCCGCCTTGTCCGCGGGAACGATGATCTCGAGCCGCCGCCGCGCCCGAGTCATCGCCACGTACAGGCAGCACAGCTCCTCGTTCACCCCGCGTCGGTGCTGCTGAGCGAACATCTCCCGCAGCTCCGGATGCATCGCCCGCAGCCTCTCGCTCGGATATCGCGTCGCCCGCGTGATCGGCCCGAGCGGATCGTCGCGCGTCGCAAGATAACCGGACGCGCTCGGGCCCCACGCGTTCGTCGCCAGCATCGGCACAACGACCGCGTCGTACTCGAGCCCTTTGGACTTGTGGATCGTCATGACGCGGACCCGAGCCCCGCCCGCCTCCTCGACTCGCCGCTCCTCCGCCACGCGGGCCAGGTCGCTCGCCCCCGACGTCGCCTCGCGATCGAGATCGGCCGCCGCCTCGATGAGTTGATCGAAACGCGCCGCACCGCGCTCGTCCATCGCCGAAGCCGTCCGGCGCTTCCAGTCGAGGAGCGTCGCCGCCAGACCCCGCCGGGCGATCTCCCGCCGAAGCCGCCGCGCGACCGCGCGACCGCCGTCGGCATCAGACGCTCTCGTCAGCCCGACCGCCCGACCGAGTGGCGTTGAACAGACGTGAAAGCGCGCCGCGCTGTCGCCAGGATGATCGATCAGCCGCAGCAGCGACACCGCCGCCGCCACAACGGGCGAATCCGCCAGCGGTGAGCCCCGTTCCTCGCTGGCGTCCACCTTCGCCTGCTTCAGCGCGTGAAGAACCGTCCGCAGATCCTTCCCCCTTCGAACGATCACCGCGATCGACGCGCCCGCCGCCTCCTGCTGTATCTCCTTCACGCGATCCACAACCGTCTTGAGTGCCGCACGATCGGCGTCGGCCCGGCTCAGCGTCCCATCCTCGGCGGCCAGGTCGTAGTCCTCCGCCGCCACGCTCAGACGCGCGTATCCCGGCAGATCCTCCTTCGCCGCCTCGTGCGGACCCTCCTCAAACCACGCCCGCCAGCTCGCCGCCACGTCCCGCGCCGCTTCCGCGGTCAATCGCTTCGTCGCGTCTGCGCTCGTGTCGACCGCAAAGGACGGGCGATCCGGAAGCCGGGAAAACACCTCGTTGACCGCATCGAGCACCGGCTGCGCCGATCGCCATGACACGCTGAGCGTCGATGGCTCGAACGCCGGCCAGTGATTCCCGAGCTCCCCGAGCAGCTCCGGCTCCGCGCCCCGCCACGAGTAGAGCGACTGCTTCACGTCGCCCACGCAAAAGACGCTCCGCCCATCTGCCTGCGAGAGCAGCTCGTCGAGCATGGGCGCCAGCAGCCCGAACTGCGACATCGACGTGTCCTGAAACTCATCAAGCAGAACATGACGGATGCGCGCATCGAGCCGGTAATACAGCGTCTCCAGCGCGCCGCCCGAGAGAGACCTCGCAAGCAGCCGCGGCGGATCGGCGAACGTCGCCACGCCGCGCTCCTGTTTCAAACGCGAATACTCGTCATCGAACCGCTCGAGAAACCGCCTGGCCGCCAGCGTCCGCGCCGCGTGATCCGCCGTCAGCGCACGCCGGGCGTGCTCGATGAGCGGCGCCAGAGCCTCGCGCATCTCATCAGGAATAACGGCGCGAGCGAACGTCGTCTCGCCCTCGATGCACTTGGAAACAAGGCTGGACGCACCGAAGAAACCGTCCGGGTCGCTTGCCTGGACCGCCGCCCGGATCGCCTCCCGAGCCTTGACGTAATGCGCCCGCGGTTTCCCCGCCGCCGTCGTCGGGATCGGGAGATCGAGGAACCGCGACAACGCCTCATCCCGCTCCGCGTCCGAGAGCTCGCGCCCAATCGCCGCGACTCGCTCCCAGGCGGCGCCGTCTTCATCGGTCGACAAAAACGTCTCGTACCCCGACCTCACCACCTCCATCAGCTCGTGGTGCGCCCGCTGACGGAGCTTCTCGCCCTGGAGCTGCGCCAGAAGCTCGATCCGCTCCGCCTCCGTCGCCCGCTCGAGCGCTCGCTCCACCGCGAGCGCTTGAAGATCCGATTCTTCATCCTCGTCAAGCACCCGCCATCCCGGCGCGAGCCCAATCTCGAGCGCGTGCGCGCCCGCCAGCTGATGGAAGAACGCGTCGATCGTCATGACGCTCAGCCGATCAAGCGATCGAATCACTCGATCGAGCGTGGCGGCGCAGCCTTCCGCGGTCGCTCTCTTCTCGCAGTGGAGACGGATTTCAGCGAGCGACGTTTCGTCAACCACCGCGGCGCTGAGCCGAGCCAGAGTCCGGTGGAGAATCTCCCCGGCCGCGGCCTTCGTGAATGTCGTTGCCAGGATCGCGCTCGGCTCTTCGCCGCGCAGCAGCAACGCGATCAGCGCGTTCGTCAGCTGGAATGTCTTTCCAGAGCCCGCAGAAGCGCGAACCAGACGGTGGGGGGAGGCCGATCGCCTCACGCCTCACCCCCCTCATCTTCTTCGACCGACGCCTCGAAGCGGGCGCCGGTCACGAATCCGAGCGCGCCCCGCTCGGGCGGATGATCGCCCAGATCAAGAGGCGCTCGCGGCGCCAACCGACGCATCTCCCGCACCACCTCCCGCGCCGCCTCGTCGGCCTCCGCCAGCGTCTCCGCGTCCCACCCGGCCATCTGAACCGCCGGCGCGTCCTCGCTCGTCGGGACATACGCAAGCCCCATCCGGATCATCTCCGGCGGGTCGAGCGAGCGGACGACATGCCGGTAGAGCGGCAGCTGCAGATCCACCCAGCCCTTCGACTTGCGCCAGTGCGTCTTCTCCGGGGCCTTGGCGTTGCTCGATGTCTTGAAATCCAGAATCGCCCACTCCTCGCCGCGCGCCTCGATGAGGTCGATCTTCCCCCGAAGCCGGACCCCCACGCCGTCCACGTCAAGCACGCCCTGCTCACCGTCCCCGGCCTCCCACTCAACGTGCAGCACCTCCCACCCCTCCCGCCGGCGCTTCGCCAGGTGACCGGCGAGAAACCCCAGCCGCCGCCGAAGCAGCTCGCGTTGCAGGCTCACGGTCGCAGCCGGTCGTGGGCCGAAGGTTTCGCTCGCCGCGTGATCCACCAGCTTCGAGAGCGCCTCGGCCACCGCCGCCGCATCCGTCAGCCGTCGATACGTCTCATCCCGGCCGAACAGCTCGAGCGCGCGATGCGCGAGCGAGCCGAACGATCGAGGCGACATCTCGCGCGGCGGCGCCTCGACATCCTCCAGCCGCAGCATCCGCTCCAGATACCACGCCGCCGGGGAGCGCAGAAACGCGCCAAAGTCCGTCACACGGAGCGAGTCGGGCGCGACATATCCCTCGCCGACCTTTGGCGACGCGCGGAACCCGTCCGTTACGCCCACTTCGAGGCGCGACGCGATCCGGGGCGCCGCCGCCAGCTCATCTTCCGTGAACCGCCGCACGCGCCGCGCCAGACGCGCCCCGACCGTGCGAAACAGAAGCCGGCTCGCCCGCGCCGGTTCGCCTTCAGCCGTCCTCCGGGGCGCCATAAACACGACGTGCCGGGACGCCGCGAGGGCCGTCGTCAGGTACGCGTCGCGAGCCGCGCGAGCGCGAGCGTCAACGAGCCCAAGCGCCGCGCGACGCGAATCCGGGACCAGCGGATCGCTTGCCCGTCCCCCGGGCGCACAGTCGTCGGTCATCCCGATCACGACCGCGTGAGGCGACGGATCCGTCGCCAACTCAAGCCACCCAAGACCCTCGATCGCATCGGCCGATGGAGACTCTGGAATCGGCGCCCCGTCGACCCGTTCCATGACCAGCTCCAAGGCGTCGGCGGCCGAGCCCTCCTCGCCCTCACCCGCATCGGACAGTTCCTCCAGCGCGGCGTCCACCGCCCGCATCGCCTCGATCACCCGCCGATCGTCCTCGTCGTCGCTTCTGAGTTCCTCGTCGCCGTACACGCTCACGAGCGCCTCGCGAATCCGGTCGCTCCACCGAGCCAACGACCGGCGCTCACCGGCCCTCGAGACCAGGTCGCCGAACAGCGACTCCATCTGCGCCCGCGCCTCCCGCAGAGCGCTTGCGCGACGTTCCGGCAACCTCTCCGGCGCCGCATCGACGCGACGGAGCACGTTCTCGTGACGGATCTCATCGAGCCGCTCAAGCCAGCGATCCGTGCCCGCTCGCCCGCTCGCTCCGGCGGTCGCGGCGTGTTCGACGTCGGGGTGCCGAAGCAGCGCGAGAAACGTATCGAAGCTCGATTCCCTCGCGTGCGCCTCGAGCAGCGCAAGCAGCCGCCCGGGCAACGTCAGCGACGCCGGGTCCCCCGGCGCCACACGGATCTGCACCCCGGCCGTCTCCGCCGCGAGCCGCCGGATCACGCCCAGCGATTCCGCGTCCGGCGAGCCGATCACCACCCGGCTCGCCTCCACCGGATCCCCGAGCGAGGCCACATGCGCCAGCGCCCGCTCGCTCTCATCCCGCGGATCCTCCGCGAACACGATCTGATCCTCACTCAGCTCGATCTCAGCATCCGCCCACGCATCGACGTGAACGCAGCCCAGCCCGTCAAACCGTCCGCTCATCGTCTCGGGCGCGTGCGTCACCGTCTCAACCGTCGCGCCGCTCGCGAGAATCGCCCCGCGCTCGAGGGGCGTCAGCTCTGTCACGCCGACAAGCACGATGCGGGCCGTCCCCGCCGTGATCTCGCTCCGCTCCACGCGATCCATCGCCGAAAGAAGTGGATCGACCAAGCCCCCTTCAAGCAGCCTCGCCTCATAGCGACGCTGCAGCGAACCCAGCGCCCGCCACCGCGGCGCCTCCTCCGGCGGAGCGTCTTCCAAACGCGCCTCGACGTCCCCGAGCCGGAGCCGCGCCTGCGCCAGCTCATCGGAAAGGGACCCGATCATCTTCGCGAACCGCCGACGCACCGCCTCGCTCTCGAGACGCCGGCCCCACAGCCCGACCACCTCCTCCTCGCTCGCTTCAAGAAGCGCCCGCGACCACGCGAGGCGCCGCGCGATCTCGGGCGCGTCGCGGCCGCCGGACCCCGCCAGCCGATCCACCATGCCCCGCGGCGTCGTCGTCATCGGCGGCACGACCGCTTCGCTCCGCTCCTCGGCCAGATCGACGAGGAACCCCGTCAGCAACCGGCTCGCACGCCCTCCCGGAACCACCACGAGCACGTCCGAAAGATCACGTCCGATCGCGTCCTTTGGCGCGCGCTCCAAAAGCCACGCGGCCGCCCGCGGAAGCAAGGGCTCGCCCCAATCGATGAAGTGTCGCGAAGCCTCAGGCATGAGCCCGATCATAGTGCAAACACAAGCCGCTAGACGCCTTCGCCGGAGGCCGCCAGACGCGATTCGGCCAGCGTTCCGACCCGTCCGAGAAGCCAACCGGCGAACTCGGTCTTGGAGATCGGCCCCTGAGTGTCCCCCGCAGCGCCCTCAGGCGTGAGCAGCACCGCCTCGATCGAGTCCGCGTCCATCGTCTCGAGCGGGTTCGCCACGATCGCATCGACGCCCTTTCGCTCGAGCTTCGCCCGGGCCGACTCGAGCAGCCGGTCCCTCGGTTCAAGCGCGAAGGCGATAAAGATCTGATCGTCCCGCTTGCGCTTCGCCTCGCCCGCGATCAGGTCCGGCGTCGACCTCAGCTTCAAGATGATGTCCCCCTTGCCGCGCTTGATTTTTCCGCTCGGAGTCTGCCCCGGTTTCTGCCCCAGGATCGGCGTGTAGTCCGCGACCGCCGCCGCCATGATCAGCACGTCGCACGCGGGCGCGTGCTCGGCCATCAGCGCTTCGAGGTCGGCCGTTGTCTGGAACCGAACCACTCTCACCGACGTATCGTTGGGTTCAGCGGCGTGGGGGCCCAGAAGCAGCGTGACGTCCCACCCTTGAGCGGCGGCTTCGTCCACCAAGGCGGTTCCGAGCCGCCCGGACGAACGGTTCCCGATGAAGCGGACCTCATCGATCGGTTCGTGCGTCGGACCGGCGGTGACGAGAAGGCGAAAACGGCGCTGATTCGATGAAGTCACGGAGGCTCTGGTTCCCGTTAGAGTAGGTTTTGAAACGACCAGCATAACGCATCAGGATGGACCGCTGGTCGGGCGCTTCGCCCGCTTCGTTTGAGGGGCGCGCCGCGACGGGTTGCGAAAGGGAAACGACCGCAGATGGCACGATCACGCAAGAAGCTCGGGGAGATCCTTGTCGCCATGGGCGCGGCCAAAGCCGAGGACGTCAAAAAGGTCCTCAAGGACAGGCAGTCCGGCCAGCGCATCGGCGAGGCGCTGGTCGCCAAGGGCCTCGTCAAGGAAGACGCCGTCGCCAAGGCGCTCGCCAAGCAGTTCGGTCTCCCGTTCGCCGATCTCAGGGACAAGGCCGTTGAGGAGCGGATCGATCCGTCTCTGATCCCCGAAGAACTCATCATGAAGCACCAGGTTCTCCCGCTCTCCAAGGAGAACGGGCGCCTGCAGCTGATCCTGCACGACCCCATGAACCTCGAGCTCATGGACGCCCTGCGATTCCGCCTCTCCACCGAGGTCGAGCCCCACGTCGCCGCGAGGGATCAGATCAAGGCCTACATCGACTCGAAGGTCGCCGGAACAAAGATGGTCGAGGCCGACCAGTCGCTCGTCACCGAGTCGATCGACCGCTCCGTCGACAAGTCCGTCGACGCCTCGATCGACAAGGCCGCCGAGGACGCGCCCATCATCAAGCTGGTCAACCGCATCCTCATCGAGGCGGTCAAGATGCGCGCCTCGGACATCCATATCGAGCCCATGGCCAACCGCGTCCGCCTGCGCTATCGCATCGACGGCGTCTGCATGGAACGCGACAACCTCCCGAAGCGAATGCAGAACGCGCTCATCACCCGCGTCAAACTCATGGCCGGCGTCAACATCGCCGAAAAGCGCCTCCCGCTCGACGGACGCATCAAGCTCCCCGTCGACGACCAGACCATCGATTTCCGCGTCTCGACCTGCCCCGCCTACCACGGCGACTCCACCGTTCTCCGCATCCTCCGCCCCGAAGCGGTCCGCATCGGCCTCGAGAACCTCGGGCTCGAGACCGACACCATGGAGGCCTTCAACAAGGTCATCAAGCGACCCAACGGCATCTTTCTGGTCACCGGGCCCACGGGCTCGGGCAAAACCACGACGCTCTACTCGGCGCTCGACATTCTCAACACGCCCGATCGCAAGATCATCACCGCCGAGGATCCCGTCGAGTACGCCTTCAAGGGCATCAATCAGTGCCAGGTCCGCGAGGGCATCGGGCTCTCCTTTGCCGGGATCCTCCGCGCCATGCTCCGCCAGGCCCCCAACATCATCCTCGTCGGCGAGATCAGAGACAAGGAGGTCGCCGAGGTCGCCATCCAGGCCGCTCTCACCGGCCACCTCGTCTTCTCGACCCTCCACACCAACGACGCGCCCTCAGCCATCACCCGACTGGTCGATATGGGCGTCAAGCCCTTCCTCGTTGCCTCATCCATCCAGGCCATCCTCGCGCAGCGACTCATCCGCAAGCTCTGCGATCACTGCCGGGAGCCCGACGAGAACCCGGATCCCAAGTACCTCCGCCTCTGCGGCATCACCCGCGAGGAGCTCGCAAACAACACCATCTACAAGGCCGTCGGGTGCTCGAAGTGCAACTCCACGGGCTACCGCGGTCGCCGCGGCATCTACGAGCTCATGCTGATGAACTCTCAGGTCCGCGACCTCGCCTTCAATCAGGCCCCCGTCGCCAAGATCCGTCAGGCGGCCATTGCCTCCGGGATGCGACCGCTCCTCGGCGATGGCAAGCTCAAGATCCTCAAGGGCGTCACCACGCCCGCCGAGATCGCCCGCGTCGCGCAGGCCGAAGGCATCGAGGCCGAGGAAGAGGAAGTCGCCGCCTGATCACGCCGCAAACCATCCAATGCACCGACCCGATCGCGCTCTGAGGAGAGAATACGATGTCAACCATCCAGATCGACCGACTGCTCGACACCGTCGTCAAGACCGGCGCGAGCGACCTCCACCTCACCGTCGGCCGCCCGCCGACGCTCCGTCTCTCCGGCGAGCTTCGGAACCTCCAGACCAAGGTGCTCGACCCCGACGACCTCGTCACGCTTATGAAGTCGATCACCCCGGAGAAGAGCCAGCAGGAGCTTCAGGAGGAGGGGGGGTGCGACTTCGGCTTCGCCTACGGCGACGCCGCACGCTTCCGCGTCTCCGTCTTCCGCCAGAAGGGCAACCTCGCGGTTGTTCTCAGATTGATCCCGAACAAGCTGCTCACCTTCGACGAGATCGGTCTCCCGGAGATGGTCAAGGATCTCATCAGGCGGCCTCGGGGCATGTTCCTCGTCACCGGCCCCACCGGCTCGGGCAAGACAACGACCCTCGCCACGATGATCGACTACATCAACACCAACTACGACCGCCACATCATCACGATGGAAGACCCCATCGAGTACTACCACCAGCACAAGAAATCCGTCGTCAACCAGCGGCAGGTCGGGACCGACGTTCCTTCCTTCGCCGAATCGCTCCGTCGAGCCCTCCGGCAGGATCCGGACGTCATTCTCGTCGGCGAGATGCGAGATCTCGACACCATCGAAGCCGCCGTCCGCGCCGCCGAGACGGGCCACCTGGTGTTCGGAACCCTCCACACCACGGGCGCCGCCAAGACGATCGACCGTCTCGTCGACGCGTTCCCCGTTTCCCAGCAGAACCAGATCCGCATCCAGCTCTCCACCACCCTCATCTCGGTGCTCTCCCAGGCGCTCCTCCCGCGTGTGGACACCAAGGGAATGGTCGCGGCCTACGAGATGCTCGTGAACACGCCGGCCGTCGCGAACCTCATCCGCGACAACAAGACCTTCCGAATCGACTCCTCGATCCAGACCGGCAAGAAGCTCGGGATGCAGCTCCTCGACGACCACCTCTGGCGTCTCTACTCCGAAGGCAAGATCGCCGCCGAGGAGATGATCGATCGGGCCAAGGACCCCGCCGCCCTCTCAGAGAAGGTCCACAAGCAGGGGGGACGGGTCGGCCGCGCCGAGTTCGATCTCGAAGAAGAGGCCGCCTAATTCACCATCACAAGCTCGATGTCATAACAATAAGTCGGCCTTTCGGGCCGAATTTTCCGGGATCCGTCGCGTCGGCGATCCCGTACGGTAGATCGCGGATGCGCTGCCTGCGGGCGGCCGTCTCCGCACACTGATGGAGATTGGCTTCATGCCGACGATGGATCCCACGGAACTCAAGAACCGCAAGCTCGGTCGCGTGCTCACCAAGATGGGCAAGATCACACGCGAGCAGGTGCATGAAGCGCTCGCCATCCAGAAGGAGCGGAAGAAGCCCGTCGGAGAGCTCTTGGTCGAGCTCGGATACGTCACCGAGCGCGACGTCCAGGAAGCTCTCGCCGGGCAGGCCGGGCTCGCCTACGAGGACATCTCGGAGATCGAACTCGACGACGACACCATCAACGCCATCCCCGCCGAGACCGTCCAGGCCTATCAGGTCGTGCCGATTGAGCACACGGCCGGGACGAAGAAGCTGAAGATCGCCATGAAGAGCCCGGACAACTTCCGGGCCGTCGACGACCTCCGCCTCCTCATGGGCTTCAAGGTCGACGCCGTGGTCGCCGACCCCGCCAGGATCGACGAGCTCATCAAGAAGCACTACTCCAAGAGCGAGTCCGTCGCCGACGTCGTCGGCTCACTCGCCGAGGACGAGAAGTTCGCGGCCCTCGCCAATCGCGGCGACTCCATCGACCTCGACGAGGTCCTCGAGGTCGCCGACGACAACAACGTCATCAAGCTCCTGAACCTCGTCCTGCTTCAGGCGATCAAGGATAAGGCCTCGGACATCCACTTCGAGCCCTTCGAAGAAGAGTTCAAGATCCGCTATCGCATCGACGGCGTGCTCTATGAGATGGTGCCGCCGCCGGCCTATCTCGGGCCCGCCATCGTCTCCCGCGTCAAGGTCATGGCGAACCTCGATATCGCCGAGCGCCGCGTGCCCCAGGACGGACGTGTCGAGCTCGTCGTCGCCGGCAACCCGGTCGACCTCCGCGTCGCCGTCCTCCCGACCATGCACGGCGAGTCCGTTGTCATGCGAGTGCTCGACCGCTCCAACGTCGAGCTCAGCCTCGACCGCGTCGGGCTCGATTCTGAGCATCTCGAGACGGTCGACAGCCTCATCCACAAGCCCAACGGCATCGTCATCGTCACCGGCCCCACCGGCTCGGGCAAGACGACGACGCTCTACGCCGCGCTCGCCGCCCTCAACACCATCGACACGAAGATCCTCACCGCCGAGGATCCCGTCGAGTACGACATCGACGGGCTCTGCCAGGTGCAGGTCAACTCCGAGGTCGGCCTCACTTTCGCCAAGTCGCTACGCAGCTTCCTCCGCCAGGACCCGGACATCATCCTTGTCGGCGAGATCCGCGACCTCGAGACCGCCGAGATCGCCGTGCAGGCCTCGCTCACCGGCCACCTTGTGTTCTCGACGCTCCACACCAACGACGCGCCGAGCTCCATTGTCCGCCTCATCGACCTCGGCCTCGAGACCTTCCTCCTCACCGCCACGATCGAGGGCATCATCGCCCAGCGACTCGTCCGCACCATCTGTCCCAAGTGCAAGACGGCCTACCAGCCCACCGAGGAGCAGCTCATGGAGCTCTCCCTCACCCCGGAGGACGTCCAGGGTCGCGAGTTCTACAAGGGCGAGGGATGCCAGAGCTGCCACGGCTCGGGCTACAAGGGACGGATGGGCATCTTTGAGATCATGGTCATGGACGACGACATCCGCGACATGGTCATGACCGGGGCCAGCACCGCGCAGATCCGCGACCTCGCCCGCAAACGCGGCATGAAGACGCTCCGCGAGAGCGGGCTCCGCGGCATCTACGACGGGCAGACCACCATCGACGAAGTCGTCCGCGAAACCATCGACGAAGAGTAAACGCCGACCCGCCCGCAGACCCAACGCTCAATCGGGAGCCTCAGCACATGGCCGTCTTTACCTACGAAGCGCTCGACGCCACCGGCAAGCCCACGAAGGGAAACGTCGAGGCCGCCAGCAACCAGGAAGCCATCCAGCAGCTCAAGCTGCAGGGCTACTACCCGACCGCCGTCAAGGAGACCAAGGGCAAGAAGTCCGCCGGGGCGAGAAAGAAGAAGGGCGCCAAGGGCGGCGCCTCGGCCAAGAAGAAGAAGGGCGGCGGCGGCATCGCGATCGGCGGCGTCTCCGCCAAGCAGCTCACCCTCTTCACGCGACAGATGTCCACGCTCCAGGACGCCGGCCTCCCGCTGCTCCGATCCCTTCAGATTCTCGAGGGCCAGCTCAAGCCGAGCAAGCTCAAGAAGGTGCTCATCGACGTCACCGAGGACGTCGAGGGCGGCGCCTCGCTCTCAGAGTCCATGGCCAAGCACCCCAGGGTCTTCGACAAGCTCTACACCAAGATGGTCGCCGCGGGCGAGGCGGGCGGCGTTCTTGACGTCATCCTCCAGCGCCTCTCCGATTTCATGGAAAAGGCGCAGGCCCTCAAGCGGAAGGTCATCGGCGCGCTGATCTATCCCGCGGTCGTCATCTTCGTCGCCCTGCTCATCCTCACGGGCATCATGGTCTTCATCATCCCTCAGTTCGTTGAGATCTTCTCCGACTTCGGCGTCGAGCTCCCCGCGCTGACCCTTTTCCTCATGCACACCTCCGACTGGATGGTCGGCAAGCTCTCCGCCGACCAGCCCATCCCCGGCGCCTTCATCGTCCTCGGCGCCCCCATCGTCATCTTCTTCCTCTTCAAGCTCCTGCGCAAGACCCCGCCCGGACGCGCCGCGATCGACTGGGCCGCGCTCAGGGCGCCCGTCTTCGGCAAGCTCATGCAGAAGACCATCATCGCCCGCTTCACCCGAACCCTCGGCACGCTCATCAACGCCGGCGTCCCCATCCTCGAGGCCATCAACATCACCAAGGAAACGTCCGGCAACTGGGTCTTTGAGCGCGCCCTCGGGAAGGTTCACGACTCCATCCGCGAGGGCGAGAGCTTCGCCGGCCCCCTCCGCGAGACCAAGGTCTGCGACGCGCTCGTCGTCAACATGATCGACGTCGGCGAAGAGACCGGCGACCTCGACAAGATGCTCATGAAGATCGCCGACAACTACGACGAGGAGGTCGACGTCGCCGTCGGCTCGCTCGTCCAGCTCATCGAGCCCCTCATGGTCGTCGTCCTCGGCGGCATGGTCGGGACGATCGTCGTCGCCATGTTCATGCCCATGGTCAAGATGATCGAGAGCCTCTCGTGATGCGCCGTCCCGCCCACCCGATCCGAGGCCGCGCGTTCACGCTCGTCGAGCTGCTCGTCGTGATCGTCATCATCGCCGTGCTCATCGGGATCGCGGCGCCGGCGTTCATCGCCGCCAGACGCAACGCGTCCAGGGTCGCAACCGAAACGGCCATGAATTCGATCGTCTCGGCCATCGACCAGTTTGAGAACGACTTCGGCTACATCCCGCCGCTGATCCTCGATGACCCTTCCGTCAGCCCATCCAGTGCCGACTGGGCCACGAGCATCATGTCGAGAAGCGACGCCGCGCAGAAGCTCCGCCAGGAGCGATACCACTCGCTCTACTCCCTCTCGGTCTATCTCGTCGGCGTCGGCGAGCTCGCTCCCGAAGACCCCGCCGCCACCGATCCCGCTCGCCATGACGGCGTCGCCGGACCCGGCTTCCGTGATCCCGGCATCGACCGCGCCTGGGGGGGCGCCGCCCAGCGAACCGCCGTCACACACCGCGTCCCGGACTCCGGCCAGACCTACGGGCCCTACGTCGCCGTCTCCGATGGCGACCTCATCCGCCCCGCGAGCGTCGCCGAAAACGACTTCCCCGAGGACAACATCGCCCAAGGGGCCTCGGGCTTGCGCCAGCCGTGGGAACGCATGAATGTCGTGCTCGACGGCTACGGCAACCCCATCCGCTACTACCGCTACTGGCCGCTTCGCGCCGCCGGTAAGACCGGCGCCTCGCTCCTCGACGTCCCCGCCGAGCTCGTCGATCCGAACGCCCTCCGCAACGCCCCGCCCGGCGCCACGAGCTTCGACGCCTCCCTCGACCCCGATCTCCAGCGCGGCTCCTACGCCCTGCTCTCAGCCGGCCCCGACGACCGCTTCGCGCCCCCGGGCTTCGCCTCCCAGGGCGCCGGCGCCGCGGGTTGGGTCTCCGATTTCCTCATGCTCAGCGATCAGGCCAAGCGATCCGCTTTCGACTTCGCCCTCGATGACAACATCAGGATCGTGCGATGAACGCCACACCGCTCACATCTACCCGCCGCGCCTTCACCGTCCTCGAGCTCCTCGTCGTCGTCGTGATCATCGCCGTTCTCATCGCGCTGGTCGCGGGCGCGGGCGTCGCCGTGCTCGGCGACCGCAAGGTCAAGCAGGCTGAGAACCTCCTCTCCACCCTCGACCGCGCGCTCACCGAGTACATGACCGAGAACTCCAACGCCCGGCCGCCCTACATCCGCGAGAGCTACGAGAACACCCCCGGCGCCGCCTACGACGTGAGCGGCTCGCGCGTCAACGACATGGCCAATCCCGATATGTGGATCGACCCCGACGGCGACGGCCGGGACGACCCGCGCCACCCCGACGCCGCCGTCTTCATCCGACAGGCCCGCGGCATCGGCGCTGTCGACGCCATCCTCGAAGGCCTCGGCGATCAGTGGCTCGTCCCTACGCCCCAGACCGGCGCGACCGGGCCCAACGCCGCGGACGGAACACCCTCCGTTCTCGACCCCTGGGCCGATCCCAACGGCTGGTTCTCGCCGTGGCCGATCCTCGGCATCCAGACCGTCTACTACGTCCACCCGGATAACGAAGCGGCCCAGCGCCTCTACGGGCGCTGCCGCGAGGGCCGCCCCTACTTCATGAGCGCCGGGCCCGACGGCGTCTACGGCTCCACCACCGAGTTTTCCGCCGACGGCTCCCGCGACGCGAACGCCGTCGACCGCGCCGTCGCCGGACTCGAGGACAACGTTTACTCCTACGAGCCCGACGCCCCCGATCTCTCCGACGACTTCAACACGACCTGGCGGTGATCCCCATGATTCGCAAGCGCGCGACAACCCGCCGAGCCTTTTCCCTCTTCGAACTCCTCGTCGTCGTGGGGATCATCATCATCATTCTGATCCTCACCGTCCCCGGCTTCGCCGGCCTCGTGAAGTCCAACAACTTCGCCGCCGCCGTTAACCAGCTCGCGGGCACCCTCGAGGCCGCCCGAGAACGCGCCCGCGCAAACAACCGTCAAACCGCCGTCGCCGTTCTCTTCGATCTCGACCAAGAAGGCGACCACCGCACCCGACTGCTCATCCTCGAAGAGGCCGGACGCGGCGCCATGGCGCTCCGCCCCGAGCCGGGCGCCGGCGGCCAGTTCGCCACCGTCTTCCGCCCCGCCGCCAACACCACCCCCATCCTCCTCCCGCCGGGCGTCATGATCTTCGGCCTCTCCCGCCATCACTTCCTCCCCGAAGGCGGCTACACCGCCCTCCTCTCCGGCTCGGCCACTTTCATGGACCGCGTCATCTCCGATGGCGGCGACAACCCGGACGAGCGCAACACCGTCACCTCGGGCTGGTACGTCGGCGCCGCCTTCCCCGACCCCGACGAGAGCGAGATCCTCGTCAACCCCTGGCTCGCCCCGCGCAACGATCCGCGCATCTACATGGACCCCGTTCAGGGCGGGCGCGACATCAGCGCCCCCATCCGCGACGTCGCCGAGATCTCGATCGAGGACCTCTGGAGCATCATCCGCGACAACCCCGAGACCATCCCGGGATTCGAGACCACTCCAGAAGACGCCGTCCGCTACATGCGCCACGCCCAGTCCTTCATGATCCGCTTCTCCCCGAACGGCTCCATCATCGCCACCAGCGCCGACACCACCCAGACCGATCAGGCCGGCTACGCCTACCTCGAGTTCCCCGACGGCCCCGTCGCCACCGACCCGAGCGTCGCCGACATGATCGGCGAACCCTTCGACAACCCGAGCCGCTTCGACCCCGAGGCCGCGCCGCGCGACCGCACCCTCCAGCAGGGCGGCCTCCCGCCCACCATCGCCTACGAGACCGCCGGCCCCAACCCCGAGGTCGTGCTCCGCGCCGTCACCCGGCTCGCCGTCGTCGATCTTCAGGACCTCCAGCGCGGTACGGGCGTCTCCAAACCATGGCTACTGCGCACCGCCCTGACCGACCCCAACCATCAGGCGCCCTGGCCCGATGAATACGTCCCCGGCGACGTCGCGCCCATCCCCTCAAACGACGCCGACCAGCTCAACGCCCTCGTCCGCGACGTCTCCCGCTGGATCGACCGCAACGCCGTCCTTCTCGACTTCTCCCGCTACTCCGGCCGCGTGATGCGGAGGTGATCGCCATGACCCGACGCGCCTTTACACTCATCGAGATCCTCATCGCCGCGACCGTCCTCGGCCTCGGCGTCCTCGGCATCGCCACGCTCTTCGCCGGCGCCGCGCGCCAGCAGCAGCTCGCCAGCGACCAGACCTCATCCCAGCGCGTCGCCGACAACGTCCGCGCCCTCCTCGCCGACCGCTTCGAGCGATTCGCCGGTCTCGCCCTCGATGACGATCCCACGATCCCCGGCGAGCCCTACTTCGCCAAGGGCCAGTGGCACCCCGTCGCCGCCGCCCCGTTCAGCGGAATCACTCCCGGGACGCTCCCCGGGACGCTGATGCTCGATCTCTCCGACGACGGCAACGCGTCCAACCAGACCTCCTTCGGCGTCGCTCCGGCCCGCGATGTCACGATCTACCGCGTCCCGTGGACCGACCCCGCCGATGTCCCAAGCATCGCATGGAACAACCCCGGCATGCCCGGCGCGACGCCGCTCACCGGTCAACCTTTCACGGAAACAGATTTGGAAGCTCTGGAGCTCCGACCGGACACCCTCTCCGGCCCCATCCCCTACGGCCGCCTCCACCCCGGCTTCCGGATCGTCGTCACCTTCGCGCAAGAGGTGGAGCGCAGCACCGGCGGCTTCGGACCCGTCCTCCCGCCCGGCACGTTCAACTTCGTCGAAGACATCCCGCGCCGCGACAGGGAGTTGGTGTTCACCTTCGCCAACTGGACAGACGTCAGCCTCCAGCAGGCCATCGCCGACCGGTGGCCGCGCGATCACGATCCGCCCGAGAGCTCCGTCCCCGGATATCAGGAAGTCGATCAGGAAGCCGACACGATCTATCTCATCGCCCCGAGCGAGGCCGAGCCGAACTCCTTCGTCCCGGCGCCGCCGCACTCCAACCCCGACTTCTCCTGGATCGAGCTCAGGGTCCAGGTCCCCGCCACCGGGGACCCGCCAGTCGCGGAGATCAAGAATCTCCACATCGCCATGCCCGACACCGCGCCCGCCGGAGAGAACGTGCCCGGCCGCGTCCTCGTCCGCGAGATCCGCCTCGAAGACGCCTCCTACCGCGAGGACCGCATCCTCTCGCTGTCGGAGCGCCTCAGCTACCGCGAGGACGCGAACTTTCCCGGCGGGCGCCGCCCCGACCGAGGCGTCGCGCTGCTCTTCCGCCAGACCCTCGCCGGCGACAGCGAGCTCATGACGCTCTCCTACGGCCTCGAGCCCCTCGGTCGCGTTCGCTTCGACGAGGACGCCGAGCTCCCCTTCGTCCCGCCGGAAACCTTCGACCGCCTCTACTCGACCAGCAACGACCCCGCGTCCTACGGGCTCCTCCAGCAGGTCGAGCTCGATCTCGGCTACGACCCCAATATCAGGCGCTACACCCTCACCGCCGCCGACGCCGCCGACAACTGGGCCATCCAGAAGGACCAGCGCATCATCGTGTCAACCGGCGGTTCTTCCGGCACGAACCCGGCGACCGCCAATCGCGCCAGCGATATCGCAGACCCAAGCCCGGGGGCCGACGCCGCCGTACGCGTTCTCTTCACGCGACCCGATCCGGAGAACAGCAACCTGCTTCAGGCCGTGATCGACGACGCCCCTCGCACGAGCTCGCCCCGCGGCGGGCCCCGCGCGATGCTCGACGATCTCACCGGCGCCAGCCGCACCGCCGTCTGGGCCTGGGCGCTCC
>CAZXGT010000004.1:0-58172 GCA_964639935.1 uncultured Phycisphaeraceae bacterium
CCCACCATGCGATTCACCTTCCTCGGCACGGGAACATCCGCCGGCGTTCCGATCATCGGCTGTCGCTGCGAGGTCTGCACGTCCGACGACCCGCGCGATCGACGCCTGCGCACCGCCGCCGCCGTCGCATGGACCGCCCCCGCCGGCGCCGAGCGCGTCGCGCTCCTCGACGCCGGGCCCGATCTTCGCGAGCAGGCGCTCGCCGCCGGCATCACCCGCTGCGACGGCGTCTTCATCACCCACAACCACGTCGATCACACCTGGGGGCTCGACGAGCTCCGCCGATTCAACGCCGTCATGGGCGAACCCCTCGACCTCTACGCCGAGCCCCGCGTGATGACCGATCTGCGCCGCGTCTACCAGCACATCTTCGACCGCGCCGCCAACGTCAACCAGTCCTTCGTCGCCCACCTCATCCCCCGGGCGCTCGAACCCGAGCGGCCCATCACCCTCCACGGCCTGCGCGTCACGCCCATCCGACTCTTCCACGGGCGCCTGCCGGTCCTCGGCTTCCGCCTCGATCCCGCCGTGCCCGAGCTCGACGCCCCCTGGCTCCCCCTCGCCTACTGCACGGACGTCAACGCCGTCCCGCCCGAGACCTGGCCCCACCTCGAAGGCCTCTCCACGCTCGTGCTCGACGCCCTCCGCCGGCGCAAGCACCCCACCCACTTCACGCTCGGCCAGGCCGAGTCCGTCGCCCATCGCGTCGCCGCCGATCGCACCTACTTCGTGCACATGGCCCACGACCTCCGGCACGCCGAGATCGAGGCCGAGCTCCCCGAGGGCATGCAGCTCGCCCGCGACGGGCTCACGCTCGAGCCGTGATCAAAAAAGCAGCTGGATCTGCGAGACGAAGCCGATCTGCCCGTCGTCCCCCGGCGCGTCGGCGCGAAGCCCGAGCTGCGTCCGGCCCACCGGCACGCCGTCCAGCGCGTAGGTGATCTGCGTGATCCACTTGAGCGCATGACCGCGGAAGTAGCGCGTCACGCCCACGGTCAGGAGTTCGAGCGAATCGTCGCGCCCCGCCCCGAGCGCGCCGTCGAAATCAAGATGCTCCCACCGCCCGAAGAGCTCCCATCGATCCTCAACGAGGAACACCGCGCCCTGCGCGCCGACGCCCCACTGATCGAAGTCCGCCCCGCTCACCCCGCCGGCGTCCTCGATCGACTGCCACACGCCCCACGCCTGCGCGCTCGCCCCGCCGAACTCCGCCGACAGATCCGCCGTCGCCGAGAGCACGTCCTGCGCCGCGCCCGCGCCGCGGTCCGATCCCGCCTGGTAGTGCCCCGCCACGCCGAGCCGCGCCGAAAACGGCGCGCCGGGCTCGCTCGTGAGATCGTTGAACCGGTCCCACGTCGCGCCGTCGCCAAAGAGCCACGCCGCGCCCGCCGTCAGCGCCGCGTCCGTGTTGTTCGTCCCCAGATCCGAGTTCCACCCCGGGAGGTTCGTGTCCGCCGCGCGAACCCGCACGCCGTCTGAGAACATCGCCCACCACCGCCACCGCTCCCGCCGATCCGACAACGCGACGCCCTGCGCGAAGTCGACCGTGAACCACTCATTGAGAAACGATCGATCCACGCCGAGCTGCCGCTTCGCGCTCGTCCGCTCCTCGAGCAGAAACCCGCCCTTGAACTGGCCGATCGTCAGCCGGGGCCCGCTCTCGCCCAGCCGCCGCCACACCCGCGCCTCCTCGAGGAACGGGTCGCCGCTCGCGTCGCTGAACGCCCCGTTGACGAGGTACCCCCACTCGCCGAAGGCCCGCCCGCCGAAAAAGAGCTTCGTCCGCCGGTTGACGAAGTCGTGGTCGTACTCGTCGTCCGCGTCGCGAAGCCCCGCGACGAACTGGAACTGCAGCTGCCCCTCAAGCTCGAGCGTGAACGATCCGTCGGCCGACCGCACCTGGAACCCTTCGTCCCACCCGCCGAACCCGCCGCCCTGTTGCAGGCTCGACCGCGCGCCCGAGTCCGCCAGCATCTCCGCGACGATCGCCCGTACCTCGTCGGCGCCCGTCTCGCCCGCCGAAACGCCCGCCGCCAGCCCGAGCGCCACCGCCGCCGCCGCCGCTCGTCTCGCCATCGTCCGCTCCTTCTGGAGTGTGAAGATCGCGCAAGCTAGCCCACGCCAACTTCTTCGGCAACGGGGCCATCGCCCGCTTCCACCCGAGCCCCTCGCCCGCTACACTCTCCGCCCCATGGCAGGCGCACGAGAAATCAAAGGTCGCATCCGAGCCGTCGCGAACATCAAGCGCATCACCAAGACGATGCAGATGATCGCCACGAGCAAGTTCGCGAAGGCTCAGGCCAAGGCCGTTCAGGCCAAGCCCTACGTCGAAGGCGTCTTCGGCCTCGTTCAGGAGGTCGCCGCCACCGCCGGAGATATCGACCACCCGCTCATCAGCGGGCCCGAGGGCCTCTCGAGCGCCGAGCTCGCCCGCAAGCCCCACGTCTTCCTCGTGCTCACGAGCGACCGCGGACTCTGCGGGCCCTACAACGGCTCGATCATCCGAACCGCCATCCGCCGGATCCGCGGGCACGACGGGCCGACGGACGCCGAGGTCGTCGGCAAGAAGGGCGTCTCCGTCCTCCGCTTCAACCAGATCCCCGTCGAAACCCACTACACCCACTTCGGCGACAACCCCCGCCGCGAGGAGATCGACAACCTCGCCGACGACTACATGAAGCGCTTCACCGCCGGCGAGATCTCCGGCGTCACCGTCGTCTACATGCGCTTCGTCTCCGCCGGCAAGCAGCAGCCCGAGGCGCTCCAGCTCCTCCCGCTCAAGCCCCCCGCCGCCGCGGAAGAGGGCGAGCAGAGCGCCGGCGCCGCCGGATCGATCTACGAGTTCATGCCCGATTCCGACGAGCTCCTCGCCGAGCTGCTCCCCGTCACCGTCCGCGCCACGCTCAACCAGTGCTTCTCGGACGCCATCGTCTCCGAGCACGTCGCGCGAATGGTCGCCATGAAGGCCGCCACGGACAACGCCGGACGCATGGGCAAGGACCTCAAGCGCGTCTACAACCGCGCCCGCCAGGCCCAGATCACCACCGAGCTCACCGAGATCATCTCCGGCGTCGCCGCCCTGAGCTAGATCGCCCCGGGCATCGCTCGAAGCGAACTCGCTTCTTTTCATTCTCTTCACCCGCGCTCGGCTTGATCCCGTCAAGCCGGGGCCTATTCTCTGCCGACAGTCAGCGAGCAGCTGATTCGACGGGCCGGCCGAGCATTGCCTCGAGCCGGCGGATCCACCCCGAGAGGACGCGAGATGACACAGCGAATGTGTCCATCCAAACACGCGACGCCCGGCGCGAACCCCACGAGGTTCACCCCCGCGCAGTTCGCCCGCGTCCATCTCATGCGACGACGCGCCTAAGCCCGCCGTCGCTCCCCTCCACATCCCGTCGTTCCCGCTGTTCCCGCCGCCTCCCCATCGCCGGAGGTCCGTGATGACTGTTCTCGACGCCCCCGCCGCCACACCCGCCACCACCATCGACGTCGACGCCGTCCGCGCGCCCACGCCCGCGACCAGGCTCGACCCCGAGCGCGGCCACCGCTTCGTCTTCCTCGCCATGCTCGCCGAGGCCCTCGCCTCCTACGGGCTCGCCACCCACGACCTCGAGGACGCCGTCGAGCGCTGCGGCGACCGCCTGAACGTCCCAACGCGCGTCTCCGCCACGCCCACCTCCATCGTGCTCATGGTCGGCGAGGACGAGGACGAGCGCACCCGGCTCATCCTCCCCGAGCCCGCCGGGCTCAACCTCGCCCGCCTCACCGAGCTCTCGCGCATCGCCCGCGCCGTCGAGTCGGGCGAGACCAGCGCCCGGGCCGGGATCGAGGCCATCCGCGCCGCGCTCAAGCAGCGCCCGGCGCCCTCGCTCATCGCCGACGCCCTCGGTTCGGCCGCCATCGCCGCCGTCATCCTTCTCATCATCGGGGCCCCGCTCCCGGACCTCGCCGCCGGGGCCGCCGTCGGCGCCGCCGTCGCCCTCGCGCTGCACGCGTGCGCCTCGACCGCGCGACTGTCCCGCGTCGCCGAGTTCACCGCCGCCGTCGTCGCCGCCGGGGCCAGCTCGCTCCTCCACCGCTTCGCCGGGCCCATCGACGTCTTCCCCGTCACCCTCGCCGGGCTCCTCCCGCTCATCCCGGGCCTCGCGCTGACGATCGCCGTCGGCGAGATCGCCGCCGGCTCCCTCGTCGCCGGGGCCTCCCGCCTCATCGGCTCGCTCACCGTCCTGCTCTCCCTCGGCTTCGGCGTCGCCGTGGGCTACCGCCTCGTCGGGACCGAAGACCTCGCCCTCACCCTCCACGCCCAGACGAGCTACCCCCTCTGGGCCACCGCCCTGGGCCTTGTCGCCGTCGCCCTCGCCATGACCAGCGCCTTCCGCGCCCGCTGGAGGGACCTGCCCGTCGTCCTCGCCTCGGGCGCCATCGCCATGACCAGCGCCCGCTGGGGCGCCGAGAGCTTCGGGCCCGAGTTCGGCGCGCTCGCCGGCGCCTTCACCATCGGCGTCGCCGCCCTGCTCTTCGAGCGCCTCGCGGGCGCGCCCGCCCAGATCGCCCTCCTCCCCGGGATGCTCCTGCTCGTCCCCGGATCCGTCGGCTTCCGGAGCGTCCACTCCTTCCTGGGCGCCGACGCCCTCGCCGGCGCTCAGGGCGTCTTCACCATGTTCGTCATCGCCGTCGGCATCGTCACCGGCCTCCTGCTCGCCACCGTCCTCACCCCGCCCGCCCCGCGACCGCCCGCGAGCGACTGACCCCCCTCTCCGTCGGGGAGAGGGGTCGGGGGTGAGGGCTCCACCTCTCCATCGCGGCTCCTCCGACCGCCGCCCCGCGCAAGAAAAGACCCCGCCACCCGGGAGAGCGACAGGGCCCAGCGACTCTCAGAGGAGACCCTTCAGCGACCGCTCCGACCGCCCCCGCCGCGGTCCATGTTCTTGAAGAACTCCTGCCGAAGCCCGGAGCTCTGCGCGTCGCCCGAGTCCCACGTGTCCTTGAGCTGTTCGGCGATGCGCTCGCGCATCCGCTCGCGCATCTGCTCCATCCGCTCGCGCTGCTCGTCGGTCATCTCGTCGGGATCGGGTCGCTGGCGATCACCCCCGCGCCGGCCCCAGTCGGGCCGCTCCATCTCGCCGCCCCGCGCCCGCTCGCGGATCATCTCGTCCCACCGGTCCTGCATCATCTTGCGGAACGCCTCGCGCAGCGCCTCGTCGTCCCGCGCCTGCTCCCACAGCTCGCGACGCTCCTCCTCGCTCAGGTCGCGCATCAGCTTCGCGGCCTCCGTCGCGTACTGCCGCCGGCGCTGCGGGTCCGCCTTCGCGTACGCGTCGCTCTCGATCCCCGCCAGCGCCTCGTCCACGCTCACCGGCATCGCCAGAGGCGCCTGCGACGCCCGGAGCCACAGCCCCCCCGCGATCGCCCCCGCGCTGACCACCACGCACGCCGTCCCAACGACCATCTTGTTCACAGCCATCAGCCAATGCTCCCGTCCGCGTAGAGATAACTCCGCTTCGAGTGGAAGAAATCGATCTGCTCCGTCGGCCGATACTCCGCCGGATCCCGGCCCTCCGGGACCTCCAGCTCGTACAGCCCGCCGTCGTAGTCGTGCAGCACGGGCACGTCGCTCGGCTGCAACTGAAGGAATCGAGCGAAGAACGAGTTCTGGTACGTCCGTCCGCTCAGGCCCGTCGTGTACGTGTAGCTCACGCCGCACTCGCGCTCGCGACCGCTCTCATCGGTGTAGGTCGCCGCGTACACCTGATAATCGCCGGGGCACACCCACACCTCCGAGTCCGACTCCAGGTAGTCCCCAAGCGCCGCGTTCAGCGGCGGATCCGCATCGCCCGAGAGCCACGGCCGCGGCATGTACCGCGCCCGCGGGAACTCCTCGCGGTTGTCGTCCTGATAGCCCACAATCGCGATCCCGATCTGCCGGAGGTTCGACTGACACACCGCACGCCGGGCCGAGTCCCGAACCTTTGGGATCACCGGGATGATGATCCCGATCAGCACGCTGATGATCGCCATCGCGACCAAGAGCTCGACGAGCGTAAATCCGCGTTTCCTGACCATCAGCACTCCCCCGCGAGGCAAGCGTCGCACCACTCGTCTATCGGGCCCAACGCCGGAGGCTGCAGGGAATTGCCGATCCGCCGAAAAAAACGCCCCGGACCTCCGGCTACACTCTCACCCATGCCCCACGACGCCCCCGAAACCGCCTCCCGGGCCCCCGCGCAGACCCTCAAGGAGCCCGTGCACACCCCCGGCGGCCCGATCTACTTCGACATCCTCGACATGATCGGCCGCACCCCGCTCCTGGAGGTCAAACACCTCGACACCGGCCCCTGCCGCCTCTTCCTGAAGATGGAGCTGCTCAACCCCGCCGGCTCCATCAAGGACCGCATCGGGCTCTGGATGATCCGCGCCGCCGAGGCCGACGGCCGCATCGACCCCACCGCCGAGGAGCCCGTCACCCTCGTCGAGGGCACCGCCGGGAACACCGGCCTCGCCCTCGCCCTCGTCGCCGCCCAGCGCGGCTACCGCCTCATCGTCGTCGTCCCCGACAAGATGGCCCAGGGCAAGATCCGCCACCTCCGCGCCATGGGCGCCCGCGTCCACCTCACACGCTCCGACGTCCAAAAGGGCCACCCCGAGTACTACCAGGACGTCGCCGAACGCATCGCCAGAGAAACGCCCAACAGCCTCTACATCAACCAGTTCGCCAACCCCGACAACGCCGCCGCCCACGCCGAATCCACCGCCCCCGAGATCCTCGCCCAGGTCCGCGAGGCCGCCGGCCGCGACCTCGACGCCTTCATCTGCGGCGTCGGCTCCGGCGGCACCCTCACCGGCTTCGCCCAGTGCTTCAAGCTCGCCAACCCGGACGCCAAGCTCGTCCTCGCCGACCCCAAGGGCTCCATCCTCGAGCCGCTCGTGAGCCGCGGCGAGCACGTCGACGCCGGCGCCTGGCGCGTCGAGGGCATGGGCGAGGACTTCATCCCTCCCGTCTGCGACATCGACGAGGCCGACGAGGCCATCGCCGTCAGCGATCACGACTCCTTCGCCGCCGCCCGCGAGCTGCTCCTCAAGGAAGGCATCCTCTCGGGCTCCTCCACCGGATGCCTCCTCGCCGCCGCCCTCGACTACTGCCGCCGCCAGACCGAGCCCAAAATCGTCGTCACCCTCGCGTGCGATCACGGCGCCAAGTACCTCGACAAGGTCTTCTCCGAGCCCTACCTCCTCGAAGAGGGCCTCTCCGATCGCGAGACCTTCGGCGACCTCCGCGACCTCATCCCCCTCCTCCACGAGCGCGGCGAGGACCCTCTCGTCAAGCCCGCCGACTCGGTCGAGCAGGCCTACAAAACCCTCCGCCTCCACAACGCCCCCGCCCTCCCGGTCATCGACCCCGCCTCGCCCGACGCCCTCCTCGGCGAGTTCGCCGAGACGGATGTCCTCGCCGCCATCGCCGCGGACCCGGACGTCTTCGAGCGCGACGCCTCGAGCGTCATGACCCCCTCCCCCCCCACGCTCCCCGCGAGCGCCTCGCGCGACGAGCTCGCCGCCGCGCTCGCCCAGCGCCCCCACGCCTACATCATCGACGAGTCCGGCGCCTACCTCGGCCTCATCCCCCGTTCCATGCTCCTGAGCCGCGCGATGCACGAACGCAAGGCCTGAACCCCTCAGACGACCACGAAGGCAACCCCATGGCCCACATCAAGCCAAGCGACATGCGCCCCGCCACCCGCTGCATCCACGCCAACCAGGCGCCCGAGCCCGTCACCGGGGCCGTGATGCCCCCCATCTTCACAAGCTCCACCTACGCCCAGGAATCTCCCGGCGTCCACAAGGGCTTCGAGTACACGCGCTCCCACAACCCCACGCGCTACGCCTTTGAGCGCCTCGTCGCCGGGCTCGAGGGCGCCGACATCCCCGAGGACAAGGACCCCTCCCAGGGCGGCTTCGCCTTCGCCTCGGGCATGGCCGCCATCGGCTGCGTCCTCGAACTCCTCGACGCCGGCGCCCGCGTCGTCACCATGGACGACCTCTACGGCGGCACCAACCGCCTCTTCTCCCGCGTCCGCGCCCGCTCGCAGAACCTCAAGTTCGCCTACACCGACCTCTCCGACGAGAGCGCCGTCCGAGACGCCCTCACCCCCGAAACCAGACTCATCTGGGTCGAGACGCCGACCAACCCCACCCTCAAAGTCGCCGACCTCGCCGCCATCGCCGCCATCGCCCGCGAGCAGGCGCCGGACGCGCTCCTCTGCTGCGACAACACCTTCGCCACCCCCATCAACCAGCGCCCCCTCGAGCACGGCTTCGACCTCGTCATGCACTCGGTCACCAAGTACCTCGGCGGGCACTCGGACGTCGTGGGCGGCGCGCTCGTCGTCAACAGCCTCGAGCTCTGCGACCGCATCCGATTCATCCAGAACTCCGCCGGCGCCGTCATGTCGCCCTTTGACGCCTACATGTCCCTCCGCGGCGCCAAGACCCTCGACGTCCGCATGCAGCGACACAACGAGTCCGCCGCCAAAGTCGTCGACTACCTCGACAGCCACGACAAGGTCGAACGCGTCGTCTACCCGGGCCTCGCCTCCCACCCGCAGCACGAGGTCGCCCGCAGGCAGATGACCGGCTTCGGCGGGATGATCACCATCTTCCTCAAGGGCGGACTCGAGGAATCGCGCCGCTTCCTCGAGCGCGTCAGGGTCTTCGCGCTCGCCGAATCCCTCGGCGGCGTCGAATCCCTCATCGAGCACCCCGCCATCATGACCCACGCCTCCGTCCCCCCCGACCAGCGCGAGACGCTCGGCATCGCCGACAACCTCGTCCGCCTCTCGGTCGGCATCGAGGACGCGGACGACCTCATCGCCGACCTCGAGCAGGCCTTCGAGCCGGCCAAGGCCGCCGTCACCGCATGAGCCGCGACCGGGAGCGCATCCTCGACGCCTCCGCCAACCGCGCCGCCGAGGCCCTCCGCGTCATGGAGGACGCCGCCCGCTTCCTCCTCGACGACCGCGCCCTCACCGCCGAGCTCAAGGCCCTCCGCCACGACCTGCGCGCGCTCACCCCCACGAGCCACCACCGCGACGCCGCCGGCGACGTCGGAACTGACGTCTCCACCGAGTCCGAGATGACCCGCGCCGGCGCGCGCCACGTCGCCCGTGCGGCCGCCAAGCGACTCCAGGAATCGCTCCGGTCGCTCGAGGAGTGGAGCAAGGTCTCCTCCTACTCCGCCGACGCCGGCCCGGGCGTCCGCGGCTCCACCAGCGCCTTCGAGCAGCTCCGCTACCGCGCCTACACCCTCGAGCAGCGCCTCCTCGAACGCCTCCCGCGCGACTTCACCGGCTGGCGCCTCTGCGTGCTGCTGAGCGAATCGCTCTGCAGGCGCCCGTGGCTCGATGTCGCCGAGGCCTGCGCCCGGGCCGGGGCGGATTGCCTCCAGCTCCGCGAGAAGACCCTGCCCGACCGGGAGATCCTCGCCCGCGCCCGCGCCCTCCGCGACCGCCTCTCGTCGCTCCCCGCCCGCCCGCCGGACGTCGTCATCAACGATCGCGTCGACCTCGCCCTCGCCGCCGGCGCCCGCGGCGCGCACCTGGGGCAGGACGACCTCCCCCTCGCCGCCGCCAGACGAATCGCGGGCGACCGGCTTCTCCTTGGCGTCTCCACCGCGAATCTGCAAGACGCCGAGGCCGCCCGCGACGCCGATTACTGCGGCGTCGGCCCCATGTTCACCTCGCCCACCAAGACCAAACCCGCCCTCTCCGGCCCGGCCTACCTGAAGCAATACCTCGAGCGCGATCCGCCCCTCCCGCCCGCGCTCGCGATCTCCGGCGTCACCCCGGGCGCCCTCCCGAGGCTCGTCGAGGCCGCCGGCGGGCGCCCCTTCGGCGTCGCCGTCTCGAGCGCCGTCTGCGGCGCGGACGACCCCGCCCGCGCCTGCCGCGAGCTGCTCGATCTCCTCCCGCCAACCCGGACCGAAACCGACCGACCCTGAGCCTCTACACTCCGGAAGGAAAACGGGAGGCACGCGCATGGGTGTGACGTACGAGAACGCGACGCTGGACAACGGCCTGACGATCATCGCCGAGATCGACCCCGGGGCGCACACGGCGGCGGGCGGCTTCTTCGTCAAGACCGGCGCCCGGGACGAGCCGGGCCCGCTCATGGGCGTGAGCCACTTCCTCGAGCACATGATGTTCAAGGGCACCGAGAAGCGCTCCGCCGACGACATCAACCGCGAGTTCGACGAGATCGGCGCCCGCTACAACGCGTTCACCTCGAGCGAGATGACCGTCTTCCACGGGCAGACGCTCCCCGAGCTCTTCCCCCGCGCGATCGACCTGCTCTCTGACATGATGCGCCCCGCCATCCGCGACGAGGACTTCAGCCAGGAACGCAACGTGATCCTCGAAGAGATCGCGATGTACAAGGACAACCCCTTCTGGGTGCTCTACGACGAGCTTGGCCCTCGCCGCTATCCGAAGCACCCCCTCGGGCACCTCGTTCTCGGGACCAACGACACCATCCGCGCTATGGAGCGCGACGCGATGAAGGGCTACTTCGATCAGCGTTACAGCGCCGACAACACCGTCGTCGCCCTCGCGGGCGCGCTCGATTTTGACGCGACCGTCAAGCAGATCCAGACGCTCTGCGGCGCGTGGCGCTCCACCGGCGCCGCACGCGACAACACCGAGCCCCCCGCGCCCGACGACGACTTCACGATCACGAGCGACCGCGTCACCCGCGCCTACTCGCTCATGATGGCCCCCGCCCCCGCCTACGCCGACGAGCGCCGTCACGCCGCCGCCCTCCTCGGCCAGGCCCTCGGCGGCCCCGGCGGCAACTCGCGACTCCACTGGGCCCTCATCGAGCCCGGCATCGCCGAGGAAAGCGAGGCCTCCTACGAGCCACACGACGGCGGGGGCGACTGGTTCACCTTCGCGGTCTGCGAGCCCGACAAGCTCGAGGAGGTCGAGCGCGTCATGAACCGAGAGATCGAGACCGTCGTCGACTCCCTCGAGGAGAGCGACCTCGAACGCCTCCGCAACCGCGCGCTCACCGCCGCCACACTCGCCGGCGAACGGCCCGGCGGACGCATGCAGCGCCTCGGGCGGATGTGGACCTACCTCGGCCAGCGCGTCAGCCTCGAAGAGGATCTCGAAAAGATCAACGCCGTCACGCTCGACGACGTGCGCGCCGTCTACGAGGCCTTCCCCTTCCGCCCGCGCGTCACCGGCCGCCTCGTCCCCGCCGACGCCTCCGCCTGAGCCCTAGCCCCCGTCGCCCTCGGGCGGCAGCGTCTCGGCGTCCAGACGCCCAGCGATCTTCCCGATCTGCTCTCTCGCATGCTCGGCCGACGCGTTCTCGCTCTTGCGCCACAGCCCGGGAAGCATCAGCGCCGTCGGCACGATCACGAGCGGGAGATACCACGTCCACGTGGGCCACCACCTCCAGCTCGCCGGGATCAGCGCGTCGACAAACTCCACGCCCGGCCAGATCGAGACCACGACCGAGGCGATCAGCACGAGCGGCGCCTTCCGAAGAAGCCGCGGCGAAAAACGCACCTCCGAGCCCTCCCCCCGCGCGCTGATCTCCGCCACCAGCTCGCGGTCGAACGGCGAGCCGAAGGCCGCCACGCGAAAATCCCCCGGCGGGTCCGTCTCAAAGCCCGGGAGCTTGCCCTGACGCGCGGCCCGGTCGAGCGCCGTGAGGATCTCGTCCCGGGACAGCTCCGTCTTCAGACGCGGGAGCGTCCAGCGCGAGCCGTCGGTGAGCTCGGGCCGCGGGCTTCCCCCGGAGGCTGGCCCGGCGGCGGGCGCCGGGGCGGTCGATGATGTCTGCGTCATGGAAAGCGTCCTTGATGATCCACAACGTCCCATAACGAAAGGAGTTGCCCTCAGCCTGCGAAATCCCGGCGCCGCAAGAGTACCTTCGATCCCGCGCTTGGGAAGCCGCGACTTGGTGCTATAGATACCAGCGGTGGGACGCTTTCACGAACCAAACGCGGGATCCCTGCGACTCGTCGGCGACGCCGCCGGGGTCGCGGCGCCCTCGCGCCGGGCGAGCGACTCCGCCGACCACGCCCGCCGCCGCGTCGCGCGCGAAAACGCCGAAGCGGCCCATCTCGATCTCGAGGACGCCCGGCTCGTCTTCGCGCTCCGCGTGAGCGAACGCCTCGAGGGCGGCCGGGCCGCGATCCTCACGCCCGAGTCCCGCGAGCGGCTCCTGCGCCTCTCGAGCCGCATGGGCCTCGCCCCCTTCGACGCCAGCCTCGTCATCGCGATCGTGCAGGACGCCGCCCGGCGGGGCGAGCACGCCGAGGATCCCGCGACCACGGGGCGCCTCCGCCTCGTGCGCGGCCGCGCGGGCGAACGGGGCGTCGAGAGCCTCCTGATCCCGGCGGCGTCGGCGATCGTGCTCGCCATCGCCCTCTTCACGCTCCTGGCGACCTGGGCCCTCCGCGCTTAGATGTCCCGAGCATCGAGGACCGAAACCCGCCCGGAGAGGTGGTTTTGGGCTAGGGTGATCGGCTTGTTCCGTATCGGAGATTGCCAGGAACCCCAGTCTGAATCTGAGAGACCACGCCGTGCCACTCATCGAACCGGGCGATCGAGCGCCCGCCTTCACGCTCAAGGATCAGGACGCGCGCCCGCACCGCCTCAGCGAGCACAAGGGCGCGCCGGTCGTCCTCTTCTTCTATCCCAAGGACGACACCACGGGATGCACCAAGGAAGCGTGCGCCTTCCGCGACCTCTCGGGCGAGTTCGCCAAGGCCGGCGTCGCTCTCTTTGGGATCAGCCCCCAGGGCGTCGAGAGCAAGGCGAAGTTCGCCGCGAAGAACCGCCTGAACTTCCCGATCCTCGCCGACGAGGGCGCGAAGGTCTGCGAGAAATACGGCGTGTGGCAGGAGAAGTCCATGTACGGCCGGACGTACATGGGCGTCGTGCGCACCACGTATCTCATCCGCCCGAGCGGCGCGGTCGAGCGCCGCTGGGACAAGGTCCGCGTCCCCGGGCACGCCGAGAAGGCGCTCGAGGCGGCCTGCTGCCTCGATGGGATCAGCTGCTGAGCGCGTCAGCGTGAGTGCGACGTCTGGCGCAGGTTCGTGATGTCCGTCTGATTGACCTCGTTGAAGAGGTCAATCGTCTGCTGAGTGGTTTGCTGCTCGGGGACCCGGAACATGACGCGGCCGTTGTCGGGGTTGTACCAGATCGACCCCCAGTGGTTCTGCGAGCTCTCGATCGTCTTGTTGCGCATGTAGAGCTTGTTCACGCCGCCGCGGTCGATGTTGTAGACGTGCATCCGCGAGACGTGCCACGGGTTGAGCAGGTGCTCGCCGCCTTCGCTCTGGAGCACCTCGTCGAGGTCAGGGGGCCACTGGCCTTCCCCGCCGCTGACGACCGCGTCGTTCATCTTCCAGTTGAGAACGGCCTGCGCGAGCGCGGCGCGGGCGCCCTTTGCGGCGGCGACCTTGGCCTCGTCGGTCTTCGAGAAGAATCGGGGCGCCGCCACACCGGCGAGGATGGCGAGAACGACCATCACCGCGATCAGTTCAACGAGCGTGAAGCCCCGCCGCGTCATCACCCTGGACATATCTCGACCCTTTCCCGCTGCGGAAGTCCATCGGACGCCCGGACCGCGAGGTTGAGCGAGGGCCCCGACGCGGCCCGACTTATCGGCCCTCCGGATCCGGTGATGCCGCCTCGCCCGGCTCATCGGGCGTGTTCACCATCCACGCGCTGAACGCCGCGAGCCAGTTCCGGAACCCCGGGACGTGCTCGGCGGGGAACCCGAAGCGTTTCGGCGCCACCGCGAGCGTCTGATCGAAGCACCGCAGCCACTCCTCGCGCGCCGAGGGCGTGATCGCAAAGGGCTGGTGCCGGGCGCGCATCATGGGCGAGCCGTGCCGCTGGTGATAAAGCGGCGGCCCGCCAAGCAGACCAACGAAGAACGCCCCGCTCTTGTGCGCCGCCTTCATCAGGTTCTTCTGATCCTTCGGGAAGAGGTCCGCGACCTCCGACATCGACAGCCGCGTGTAGAAATCCTCGAGCATCGCGAAAACGCCCTCTTCGCCCATCGCCTCGAAGATCTCGGGAGAAGGGCGCGGCGCCTGCGGCGGACCGGGAAGAATGGAGTACGAGCCGCCGGGCATCACACGCTCGCCCCCTGCTCGTCCGCCCGGCGCATCCACTCGAACTCCAGCGGCTCGAGCTCCGAGGCGAGCGTCGCGCGTTCGGCGCCGAGCTCCTCGCACTTCTTCGGGTTCGACCAGACGTCCGGGTCGTTCATCGATCGGTCGATCGCCTTGATGCGCGACTCGATGCGCTCGATCTCGCTCTCGAGCTTCTTCTGGTTCATCCGCGCCAGGGCGTTGCTCGCCGGCTCGGCCCGCTGCTTGCGCTTGCGCTTCGCTTCCGACGCGGCGCGCTGCTTCTTCGCCTCGGCCTCCTGCTTCGCCTTCTCTTCCGCGGCGACCGCGTCCGCTTCGGCCTCGCGCCGCGACTGGCGATCGCGCCACATCGAGTAGTCGCCCGGGAAGACCTCGGCGCCGCCCGCGCCGTCAAGCACGATCAGGTGATCGCACGCGTGATCGAGCAGCGCGCGGTCGTGAGAGATCAGGATGAGCGTGCCGTCGAAGCCGGCGGCGTTGGAATCGTCCGGGCGCCTCAGCGCCTCCTCGAGACGCTCGGCGCCCGGAATATCCAGGTGGTTCGTCGGCTCGTCGAGCACCAGCACGTTCTTGGCGCTGGCGAGGATCGCCGCCAGGTGTACGCGGGCTCGCTCCCCCCCCGAGAGATCGCCCATGCGCTTGTCCTGATCGTCGCCCGAGAAGAGAAACGCGCCCGCCAGATCCCGCGCCCGCTGCTCTGAGAGCTCCGCGTCGGGCGATTCCTTCTTGATCAGGTTCTGAAGCCGGCGGATGAGCGGCTCATCGGGATCGGGCTCCGGCGGGAGCTGCCGGAAGTACCCGATCTTCACCGACTGCCCGAGCTTCACCGACCCCTCGTCCACGTCCAGCTCGCCCAGCAGGCACTTGACGAGAGTGGACTTGCCGGCGCCGTTGGGGCCGACGATGCCCCATCGCTCGCCCCGCTGCACCTGCGCCGTGAGGCCGCGAAAGAGCACCTTCTCGCCCAGGTCCTCGCCCGACTCGCCCCGGGCGTGGGCGTAGCTCTTGGAGACGCCGCGGGCGGACGCGACGACCTCGCTCGGTCGCTCGGCCGTCGGCAGCTCGAACCGGAAGTTCTCGAGCTCGAGCGGCTTCTCGATCGCGCTCTGCTTCTGGCGATTGAGGATCGACTCGCGCCCGCGCGCCTCCTTGGCCCGCTGGCCCGTCTTGAACCGGCGGATGAACTCCTCCTGCCGGCGAAAATCGTCCTGCTGCTTCTTCCACGCGTTGAGCTGCGTGAGCCGGCGCTCGGCCCGAAGCTCGCGGAACTTCGAGTAGCTCGCGGGGTAATCGATCAGGCGCCCCGCCTCGAGCTCAAAGATGCGCGACACCGTGTTGTCGAGCATCCGCCGGTCGTGCGTGATCATCAGCACGGCGCCCTTGAACTCGCTGACGAGAAACCACTCGAGCCACTCGCGACCCGCAATGTCCAGGTGGTTCGTCGGCTCATCGAGCAAGATGATGTCGGGCGACTCGAGCAGCAGGCGGGCGAGCGCCAGGCGCGCCCGCTGTCCGCCCGAGAGCTTGTCGCACCGCAGATCGAACTGCGAATCGGTGAAGCCCAGACCGTGGAGCGCCGCTTCCACCTTGTGCTCCACCGCGTACCCGCCGAGCGCGTTGACCCGCTCCTCGGCGCGCTCCTGCTGGCGGTAGAGCTTGGGGAGCTCGTCCTCGCTCGCGTCGGCCATCCGCTCGTAGATCGCCTCGAGCTCCCGGTGGGCCGCGTGGAGGTCGGCGAAGGCGCCCTCCGCGGCGCTCTTGACGGTGTCCGCCGCGTCGAGGTCCGGGTCCTGTCGCAGATACCCGAGCCGCCGGCCCCGGGTCAGCTGCACGTCGCCCGAGTCCGGCGTGATGAGCCCGGCGATGATCTTGACCAGCGTCGATTTGCCCGCGCCGTTTCGCCCGACCAGCCCGACGCGCTCCCCCGGCTCGACGCTGAGCGTCGCGCCGCTCAGGATGACGTCCGTGCCGTAGGCGTGTTTCAGATTGACCGCGCTGAGAAGAGGCATGAGGAGGATCCTAGTCGCGCTGGACGGATTTGGTTTTGATCGGGAAAGCCTCACCGGTACACTCGAAATTGGAGTGTCGACAGACCGATTGGACCCTCAGAAACACGGATGCGCATCATGAAAACAATTCATTGGACCATGACTCTCGGCTTGGGCGCGATCGCCGCGACGGCGGGCGCTCAGCCCAACCTGCTGACCAACGGCGGCTTCGAGAGCGTCTTCGCCACGCCCTTCGGGTCGTTCCCCTCCGACTGGCTCGTGGAGTCCGACGCCTTCTCCGCGAACACGCCGACCCGCTCGGGCGCCTGGTCGCTCCGCATGAGCGCCGACTCAGCCGAGGGCGGGCTCGCGCGTCAGGGATCGCCCTTCACGCCCGGCCTCACCCTCGACGTCTCGGTCGCCGATCCGGTGCGGCTGAGCGTCTACGCCCAGACGCTCTCGAGCAACACCATCAACGGGACCGGCCACCGCGCGCTCGCCGAGCTCTTCTTCTTCGACGCGATGGGAGACGTCGCCGGGCAGGAAACGCTCGTTGTCTTCGACGGCTCGCTCGATGCCGCCGCCAACCCGGAGGACCAGTGGGTGCTCGCGCAGATCGACGCCGTTGCGCCGACCGGCGCGGTCGCCATGGGCGTGTCGCTCGTCTTCGATTTCGATGTCCAGAACACCGGTCAGGGGGCCGTCTACTGGGACGACGCCTCGCTCGTGATCATCCCCGCACCCGCCGCCGCGACGCCTCTGGCCCTCGCCCTGTTCGCGATCCGCCGCAGGCGCTGACGCGAGGAGATCCGATCCCGCCGATCGCCGGCGCAGCGGCGCGGCTGAGCCGACGAGCCGCTCGTGCGGTTTACTTGAAGCGCGGCGCCTCGGCTCCGCGCAGGCATTCCTTGTACCGACCGTTGACGCCCATCATCGTGCGCTCGATGAAGTCGCAGAGCCTGTGCACCGACGGCGGCGCGTCGCCCTTGAGGCGAAGCTCGTCGATCGCCTTCTGCATCGGCTCGTCCATGTTCCGGTAGAGCCGCTTGAACGCGTGACGCAGCGCCTCGATCTCCGCCGGCTCATACCCGCGACGCACCAGCGCGGTGGTGTTGACCTTCCGCGGCTCGGCCGGGTTGCCCTCGACGACGATAAAGGGCGGCACGTCCTTGACGATCCGCGCCATCCCGCCCACGAAGGCGTAGGGCCCGACGGTCGTGAAGTGATGCACGCCCGCGCCGCCGGCGATCGTCGCGCCGAACTCGATCGAGCAGTGCCCGCCGAGCATCACCCCGTTGGCGATCACCACCGAGTCCTCGATCACGCAGTCGTGCGCGACGTGCGCGCCGACCATCAGCAGGCAGTCCGAGCCCAGCACCGTCCGGCCCCCGCCGACCTCGGTGCCGCGGTGAAGCGTGGCGTGCTCGCGGATGCGGTTGCGATCGCCGATGATCAGCTCGGTGGCGGAACCGCGGTACTTGAGATCCTGCGGCTCGGCGCCCAGCACCGCGTACGGGTAGACGACGTTGTCCTCCCCGAGCCTCGTCGGACCGTGGATCACGACGTGGTTGTGCAGGATGGTCCCCGCCCCGACCTCCACCGGACCGTCGATCACGCAGTAGGGACCGATGCGGGCGCTCGGGTGGATGTGGGCCTCCGGGTCGATGACCGCGGTGGGATGAACGGCCGGCAGCGTTTCGTGGTCAATGTGATCCATGGGTCATTCCTGCTCCGCGTCGACCATCATGAACTTGATCAGGGCCTCGGCCACCATCGAGCCGGCCACGAACGCGCGAGCGGCGACCTCGCCAAAGCGGTTCGTGGCGCGAAGCGTCTCGGTTTCCATCACGAGCTGGTCTCCGGGTCTGACGGGTGAACGAAGCTTGACCTTGTCCAGGCTCAGGAGAACGGCGATCTTGCCGGTGCGTTCCAGCTTTCGGCTGAGCATCAGCCCGCCGAGCTGACTCATGGCCTCGACGATGAGGACACCAGGCATGATCGGCGAACCGGGGTAGTGCCCCTGGAAAAACGGCTCGTTGATCGAGACGTTCTTCACGCCGACCGCCCGCTGATCGGACTCGAGCTCGAGGACCCGGTCGACCAGAACCATAGGGTAGCGATGCGGGAGGAGGCGCATGATCTGCCGGATGTCCATGGCCGGGGCCAGCGCCGTCTCCGCGCTGCTGGCCTGCTCGAGCAGCGCCTTGGCCATCCGCTGATTCAGATGATGCCCCGACCGCGACGCCACCACCCGCCCGCACAGGGGACGCCCCACGAGCGCCAGGTCGCCGATCAGATCAAGCAGCTTGTGGCGGACGGGCTCGTCCTCGAAGCGGAAGGCGTTGTCGATCGGGCCGGCCTCCCCGATGACGAGCATCTCCTTGGGCGTCAGGTGCGTGAAGAGCCCCGCCTCGCGGAGCTTCTCGGCGTCCGCAAGCGTCGAGAACGTCCGCGCCGGCGCGATCTTCTCCGCGTAGCTCTCGGGCTCGAGCGTGAACGCGTGGATCTGCCGGCTGATCACGGAACTCGGGCCGTAATCAAGGTCGTAGAGCACGTCCATCCCCGCGCCACCGTTGGGGAACGCCGCGATCATCGCGTCGCCCTGACGGATCGTGATCGGCTCGGTCACCACGAGGGGCTCGCGCGGCGCGTCCTGCTCCACCGTCCCGGCGTTCTCGATCGCCGTCACGAACGGCATCGCCGAGCCGTCGCCCGCCGGAAGCTCCGGCCCGTCGACCTCCACCAGCGCGTTGTCCACGCCCAGCCCGACCAGGCCCGAAAGGCAGTGCTCCACCGTCTCGACCACGGCGTCGCCCAGCTGCAGGGCCGTGCGGCGCGGGCGCGACGTCACGTAGTCCACATGCGCGGGGATCGCCTCGGCGCCCGGAAGATCCGTGCGCCTGAAGCTGATGCCCGCACCGGCCTCGGCGGGATGAATCGTCGCGGTGACGCTCTGGCCCGTGAACAGCCCGCGACCGGAGATCTTGGTCGGTGCGGCGACGGTGCGTTGTTGGAGGATCGTGCTCAAGGAGTGTTCTGCCCATCAGGAGCGCCGGCGCGGTCGGCCCGCTCCAACGCTTTGATTCTCTTTCGGATGTCTCGCAGGGCGACGGACAAATCTCGTGCGGCGGCGAAGTCCCGCATCGCGTCGTCGAAACGCCGAGCCGGCGTTCCGAGCCACGTCTCGCCGGGCGGGACGTCGTGCATGAGACCCACGCCGCCGGCCAGCTTCGCCCCGGCGCCGATGCGAACGTTGTCTCGTATCCGGGCGCCTCCTCCGATCGTGACCCCGTCTTCGATCTCGACGGAACCAGCAATGCCCACAGTCCCGCAGATGACGCAGGCGCGGCCGATCCGACAATTGTGCCCGATTTGCACCTGATTGTCGATCTTCGTGCCCGCGCCGACCACCGTCGGACCAAACTTCCCCCTATCAATCGTCGTGCAGGCCCCGATTTCAACCCCGTCGTGGACCTCCACCCAGCCAATATGGGGGATCTTCACCACCGAGCGCCCGTCCTCCGACGGGCGATACCCGAAGCCGTCGGCCCCGATCACCGCGCCGGCGTGAACGATCACGCCCCGCCCGATCACGCACCGCTCCTCGACGACCACGTTCGGGTGCAGGTCGCTCCCCTCGCCCACGCGCGCGTCACGACCGATCCGCACCCCCGCCCGCAGCCGGACGCCCGCCTCGATCACCGCGCCCGCTCCGACCGACGCGTGCGGCCCAAGCGACGCGCTCTCGTGAACGCGCGCTGAATCATCGACGACCGCAGAGCGGTGCCGCCCGCTCGCCGGCTCGTCGCGTCCGGCCGCGACCTCCTCGAGCAGCGCGATCATCGCGCGGTCGGCGTCATCGACGATCAGCAGCGCTCGGGAGCTCTCGTCGTGCCCCTCGACCGCGATCCCGCGCGTGACGACCGCCGCCCCGGCGTCGGAGTCCTTCCATCGGCCCGCGAACCGCTCGTCGCGGATGAAGGTCAGCCCCTCCGGCCCGGCGCGATCGATCGCGTCGATGCGGCGCACCGGGAGCGACGCCGGCCCGACGAGCTCGGCGCGCAGCGTCTGGGCGAGCTGACCGGCGGTGGTGTCCAGCGCGTTCACGAGCGGAGCTTCATCAGGAGGGATCAGGGACGGCCCGAGCGGTAATCGTTGTTCATCTTGCTCACGAGCTCATCGGTGATGTCGATCGCGCCCGCCGCGAACATCACGCGCTGCCCGTAGATCGCCGCCCGCGCCTGCTGCTCGCTCGGGTTGGCGGGGATCCCCGACTCCGCGTCGCTGGCCAGAACGAGCGTGTACCCGCGCTGACGCGAAAGCTCGGACACGGAGCGGCTGATCTTGCGGAAGAGCTCCGCGAAGATCTCCCCGCGCCGGCGGTCCACGAGCACCTTCGCCAGCTCGCTCTCGACCTGGATCTGCGCCCGCAGACGCTCCAGATCCTCCGCCTTCGACCGCTTCTCCGGACCGCTGGGCAGGAGGTCGAACTCGCTCCTGACCGACTCGAAGCGCTGCTCGAGGTCGCGGATCTTCTGGTCGCGGTCGCGGATGAAGGCCTCGAGCTGCGCCTGACGGTCGTTGATCTCATCGAGGCCGTTGATGACCTCCGCCACGGTGATCGTGGCGACGATGGGCTCGGGCAGGTTGCCATTGGCCTGCGAGCCGGCCTGAAACGCCGCGCCCGCGAGCACGAGGGCGATCGCGAGCGGCAGCAGAAGCGTCTTGGTGCGGGTGATCATGTCTCTGCGTCTCCTCGGGGGGCTCTTTGGAGGTCTCGATCATACCGGGCGCGGGCCGGGCGCGAGCGATCCGGCCGGCCGCACGCGCGTCGGCGCGCGCACGGACTCGGACGCCCGACTAGAGCGGGAGGTCGATGGAAAAGCTGAAGACCTGCTCCTGATCGGTGTCCTCGCTGACGATGGGCGTGGCGAGGTCGAAGGCGAGGGGCACGCTCGTGAGCTGCGGCACGCGGAGGCGGATGCCCACGCCGACGCTCGCGCGGTACTCGTCGAACCCGACGTCGCTCTGCACCGTGCCGGTGTCGAGGAAGATCACCCCCGAGAGGAGCGGGTCCATCCGTCCGCGCGGTCCCGGAACGGTCCCCGCGAGCGGGTGCTCGTACTGGATGCCGGCGAAGAAGGACCAGTTCCCGCCGATCGGGTCCGAGCCGAGCGTCCCGGTGTCGTTGCGGATGCCCACCGGCGAGACGCCGCGGAAGTCAAACCCGCGGAAGGAGCGGCCGCCCAGGTAGTACCGCTCGTAGACGGGCGCCTCGCCCTCCTGCGGGATGTAGTTCGCGGCGACGCGGGTGGTCACGATCTGCCGGCGCCCGAGGAAGTCCTGCCCGACCGTCAGGAACGCCACGTGCTCGGCGCTGAGCTTCGTGAACTCGAAGTCCCCGACGATCTGCTCGATCGAGAGCTCGGTCTGCGAGCCCTCCCCGGGGCTCAGGCGCTGATCGAGCGGCACGCTCGTGCGCCGCAGCGCGAAGCCGAGGCCGTAGAGATTGTTGCGATCCTCGACCGCGAAGACGTCCACCGGCGCGTCGGGGTCGATGTCGCTCAGCTCGACCGCGTCCCAGCGCAGATTCGCCGAGCCCGTCCAGCGCTCCCCGAAGCGCCGCCCGAAATTCAGGCGCGCCGAGGCCTTCTCCTCGTCGTAGTCATCGAAGAAGCGATCGACGATCGACGCGCTTGTCGACAGCGAGAGATTCTGCTCGAAGAGATAGGGCTCGTTGAACTGCACCGAGTAGTTCTGGATCTCGGTGCCCGGCGAGGCGCGCAGCGTCAGCGACTGCCCGGCCCCGCGAAACGAGCGACCCGACGCCCAGTCCGCGAACGATTCGGGAGGGTCGGAGATGTCGAAGTTCCAGAAGCGCGCCTCGACAAAGCCCGCCAGACCGGCGTCGGAGTTGACCTGCGCGCCGAAGTTGAGCGAGCTGGTGTTGGTCTCGGTGATCTCCACCAGCACGTCGCGATAGCCGGGGTCGCGCGGGTCCTCGGGGAGGATCTCCACCTTCGGGCCGGCGTTCGGGTCCGCGGCGCTCGGGCGGGCGAAGAGCCGCGACGACGAGAGGCGCCTCTGGGTGTTCTCGACCCCGACGCGGTCGAGCGGCTCGCCCGGCGTGACGAGCACATCGCGCCGGATGACGTCGCCCTTGGTGATCGTGTTCCCGCGGATGACGACCTCGCCGGCCTTGAAGCGCTCCCCCTCGCGGATCACCAGGCGCAGGTCGGCCCGGGGCGTCTCGGCGTCGACGAGCAGCTGGTAAAAAGATCGCGGGTCGCGTCCTTCGCGCCGCCATCGATCGACGAAGTCCTCCTCGCCCGTGACGCGGCGCTCGGAGGTCTGGAGTGCGGCGTCGACGTAGCCGATGCGCCAGTAGGCGTCGCGGATGGCCGCCGCCGCCGCATCGAGCGCGGGCTTCGCCAGAGCGTCGCCGGGCTGGATGGGCGCCAGCGCCTGGATCTGCTCCTCGGTGAAGACCGACAGCGGCTCGCCCGTGGCGCTCGCGGCGGTGATCTTCCGGAGCGTGTAGAGCGCTCCTTCCTCGATAAGGAACTCGACGATGACCTCGCGGCCGTTCGGGCTCGGGATCGCCCGCCAGTCGGCGCGCGCGTTGAGATAGCCGCGGTCGCGGTAGTAGCGGACGATGGCGCCCACGTCGTCGGTGAGGCGTCGCGGGTCGTAGGGCGCGGTCTCGAACCACGTCGCGGTCTTGGTGTTGACGACCGGCCGGAGCCGCTTGGCCGAAAGGCGCTCGTTGCCGACAAAGTCGATCCTGGCGACGCGCGCCTGCTGGCCCTCGCGCACGCGCAGCACCACCACGCCCGTCTCCGCGAGCTCCCCCTCGTCCACCCGCACCTCCGCCTGGAAATACCCCTGACGCCGGTAGAGCTCCTCGACGGCTCGCGCCGCCTGGTCGACGCGGAAATCATCGATCGGCGCCCCCGGAACCAGCTGCGCCCCGGCGGCGGCCCGGGCGATCGCGCTCGTCTCGACCTCCACGTTCCCCTCGACCACGATGTCCTGAAGAATCGGCGCCTCGTCGAACCCGTAGATCACCGCGAGCGACCCGTCCTGAAAGAGCTCCGCCTCGGCGCTGATGCGACGGAACTCGCCCAGGCGATGGAGATTGCGGATGTCCCGCCGGACGGTCTCGAGATCGAGCGGGCGGCCCTCGGTGGTGCGCAGCGTGTTCCGCACGAGCTGGGGGCTCACGCGATCGAGCCCGAGCAGACGGACCTCGCGAACGAGCCGGCCCTCGAAGACCGCCAGCGGCGAGGCGATCGCAGGGGCGTCGATCTCGCCGACCGGGGGCGGGGAGGGCGCGTCCTGCGCCGCGACGGGCGCCGCGAGCGAGGCCGCGGCGACCATCGCGGCCGCGGTCAGTCGCCGGCGGGGACACGGTCGGGTTTGCGGAGGAGGGATCACGAACGCGGGAAGGTACCGGATGCGGCGCAGAGGTCACAACCACCGCGACGCGCCGCGCGCGACCGGTCGCTCACGCGGCGCCCGGACTTGAAGTTTTTGAGGACACCTCAGACCACCCTTTCCGGTGGTTTCCCGCTTGAGCGACGCCGGCTCGCCGCATACGTTCTTCCGTCTGTCTCAGCGGTGGGCTGAGTGGGGCGAGCCGCCGGACGAGAGCGGCTTCAACGATCGACTTTCTGAGCGGAACGGACGCCGCGTGAAGCAACGCAACGGATCAACACTGGGCCACCTCCTGCGCCGCGGAACGCTCTGCGTCATCGCCGGCGCGTGCCTGGGCTTCGGCGGGCTGCTGCTCTGGGCGTGGCTCGATCCGGTCACCCTCGGCGCCAGCCAGCCGCTGCACCTGCTGATGCTCCTCGGGCTGTTCCTGCTCCCCTCCTCGACCATGGCGTTCCTCTCGCTCGATCAGCGCGAGCCGGAGACGCCGGCCGACGACGCCCGACCGGTAGCTGGGGTCCCCGAGTTTCAGGACCGCGTTCGGCACGCCTCGACGACTCGGCGTCGGCGCCACGCTTGTGTGCGCCGCGCCCGCGTCGCCCGCCGGATTCGCTGACCGGGCCCCACGCGAAGGGCGATCAATCGGGCGTCACGAAGACACGGATCGTGCCGTCGCCGGCGGTCTCCTCGGCCCACCAGAGCGCCTCGCTCGCCCAGTCGCCGGGGCGGCGCTCGCGGGGAATCGACGCGAGACGGACCTGTCTGGCCCCGATCGCGCAGAGCCGGAGGGCGCGCTCGGTTTTCTCGACCGGGGCGGTGATGACGATCTCGACGGGCGCCGAGAGTCCGTTGACGTCCCTGCGGATGCCGGGCGAGACGATCGCGGCCCGCCCGCCGAGGGCCTGGAGCAGCCGCTCGAGATAGATTGCGGGTTCCCTGGTCTCGACGAGCGCGGCGAGGCGGTGCTCCGCCGCGAGGTCCTGCGCCGAGGCGGGGGTCATGCCCCAGGAGACGGGGAAGGCGCCGGGCATGGGACGCCGGCGGGGCTCCATGACCGAGAGATTCCGCCACCCGAGCGCCGCGTGCGACGCCAGGGGCGAGGGCGTGGTGCGGCCGGCGATGATGCCGTTGGGATCGGCCGCCCACCGGCTCGCGAGCAGCGCCCGCGACTGGGTCGGGGGCGCGGGCGCGTACCCGGCGGCGAGCGACGACTTGTCCTCGAGAAAGCTCGGCGCCGGGTCTTCCGCTCGGGCCGAGGCGATCCGGACGTCCCCGGCTTCGGGCTCCGAAGCGTTGATCTCTCCCGCCGTCGCGCTCTCCGCTCGCTCGGCGCTGGCGAGCTGCTCACTGAGCGAAGCGTCGGGCCCGTCGCGATCGGCGTCGGCGATGGCGTTCTGCGGCGGCGTCGCCCGCCCGGCGACGTTGCCCGGCGCGCCGCCGGAGCCGCTCTGGCCAACGAGGAACGGAGCGATGGTCCCCAGCGAGGCGACGATGAGGAATCCCGCGGCCGCCACGAGGCGGACGGGCGTCAGGCGGAAGCGATGGCGCCCGGGCGACACCTCGTCCCGGTCGATGGAGCCGAACTCGCTGACGAGCAGCGCCCGCCGCTCGGCCTCGTCGAGCGCGTCGCGCCACAGCCCGCGGGGCGCATCGAGCTCGTCGGCCCGGCCCAGCCGGCTGAGGGCGTGGCGGTCGGCGCGAGCGCCCCGGGCCCATCGCTCAAGCTCGGGGTCGGCGCCGAGACGGCGCTCGACGTCCGCCGCGGCGTCGCCGGGGAGCTGATCCTCGATGAAGGCGAGGAGTTCATCCTGTGAGACGCCGCGCTCGGCGTTCATGACTTCTTCTCCATCCGCTCGACCTGCTCGCGCAGAGCCGCGCGAGCCCGAAACAGACGACTCTTGACGGTGCCGACGGGCACCTCCAGCGTCTCCGCGATGTGGGCGTAGTCGAGCCCCTGCACGTCGCGGAGCGTGAGAATCGCGGTGTGATCCGGGTCGATCCGGCGCATGGCCTCGGCGACCCGCTCCGCCCGCTCCGTGTCTTCGACGCCCCCCTGAACCGAGAGTTCCGCGGATTGTTCGAGAGAAGCGCCCAGGGATCCGATGCTCTCGCCGCCTGATTTCCGGACGGGCGCCTCGAGCGAGGCGTGCCGGCGGTGCTTCTGTTTGCGAAGGTGGCTGATGCAGTGGTTGATGGTGATCCGCGTCATCCACGTGCTGAAGCGCGCCCGGCCGTCGAAGTCGTTGATCTTCTCGATCAGCCGGACGAGGACGTCCTGCGTCAGATCCCTCGCGACGTCGGGGTCGCTCACCATCCGCCGGCAGGTGGCGTAGATCTGCCCCTCGCGCCGCTCGAGCAGCGGCTCCCAGGCCGTCGCGTCGCCCTGCTGGAGCCGTTCGACCAGCCGGAGGTCCTCGGCCGCCTCCGCGCTGGAGCGCTCCGCGGCCGCGTCCGCCTGCTTCTCGGCGGGCGGCTTTCCGCCATCGGTTTGGCTCGAGCGTTTGGGCACGCGATCTCCGGGCGGCGATCCTCTACGACGGACGCATCGGCGGGCTGGGCGTTACGATTCGGCGCCTCGCAAACGCGATCCTAGCACCAAGCCCCCCACCCCGAGCCGCTTATGAGCCCCCGATCCACCCCCGTTGCGCCGATCGACGGCTACGTCTCTCCGCTTGCGACCCGGTTCGCCTCACGACGCATGCAGGCGCTGTGGTCGCCCCGCAAGAAGTTCGGCCTGTGGAGACGCCTCTGGCTCGCGCTCGCCGAGAGCGAGCGCAAGCTCGGGCTCGACATCACCGACGAGCAGATCGAGGCGATCCGGGCGAACCTCGACGTCGACGAGGCGCAGCTCGAGCGGGCCGCGGCCATCGAGGCCGAGCTGCGCCACGACGTGATGGCTCACGTGCATCTCCTGGGCGAGCTGGCCCCCGCCGCGCGGCCCATCATTCATCTCGGGGCCACAAGCCAGTTCGTCAACTGCAACGCCGAGACGCTGCTGCTCCGCGAGTCGCTCGAGCTCGTCTGCGTCAAGACGGCCCGCGTGATCGACGTCCTGGGCGATCTCGCCGAGACGCACCGCGACCTGCCCGCGCTCGCCTTCACGCACTACCAGCCGGCCCAGCCCACCACCATGGGCCGGCGGTTCGCCGGCTGGGCGTACGACCTGGCGCTCTGCCTGGAGCGCCTCGAGCGAACGGCGGGCGAGCTGCGCTTCCGTGGGACCAAGGGCGCCACCGGCACGCAGGCGTCCTTCCTCAGGCTCTTTGACGGCGATCACCAGAAGGTCGAGGAGCTCGACCGCCTCGTCAGCGCCGCCTTCGGCTTTGGGAGCGACCGCCGCCTGCTGCTGACCGGACAGACCTACCCCCGCGTCATCGACGCCTTCGTCCTCGGGGAGCTCGCCTCCACCGCGGCGCAGCTCTGCAAGGTCTGCAACGACGTCCGCCTGCTCTCGAGCCGCAAGGAGGTCGACGAGCCCATGGGTTCGGCGCAGATCGGATCGTCGGCGATGCCCTACAAGCAGAACCCGATGCGCTGCGAGCGCGCGACGGGGCTGTGCCGCTTCGTCATGAATCTCGCGCCCAACGCCCTCCAGACCGCGGCGACGCAGTGGCTCGAGCGGACGCTCGACGACTCGGCGAACCGCCGGCTCTCGCTCCCCGAGGCGTTCCTCGCCCTCGACGGCGCGCTCGATCTCATGCACAACGTCGGCGCCGGGTTGGTCGTTCACGAGGGGCCCGTGCGCGCGAACCTCCGCGCCGAGATGCCCTTCATGGCGACCGAAAACGTCATGATGGAGGCCGTCAAGCGCGGCGCGGACCGCCAGGAGATCCACGAGCGCATCCGCAAGCACTCCCGCGCCGCGGGCGCCAAAGTCAAGAACGAGGGCAAGCCCAACGATCTGCTCGAGCGTCTGGCGGGCGAGCCCCTGCTCGAGGGCGTGGACGTCGAGTCGCTGCTCGATCCGTCGGCCTACATCGGTCTCGCGGCTCGGCAGGTGGATCGTTTTCTCGAGGAGGTCGCGGCGCCGGTGCGCGAGCGCTATCGTGACCGCCTCGCGCCGGCCCCCGAGCCGAGCGTCTGAGCCCGCCCGGATTCACGTCCAGACCGAGGCCCCGCTATGCCCGAGTGGCTCATCTCGCTCTCTATCCTGTCCGTCGGCGTCGCGCTGCTGATCGTGGGGGGCGACGCGCTCGTCCGCGGCGCGGTGTCGCTCGCCACGCGTCTCGGGATCTCCCCGCTGATCATCGGGCTGACCGTCGTCGCCTTCGGCACCTCGGCCCCCGAGCTGGCGCTCAACGCCTCCGCGGCCCTCAACGGGAACACGGACCTCTCTTTCGGGAACATCATCGGCTCGAACATCGCGAACATCGGGCTGATCCTGGGCCTCAGCGCGATGGCGCGGCCGATGCTGGTCCACTCGGCGCTGCTCAAACGCGAGATCCCCGTCATGATCCTCGTGTCGGTCGCGGTGCTCGTGATGTCCTTGACGCCCCCGCACTCGCTCGAGCGCATCGGCTTCGCCCGCGCAGAGGGGATCGGCCTGCTCGTCGCGTTCGTCGTCTTCCTCGAGGTGATGCGCCGAGCCGCCAGGCGGGGCGACTCGGAGCTCGTCGAGGCGCCCGAGAGCGAACGGCCCATGAACGCGTGGCTCGGATTCGGGCTCGTCATCGGCGGGCTGCTGATGCTCGCCTTCGGCGGGTCGCTCGCCGAGCGCGGCGCGGTGGGCGTCGCCAGGGCGGTCGGCCTGAGCGACGCCGTCATCGGGCTGACGGTGGTCGCGGTCGCGACGAGCCTGCCCGAGCTCGCGACGAGCGTCATGGCGGCGCGGCGCAACCAGATCGACATCGCGGTGGGCAACGTCGTGGGCTCCAACCTCTTCAACCTGCTGCTCGTGCTCGGCGCGACCGCCACGATCACACCGACGCCCTCTCCCGAGGGGGGGCTCCGCTCGCTCATCGTCATGGTGGGGCTGGCCGTGCTGCTCGTCCCCCTGAGCCGGACGCACAAGGGCACGATCAGCCGCGCGGAGGGGGCGCTCCTGCTCGTGATCTATCTCGGGGCCATGAGCTACGAGGTCTGGGCCGCCTGACAGCGCCGCGCGACGGCCAGACCCCTCAAAGTGAAAAAACCGTCCGCATCTCTGCCCAGATGCGGACGGTCACAGACTTCCGGGCCGTGCTGCGGCACAAACGTGTGGGGTACGTTCCCTCTTACTCATCCGTTACCGGACTAAAAACGCCCCAAACGCAGCGGGACCCGAAAGAACTCTGCAACGCGGCGCTTCCGCGCCGAGTCGAGCATAACGCCCGGTAACCTTCCGCGCCCGTCAGGACGGGCGGCGAAAGACCCTCTTCACACAACCCACGCCCGGCCGAAGCTGAAATTCCGGCTCGTCGGGAACGGACCGCGGGCGTGAAGGGGGCGCGTTGGTGATTTGTCTCTCCTCAGGCGGGCTCCTGTGCGAGGGCCCGTCGAGACTCAATGGGATGCTAGCGGGGGCGGGGCGGGCCGCAAGGCAAATCAGCGGCGAACGCGCATTTTTCGCGCGAAAACGCCGTTCTCGGACGGCGGAGCCGAGCGTCAGTCGCCGGGCACCGCGACCAGGGCGCTGGGCTGGGTCCGCTCGCCCCCGACGCGCCGCTCGATGATCGTCCGCCCGTTGAGAAGGTTGTGGGGGTAGCGCGACTGGAGCTCCCGGATCGCCGCGGACTGGCGGCCGGAGCCGGGGTCGTAGTCGCGGTCGCCGAAGAGACCGAGCGTCACCATGCTCTTGGTGGGTCCGTGGTAGTAGAAGGCCATCTCGCCCTCGCGACGGAGCTCGAGCGCGGCGTCCTCCGCGGCTTTCATGGACTCCTGGCGGTCGGCGCTCTCGTAGACCGCGATCTGCAGCGTGTACTTCGCGCCCTGTCCGTGGTTGGCCCTGGCGTTGTTGAGGTTGAGCTCCGGGTGGGACCCCTCCGCCGGACCGCCCTGCGGCGAGAGGAACGCGGTGCGGAAGGGGCGGGCGCCCCCCGTCTCGATCGCCTGAATCCGCTGCAGGTCGCGCTGGGCGGTCTGGTCGCCGGGGGAGTCGTAGCCGCCGAAGACCACGACGGCGCCCCCGGAGCGAGGGACCGCGCGGGCGGACGCGAGGCCGAAGCGTTCGCGCATCGCGGCCGCGGCCTCCTCGGCTCGCTCCATCGCCCCGCGGCCGGAATGGACATTCAGCAAGATGGCCCAGGGGGCCTCTCGTCCCTCCCGCGACGCCTCCGACGTGTCCCCGAAGACCCGCTGGAAGTCATCCCGATAGGCGGCCGACCCCCCTTCCTGGGGAGCGGAGCAGGCCGTCGCCACGACAAGCAGACCGACTGAAAGCCCCCAAAGCGGGTCCGGTCGGAATCCGAACATCATGAACCGAGATTTACGCATGTGAGCTTCTCCCGATTGGTGCGAAACGCTCCTTGAAGCCGATCTTCACCCTACAGTTCTCTCAGACCTCTCAAAGGGACCTCTGCTTCCATGAACGAGATCACTTCCAACGCTGCCTCCACCACCTCCGCCAACCGGCTTGCCCCGGCTCCAGCCGCGGCGAGCGGGCGCCTGAGCGAGACGGCGCCGGCCTCCACGAACCCAACAGCCCGGGACCGCGTCGAGCTTTCCGACCGTGCCCAGCTGTTGAGCAAGCTTCGTGAGACCCCCCCGATCCGGCAGGACGTCGTCGATCGCGTGCGAGGCGAGATCGCCTCCGGATCGTACCTGACGCCCGATAAGATTGAGGGTGCGGCCGATAATCTTGCCGCGGATATCGATTTGCTCGGTTGAGTTCCCGACGTGTCCCGGCGGAGCCGGGCGATGCACGGGCGGCCAACGCCGAGCGCGGACGCGTCAATCTTTCTATTCCAGCTCGATGGTGGACGACATCCGCCGCCCCCCCAGCGTGGTGAACACGATGGTGAGCGTCGGCGAACCACCCATCACCGCGCCCGGCGGCAGGTCCAGACGGGCCCAGTAGGTGCCCGTGGCGGGGTCGTAGGCGCGGGAACTGGCCGCGGGGGAGCGCAGGTCCACCGGGTCCCACCGGAAGGGCTCCGAGGCCGTGCGCGCCGGATCAGGCCTGCGGCCGGCGGCGGCGCCCTCGAGCTCGAAGCGAAGCGTGCCCACCGCCTTGACGGTGTGTCCCCACCGATCGAAGAACTCCGCGTGCGCCTCGATCCGCACCGGGCGCCCGCTTTCACGGATGACCCGCGTCAGCGGGTGGGCGCGCATGGCGACCGGTGCGAACACCCCTTCCGCGACGCCGCCGCGGGCTCCGTCGCTCGGCGCGGGGGCGGGGCGACCCTCGCCGGCGCACCCGATGAGCATAAAGGCGGCGGGGATCGCGAGAATGGCGCAGAAGCGAAGGCCGAGCATCGCGAGTTAGAGCACCGCGAGCCCGAGCGCCGCCATGAGCACGATCATCGAGATCATCACAACGGTGACCGTCCGGCGCGACTCGGTCTGCGCGTCGTGCTCGGCCATGATCGCGACGCCGCAGCGCGGGCACATGGGCGCGTCGGCGTAGACGAGCTCGTCGCAGTTCGGACAAGGGATCTCGTCGCCCCCGAAGCGCTGGAGGTCAGCCTCGGAGAGGCCTTCGGCTTCGGAGTCGAAATCGGGGGCGCTGCGTGGTCCGCCGCAACAGCTCATGGGCGCGTCCTTTCCTGAAAGACACTCTAGCGGGGGCGGGCTGGATCAGGAACGGCGGATCACGAGGCGGACGCGCCGAACGGGGGCGCGGCTGGCGGCCCGGAGGCGGCGCTCGCCCTCGGTGCGGAGCCACAGACCGAGGCGGTGCCGCGTCGGCGCGTCGGCGACGGCGACGGTGAGCACGCCGCCTTGGAGCGCGATCGGCGCGGCGCGGTCGGCGAACTCCTCGGGGCAGACCTCGCCCCAGGCGCGGCCCGCGCCGGCCAGCTTGCTACGCAGGCGCCGGAGAGATTCGGTCTCGCGGGCGATGACCTCGCCGAGGGGGGTCGCCCGGTGGCGGAGGCCTCGGTGCTGGCGGAGGGACGCGAGGCGGGCGGCCGCGGCTTGGTCCTCGGGTCGGGGGTGCATCGGCGAAGTGTACGCCGGGGCTACGGGGCGGGGTCGGCCTCGGGCGGGGCGTCGAGAACGATGGTTCCCGAGCCGGCGCTGATGAGGATTCGCCCGTCGATGAGGTCCACCGAGTCGGGGCGGGCGGGGAGCTCGATGCGTTGGGCTTGGAGGAGGCGGCCGGTGTCGAGCTCGAGGAGTCGCGCGTCGTAGACGCGCGGCTCGAAGCCGTGCGGATCGAGCACAACGGCGCGGTCGTCGGCAAAGGCGTGAGGCCCAAGGGACGTGAGGCCGTCGCGCTGGTCGAGCCCGACGAGCTCGCCCCGGCGGTCGTACATCACGAGCCCGCGCGGCAGGGCGAAGACGGCGTGATCGCCCGCGGCCGCGACCGACACGTCCTCGGCGGGCCCCTGGAGACGGCTGCGCGTGTCGAGCGGAGCGCGGGAGAGCTCGCCCCCCTCGGTCTCGAGCTGCCAGAGCCGGTTGGCGTCGTCGAGGATGATGAGGCGCCCGGGGAAGGACCAGGCCTCGATCGTGCGCTGGGCGGCGGGCTCGCCGACGAACCAGCGGCGCGAGCCATCGACGAGATTGAAGGCGATCACGCCGCGATCGGTCCCGACGACGGCGACCTCGTCGGTGGTCTCGCGCACCCACCGGGGGGCGGCGCCGGCGAAGTCGAGCGGCGCGATGACCCGGCCGGTGGCGGCGTCGACGATCAGCCCGGCGGGCTCAGCCCCGGCGCGGGCGTTGACGTCCCGGAAGCGACGCTCGCCGATGATGATGAGGAGCCCGCCCGCCTCGGCGGCGTCGAAGACGTTGTCGATGGGGAGCTGGGCGGACCAGATGTCGCGCCCCTCGGCGACGTCGTAGCCGACGGCGCGGCCCGCGCGGTCGATGAGCGTCGCGTTGTCGTCGCGGAGCGCCGCGAGGATCTCGCCCCGGGGGCGGATCGGCCCGGCGGGGATCGCGACGGTCTCACTCGGGGCCGGTCGGGAGCGGGCGTCGAAGCCGGCGCTGAAGGGCGGGGTCTCCCAGACCGTCTCGCCGGTGCGGGCGTCGACGCGCGCGAGGCGACGCAGATCGCCGTCGCCGACGCTGACGAGCGCGCCCCCGGAGTCAAGGCGCAGCAGCGCAAGGGAGGGATCAAGCGGCATGGACCAGCGTCGCTCGACGCCGACCGCCCCGCGCTCCCACGCCTCGAGGACGTCCTCGCCCGCGAGCAGCACGAGCGAGTGATCGCTCTCGGTCGCCGGGTAGAGCGGGCGGATGGGCAGCCGACCGGGGATGGGCGTCAGGGCGGTCTCGTCGATCCTGCCCAGGCGCGGGCGGCGGGGCGTCCGGGCCCGGGCCTCGGCGATGCGTTCCTGGAGAGCGGCGAGATCGACGGGCTCGCCCCCTGTCGTGAAGGCGAGGGCGGGGCGGGCCTGCTGGATGCGGGCGATGGCGGAGCTCGCGGCGGCGGCCCGGCCCCCTTCGACCAGCCGCGTGGCGAGGCGCCCGGCGAGCTCGGCGATGACGGGATCGGGAGCGTGGGGCAGCTCGGTGGCGGCGGCGAGGGCCTCCTCGAGCGAGGCGATGGCGCCCCGGAGGCGCCCGCGCTGCTGGAACGCCTCTGCGGCGACCAGCCACGCCTCGAGCGACGCGACGGCGACCGGGTAACGCCGGGCGATCGCGACGAGCTCCTCCGGGGAGACCTGCGTCAAATGCGAACCGAGCGCGGGATCGAGCGCGCCGGCGACCTCCGGCGGGAGCGCCCGCCGCAGCGCGATCCCCGCCTCGCGCTCGAAGACGGCGTAGATGCTCGGCCCGTGCGCCTGAACAAGGCTCTGAAGGCGGGAGGCGGCGACGGAGCGGGCGAGCCGGACGCGCTGGGCCAGACGCACCTGGGACGCGGCGAGCCGGGGCTCATCGAGGACGCGCTGGTAGGCGGCGACGGCGGCGTCGGGGCGGCCGGTCTCGAGCGCCAGGGCGCCCTCGCGGAGGTGGTAGAGAGCGCGCTCGTCGGGCGTTGAGGCGGCCTGCCCGAGCCGGGCGACGAGCTTCTCGCGGGTGGCGACGGCGAGCGCCCGGCGTTCGGTCTGGCTGGGGTCGGGCTCGATCATCTGATCGATGGCGGCAAAGAGGCGCTCGCGGGCGGCGTCCTGCTGATCGGCGCGGTTCTGGCGGCGGAGGGCCGAGAGCGCGGCGTCGATGGCGGGAACGATGGCCTCGTCGCGACCGGCGCGATAGGCGAGCTCGGCGAGGGTGACGGCCGGGGCCGCGTCACCCGGGGAGCGCCGCATGCGATCCTCGAGGGCGGCGCGGGCGGCGTCCCATATGAGATAGGAGCTGACGCCGCGATCGTCGATCACCGCGAGCTGGGCGGGAGCGATGACGGGGTTCCCGACGTTGCCGAACTCGATGCGCTCGACCGGCCCGCTCGGGGCCGCGGGGTCGTGCAGCGCGAAGCCTTCGCCGGCGGGGACGAGAACGCGCTCGCCCGCGACGACGGGCCGGCCCTCGAAGCGGCCGCTCTCGGCCGTGGCGAGCACGGTGGTGGAGACGCTCTGGTCCTCGAAGCGGTCGAAGGGGATCGCGCGGATCTCGGACTCCGAGACGGCCACGAGGGCGTCGCCCGCCTCGAGCAGGTAGGCGGGGTTGCCGAAATCCGTGGGCGGGCGTGCGGCGAGCAGGCGGCCCGTGGCGGGGTCGAGCTTCAGCGCGCGGCCGGTGATGGGCTCGATCTCGTAGAGCGCGCCGCGGGCGATGATCGGGCGGGATCCCCAGCGGGTGCGGGCGGTTCCGAGCAGGGCGTCCGAGGCGGGGGACGTGCGGGCCCAGAGGAAGCGGCCGGTGGCGAGCTCGATCGCGGCGATGGCGCCGAGAGGCTCGGCGACGTAGATCACGCCGCCCTCGATGAGCGGGACCGAGCCGGACTGGGCGGCGATGTTCTGGGGCAGGGCGCCGGCGGAGGCGACGACGCGGTTCCAGACGAGCGAGCCGTCGGCGATATCGAGGGCGACGAGGTGTCCGCTCGAGAGGCGGCGCTCGCGGACGTTGCGCATGACGGGCAGCACGACGAGGCCGCCGGCGGCCCTGACGACCCCGGTGGGCACGGCGTCCTGGAGATCGTCGTCGAGCGCCACGAGGTCGACGGCCCAGCGGGGCTCGCCGGTGGCGATGTCGACGGCGTGGACGAGCCCGTCGCCGAACTGCTCGCGGGAGGCCGAGGCGCTGGCGGCGGCGACGGCGGTGCGGCCCCAGACGGCGACGTTGACCGGCCCGGCGGAGACGGCGCGGCGGCCCAGCGCGCGGTTGTTGGGATCGGGCTCGGCCGACGCATCATGGCGCCAGCGCTGCTCGAGCGTGAAGCGATCGAACGCGGTGATGCCGGCCCCATCGGCGAGCAGGAGCAGATCGCCCGCGAGCGAGGGGTAGAGGATGCGGGCGGGATCGATCCGCACCCGCGCTCCGCGGGCGCGCGTGACGAAGGGCGAGGCCCCAAGCAGGCCGCTCGGCTCGCCCCGCTCATCGAGCAGCGCGCGGGAACGGATGGGCTCGGGGACCAGGCCCTCGAACGTGAACCCGGGCGATGGATCCAGAGCGCTGCGGGCGGAGACGATCTCGGGCGAGTCGAAGGGCTCGCCCGCGGACGGTTCGTTGAAGCGCTCGCCAAGCCGGTCGGCGAGGTCGCTCGCCTCGGGGAGGTAGCGCGCCAGGAGCGCCGCGAGCCGGGCGGCGCCGGCGTCGAGATCGGGATGATCCGCGAGCGCTTCGAGGCGGCGGCGGGCGGCGTGGAAGCGCGCCGACTCGAGATGGAGCTGCGCCAGGCGAAGCGAGGCCTCGTAGCCGGCGGGCGTGAGGAATCGCGACCGCTCGACCGTTTTCAGTTCGCCCCGCTCGAGCAGGCGCTCGGCCTCGGCGGATTCGATCTCGCGATAGCGGCGCAGGAGCGACCGATCCTCGCGCAGCGCCCGGTGAACGCGCTGGCGGACGGGGATCATGAGCGCGTCGCCCTCGGGCGCGGCGGTGAGCCTCTCGGCGCTCGTGTCGAGCAGCCGCTGAAGGACCCGGGCGGCGGTGTCGAGATTGCCCGCGTTCGAATGCCCGCGGGCGGACTCGATCGCCTCGGCGGCGCCCGGGGCGTCATCGACGAACACGGGCGCGGACTGCGCCGGCGCCGCGCTTGCGGGAACCGCGAGGGCGATCGCTGCGGACAACGCCAGTTGGAGCCAGCCCCCGCGGCGGCGCGCGAAAGCTCGTGTCCGGCTTATCGGGTGCTCGCGCATGAAAACCCTTTGACGTGCAAGAGGCGCCGTTGTGCGGCATGATCGGCCTGTTTCGGCCAGCCCGCCCACGCGGGCGACCGAAGGACTGTAGATCGGACGAGGCGGCGATGAGCGCTTACCCGGAGAACGAGAAGAGCCGAAGGATGAGGCCAGCGGTCATGGCATCCGTGAAGGCCCATCTCGACACCCGTCCGGCGCGCGTGACGCTTCTGGCCGTGGCGATGACGCTTATGGGGCTCGCGGACCTGCAGCTCACCCTCACCTACATGCGCTCGATCGGGATGATCGAGCTGAACCCGATCGCCCGCGAGATGGTGGAGATCGGCGGTTCGCGGCAGCTGATCGTCTTCAAGCTCTTTACGATCGCGGCGAGCGCGGGGCTCTTGTACCTGGTGCGTCGGCACAGGCTCGCGGAGGCGTGCGCCTGGGCGAGCTGCGCGGCGCTGCTCGCGCTGACCATGCACTGGGTGCGCTACAACGACGCCGTCGCCACGCCCGAGCACGCGGCGTTGACGCTCGCGAGCCTGAGCTCGAGCGATCTTGTTCAGCTCGACCCGCGCTGGGTGCGGCTCGAGGACTGAGCCCGGCCCTACCGATTCGACGCGTCCGACGCGGCGTGCTTTCGCGCGCGCTGTCGCGCCTCGATCGCGCCGGCGCGGACCGCGAGGTCGATCGACGCGAGCAGGCTTGAGGGATCCGCCTTCCCGCGGCCGGCGATGTCGTAGGCGGTTCCGTGGTCCGGGCTCGTGCGCAGAACGGGCAGGCCGATCGTGCAGTTGACGGCCCGCTCCCACTCGAGCGTCTTGACCGGGATCAGCCCCTGATCGTGATACATCGCGACGACGAGATCGAAGGCGCCGTCGATGGCGCGGCGGAAGATCGTGTCGGCGGGGAAGGGGCCCTTGACGTCGTGCCCGGCGTCGACGGCGAGGCGGATGGCTGGCTCGATGAGGCGGTTCTCCTCGTCGCCGAGGAGCCCTCCCTCGCCGGCGTGGGGGTTCATGCCGCAGACGGCGACGCGGGGGCGCTCGACGCCGAGGGCCAGGGCGCCCTCGATCCCGAGATCGATGGCGTCGAAGACCTTGCCGATGGTGAGGCGGTCGCGGAGCTCGAGCAGCGGGATGTGCCCGGTGGCGAGCGCGATGCGGAGGCGCGGGGAGACGAACATCATGAGGTGACGCCTCGCCTGAAAGCGCGTCGCGAGGAGCTCGGTGTGCCCGGGGTATTTCCCCCGCCCGGCGAGCGCCCAGGCTTCCTTGGAGATGGGCGCCGTGACAATGGCGTCGGCGCGGAGCGGATCGCCCGCGGAGCGTTTGGCGTCGGCGATCGCGTCCTCGACGAAGCGGAAGGAGGCCTCGCCCCCGAGCTTGGTGGGGCCGGGGCGCTCGCGGGGCTCACCCGCGGCCTCGTGCTCGGCGTAGTGCAGGAGCAGGGCGCCCTGCCCGACGCCGGTGGATGCGGTGGACGCGTCGTGGCGGATCTGTCGCCAGAAGGGCTCGACGCCGAGCTGGAGCGCGGCCCGGCGAAGCGGCGCTTCGAGCCCGCGGATCACGAAGCGGGCGCGCTGGCGGAGCTTGGGCGTCGCTAGGGCGCGGACGATGATTTCCGGACCGATGCCGAGGGGATCGCCCATGGAGATCGCGATGGTCGGTCGCGGCATGAGCTGGGATTGATGGTCATCCGGCGTCACAATGGTGAGTGTAGCGCCGGAGACGGGCGAAGCGTGAAAGCGGGGCGGGTCGCTTCCGCATGAGACCTTTGGGAGAGCGCGCCGATGAACGCCGTGAGCCAGACCGAACGCCAGGCCGAACGTCACGCGCCGGAGCGCTTCACTCACGAGGCCCACGGCGAGACGCGCGACGAGAGGGGTCGGGCGATCGACCCGCACTCGACGAGCGACGAGCGGACCTACGCGGTGATGACGCACCTCGTGGGCCTGCTCGCGTTTCTCGACCTCGGGCTGTTCATCAGCCCGGTCGCGACGCTCGTGATGTGGCAGGTGAAAAAGGGCGAGAGCCACTGGCTGGACGATCACCTGAAGGAAGCGATGAACTTCCAGATCTCGCTGCTCATCTGGAGCCTGATCGCGGTGGTGGTGAGCGTGCTGACCCTCGGGATCGGCGCGGTGGTGATGGTCCCCTTCCTGATCGCTCTTCGGCTCGTCGGGTGCATCCGCGGCGCGATCTGGGCCAACAAGGGGCGGTACCACCGCTACCCAGCGAGCTGGCGCTTCATCCACTGACCCGCGGGGACGCGCCGCCGGTACACTGATCGCGTGTCGTCACTGCTGATCGCCGACAAGCTGGTGAAGCGGTACTCGGGCCGGGAGGTCGTGAGCGGAGTCTCGTTCCACGTCGAGAAGAGCGAGATCGTCGGTCTGCTCGGTCGCAACGGCGCGGGCAAGACGACGAGCTTCCGCATGACGATCGGCATGATCGAGCCCGACGGCGGGAGCGTGCGTTTCGCGGGGCGCGACGTGACGCGGCTTCCGATGTTCCGGCGAGCGCGGCGCGGCATGGGCTACCTCTCGCAGGAGCCGAGCGTCTTTCAGAGGCTGACGGTGGCGGAGAACCTGCTCGCGATTTTGGAGACGCGGAAGATCCGGCGCGCCGAGCGCAAGCGCCTCTGCGCGGAACTGCTCGAGCAGTACGGGCTGACGCACAAGGCGAACGACGCGGCGCGGACGTGCTCGGGCGGGGAGCGTCGGAAGCTCGAGATCGCGCGGGCGCTCGTCACCAACCCGGCGCTGCTGCTTCTCGACGAGCCCTTCTCGGGCGTGGACCCGCTGGCGATCGAGGATCTGCAGCGCGAGATCCAGAAGCTGCGCGACGCGGGGATCGCGGTGCTGGTGACCGATCACAACGTGCAGCAGACGCTCAAGATCTGCGACCGGGCGTATGTGATCGACTCCGGGAAGGTGCTGCGCGAGGGAACGCCGCACGATCTGATCAACGACGATCTCGTGAAGCGGACCTACCTGGGCTCGCTCTTCCGGGGCGATGAGTTCGCGACGACGGCGCTGGGGCGGACGCGCGGCCGCATCGCCGACGAGGTGGAGAGCGGGACGTGAGGAAATCGCTGCTCCTGATCGCGGCCTTTGGGCTGATCCTCGGCGGGTGCGCCGATCGGCGGCTGATGATCACGTCCGACCCCGCCGGGGCGCTCGTGACGCTCAACGACGTGGAGGTCGGACGCACGCCGGTGGAGGTCAACTTCACGTGGTTCGGCGTGTACGACGTCCGCCTGCAGCGGGAGGGCTTTGAGACGCTCGCGACCAGCGCGGAGGCCAGGCCCGAGCTGCACGATCAGCCGGGGCTTGACGCGCTCTCGGCGCTCTGGCCGCGGCGGCCCAAAACCGAGATCCGCTGGCACTTCGTGATGGAGCCGGCCGCGACGGACCCCGACGAGCTGATTGAGCGGGCTCTGGAAGTGCGGGCGCTGGCGCCGAGGGGCGACGCGGCCGCCGAGGAGCCGACCGGAGACGCCCAGGGCTCAGGCGGCCGATGAGTCGAGGGATCGGGCCGGGCAGCCGGCGACGGTATCGCCCTCAGGAACGTCCGAGAGCACGGTGGAGCCGGCGCCGACGGTGGCGCGGGCGCCGACGCGTACGCCCGGAATAACGCACGCGTTGAGACCGATGAAGGCGCGGTCCCCGACGTGGACGTTCCCGCCCGTGACGGCCCCGGGCGCCATGTGAGCGGCGAGGCCCAGGCGCGAGTCGTGCTCGAGGATCGCCCCGGTGTTGAGGATCGCGTGCCCCTCGATGACCGCCCCGGTGTGGACGACGGCTCGCGGGCCGACGAAGGCGCCCGGCGCGATGGAGGCGGTCGGGCTCACGACCGCGCTCGGGTGGATGATCGCGGCGAACTCCACGCCCTGTGCATCGCGGATGAGCCGATCGCGGAGGGCGGGGTCGCCCACGGCGATGATGGCGGCGTGGCCGCGGAAGATCTCGGGGTGCGTCGCGGCGCCGAGCGCCCCGAGGCGGGGCGCGACGCCGCGGAGCGTAGAGCCGGGGTCGTCATCGAGGAAGCCGGCGACGGGCGCGCCCGCGGCGATGGCGGACTCGGCCACAACGGCCGCGTGACCGCCGCCTCCGAGGATGATGAGGGTCAGCATGGGCGGACCTCCTGGGCGATCATGCTACCTCCGGCCCGGCGGCGGCGCGAGCGATACCCTTTGGCATGGTCGCCAACCGCACAACCGAACCACCCGTGATCCGCCTCGGGGCGGTTTCCTATCTCAACACACTGCCTCTGATCGAGGGGCTCGAGGCGCATCGGGGCGTCGAGCTGACGCTCGCGGCGCCCAGCCGGCTCCTGGAGCTGCTCGAGCGCGGCGCGGTGGACGCGGCGCTGGCGCCGGTGATCGACGCGATGCGCGCCGAGCGCGAGATGGAGCTCATCCCGGCCGGCGCGATCGGGTGCGAGGGCGCCACCCTGACGGTCCGGCTCTACTCGACCGGGCCCTTCGAGGGCGTCACGCGGATCCACGCGGACACCGAGAGCCACACCTCGATCGGTCTCGCCAGGTGGGCGCTGCGGGAGCGGTACGGCGCGGCGCCGGAGTTCGTGGACTTCGACGCGCGCGAGCGCGTGGAGAGCGCGGGCGGCGCGGGCGTGGAGTGGCCCGAGGCGATGCTGATGATCGGCGACAAGGTGGTGACGGACTCGCCGCCGGCCGTGCGGTACCCGCACCAGATCGACCTGGGCGAGGCGTGGCGCGAGCGCACGGGGTTGCCCTTCGTGTACGCGATGTGGATGCGACCGGCCGACGCGGAGATGGACGAGGCCAGGCGCGCGGCGCTGGCGGGCGCCTTCGCCACGCTCGATCGCCAGCGGCGCTTCAACCGCACGAGGCTCGACTGGATCGTCAGCGCGAGAGCCGGGGCGCGGCGGTGGCCGGAGGATCTGGCCCGCGAGTATCTCGGTCGCCGGCTGACCTACGACGTGGGCGAGCGGCAGGTGATGGCGGTCGAGCGCTACTTCGACGAGGCGGCGAAGCTGGGGGTGATCGGTCGCGGCGACAAGCGACGCGAGACGCGCTGGGGCTCGCTCGACCCGGCGCGGGCGGCGACGGGGCCGTGCCGAGGCTGAGCGCGCTGCGCGTGGCGGCGCTGGCGCGTCTGGCGACGGACCTCCGCTTTGCGCCGCGCGAGCGGCTCGTGCGGATCATCGAGCAGGCCGAGCGGCTGGCCGCGGAGATCGATCCCGAATCGATCGTCGACGAGCGCGACCTGACGCGCGCGCTGACGGGCTACGCGCCGGATCTCGATGATCCCGGCGTGGTCCCGGGCGAGGCGCTGCTCGCGGATCTTTCGGCGTTCGTGGAGCGGATGAGCGAGCGGGCGCGCCTGCGCGAGCGCGACACCCCGGGCGGGCTCTCCATCGAGCGGCTCGCGGCGCGCTGGGGCGTGAGCGAGCGGACCGTGGCGCGGCGCCGGCGCGAGGGCCTCATCGGGCGACGCGTGCGCATCGCCAGCGGCGCCGGCGAGCGGGTGGCGATCCGCTTCATGCCCGCGGTCGTTGACGCGGTGGAGCGGCGCTTCGCGATCGCCGAGCGGCCGGTGGACGCGACGGTCGATCGCCTGAGCGAGGCGGACGTGGCGCGGATCGCGCGCCTGGCGCGGCGCCTCGAGCGCCGCGACGGGTGGACGCGCACGAGGATCGCCCGGCGGCTCGCCCGACGCTTCGGGCGCAGCGAGGAGACGATCCGGCGAGCGCTTGAGAATCGCCTCGGCCCGCCCCGGCGGCGGCGGACCGACCGGCTCGTCCGGGCGGCGCACGAGCGGTGGGCCCGGGGCGAGCGCGTCGCGGAGATCGCGAAGGACTCTGGGCGGTCGGCCTCCACGCTCCGCCGGTGGATCAGCGGCGAGCGCCGGCGGCGCATCGAGCGCTGGGCGGGGCTCGATCGCGAGCCGGAGATGGAGCGGTCGCGCGTGGACGCGGCGCTGGATCACCCCGCCGTGCGGGAGGGGCTCCGCCCCGAGCCGGCGCTGCGCGCGGGCGAGTTCGTGGCGGCGGCGCGCGAGGCGCCCGCGACGGACCCCGAGGCGGAGCGAGCGCTCGCCGAGGCGCACACGGCGCTGCGGCTCTCAGCGCTCGAGCTTGCGGCGAGCGAGCGCGAGGACGGGCTCGACGCCGCGGAGACGCGCCTGCACTGGGCGGCGCTCGTACGGCTCAAGCTGGCGTGGCTCCACCGGCGTCTGGCGCTGCGCTCGGTGGAAACGGCGATCGGCGGGCCGCTGCTCGAGCTCTCGCCATCGGCGATCCGGGCCTTGCACCGGGAAGCGATGGGCGCCCTGGTCGAGGGCGTCGCGCGGCACGACGCGCGGGGCGGCGGGAGCGTGACGGCGTCGATGAGCGTCCTCCTGACGCGCCGGCTGGCCAGAGCGCCTGAGACGGCGGCGGCGCGTCGCGCGCTCGCGGGCGGGGCGGCGCGCGCGCTCTCGTCACACGCGGGCCTCGACGACTGGACGCGCCGTCCCGCGGCGTGGAGCGAAGCGCTCGGCACGCCGGAGGGCGTCGATCCGGCGTCGCTCGATGCGGCGCTCTCGGCGTGGGTGCGGCTTCGCCACGGGCTCGACGGACGGGCGCCGCGAACCCGGGCGCAGGCCGCGGCGGAGCTTGGCGTCTCGAAGCAGCGGGCGGCGGGGCTCGAGCGGGCGAGGCGCGGGCTGCGCGGGTAGTCTGCGGCGACTCCATGGCCCGGCGCTCCTCCGAACTCGGTCCGCTGACGTCGCGGCAATCTCTCGCGGCGTCCCGCGGGCGGAGCCTGCTGGCGCTTGCGGCCTTCGCGCCGACCGTCCTGCTGCTCGGGTGGCGCGAGCCGGTGATCGGCGCCGAACTCGGTCTGCAGATCCAGCTCGTGGCGCTCGGCGTCTACGCCCTGGCCCTCCTGCTGCCCGGGTGGCTTGCGGTCGCGGGCGCGCGGCGTGTGGCGATCCTCAAGAAGAAGCGGGTGGAGGTCGTGCTCGTCAGCGTGGGGCTGGTTGCGGGCTGGTTCGCCTGGCCCGTGATGGCGACGGTCACCCTCGCGCTGGTGCTCTTTCACGTGACGAAGCTGTACCTGGACCTGGTGCAGACGGCGATCCCGCCGGGGATGGTCTTCGTCGGGTCGTTCCTGATCTTCAGCGTGGTGGGGACGGGCGCGCTGATGCTCCCGGCGGCGACGCCCGTGGATTCACCCATCACGCTGCTCGAGGCGAGCTTCACGATCGTCAGCGCGATCAGCCAGACGGGGCTGATCGTCCGCGACACGGGCAGCGAGTTCACCCGGTTCGGGCACGTGATCATCCTGATCTGGATCCAGGTCGGAGCGCTCGGGGTGATCGTCTTCGGCGCGCTGCTCGCGACGTTTCTCGGCGCGAACTTCGGCATCCGCGCCCAGCAGACGATCGCGGAGGACACCGAACAGGGGTGGACCGGGCAGCTGACGCTCGCGAAGCTCGTGGTCTTCACCATCGTCGTGACCTTCGCGATCGAGGCGATCGGGGCGGTGATCCTGTATCTCGGGTGGCCCGACGGCTGGGAGGGCGGGCCGCCGATGGAGACGGCGGGCGACCGGCTCTTCCACTCGGTCTTCTTCTCCGTCTCGGCCTTCTGCAACGCGGGGTTCTCAACGGCGCCGAACTCGATGGAGGGTCTCCGGTCGCACTGGATCCCGCACCTGGTGATCGCCCCGATGATTGTGCTCGGGAGCATCGGCTTCCCGGTGCTCGACAACATCCGCCAGAGCGTGATCGCGAAGCTTCGCGGGAGACGGCTGGTCAACGGGCGCCTTGTGAGGCTCAACGTCAACACGAAGATCATCCTCGCGACGACGCTCGCGCTTTACGCGCTCGGGTATCTGCTCATCCTCGTGGGCGAGCTGACCCAGGCGGACGTGCCGCTTCGGCTCGCGCTGCTCGATGCGCATTTCATGAACATCAACCGCACGAGCGGGTTCAACACGATCGCGCCCGCGGACATGGGGCTTTTGAGCCAGCTGACGCTGATTCTGCTGATGTTCATCGGGGGCTCGCCGGGCTCCTTCGCGGGGGGGATCAAGCTCATGGTCTTCGCGGTGCTCGTGCTGACGGTGTGGTCGACGATCATGGGGCGTCGGCAGACCGAGGCCTTCCACCGGACGCTGCACGACGCCATCGTGCGCAAGAGCGCGACGCTCGTCACGCTGAGCCTGGCGATGCTCATGACCGTCACCGGCGTGCTGGCGGCGACGGAGACGGTCGACGGGCAGCACACGCTCGACGAGCTCCTCTTTGAGGCCACGAGCGCCGTGGCGACGTGCGGGCTGACCATGGGGATCACCGATGAGGTGTCGGATGCTGGCAAGGTCGCGCTGATGGCGGCGATGTTCGTCGGGCGCGTCGGCCCGCTGGCGGTGCTCGCCGGGCTGCTCTCGATCGCCCGCGGGCGCGGGCCGCGCTACGCCTACGCGACCGAGGAGGTCGTGATCTACTGAGTCACGAACGACCAACGGGCGCCGCGCGGGCGGTAAGCTCTGGAGCTTCTATGGAACGGTTCGCGGTCATCGGTCTTGGACGCTTCGGCACGCAGCTGGCGACGAATCTCGCCGCCAACGGCGCGGAGGTCATCGCGGTCGACCGCGATCGGCGCCTCGTCGAGGACCTGCGCGACCGAGTGACCCTCGCGATCGCCATGGACGCCACCGACGAGGCGGCGCTGCGGATGCAGGGCATCGATCAGGTGGACTGCGCGGTCGTCGGGATCGGGCACGACTTTGAGGCCGCCGCCCTCTCGACCGTGCTGCTCAAGAAGAAGCTCGAGGTCGCCCGCGTCATCTCCCGCGCCGGGAACGACATGCAGGCGCAGATCCTGCGGTCCATCGGGGCCGACGGGATCGTTCAGCCTGAGGATGAGTCTGCCGATCGGTGGGGCAACCGCCTCCTGGCGCCCTTTATCGTCGATCACGTCGAGCTCGGGGAGGGCTACGGGCTGGTGCGGATGAAGGCCCCCGCCGCGTGGACGGACCGCCCGCTCGCCGAGATCAACGTCCGCAATAAGCACAACGTGACGATCGTGGCGATCAAGCGGTTGCGAGCCAAGGGCGAGTCGGGCGGGCCCGGGGACCGAGAGGTGATCCTGCCGCAGCCCGACAGCACCCTCCGCGAGACGGACACGCTGGTGATCGCCGGGTTCGACAAGGATCTCAAGCGGCTGCCCCGCTGACGCACGCCGGCGTCGGGATTTTGCTCGCGGACGCGCTCGAGGGATGATTCGAGCCCGTGCGGGCTGTAGCATCCTCGCTTCAACCGCGGGGATTCGCTCGGGTCGCACGGGCGGAAGAACCGATTGAGAAGGGATCGGCGCGGGCGGGCCGCGCCGCATCTCCCAAGCAAGCGCCGGAGCGCGGCGAGAGAGCACGACACACCCATGGCCAAGGCGAGCATCGCGGCGCCCACCGAAGTCGACTTCCACTCTTCGAACATCTTCGATGAGCTTGGGATGGAGCGCGATCCCAACAACCTCTACCTGCAGATCATCGACGCGGTGCTTCAGGCGGCCGACATTCTCGAGCTTCCGCACCACCTCAAGCTCATCCTCGCTCAGCCCAAGAACGAGATCATGGTCCACTTCCCCGTCATGATGAACGACGGGAACTACCGACTGATCAAGGGCTACCGCGTCCAGCACAACAACGTGCTCGGGCCCTACAAGGGCGGCGTCCGGTTCCATCACGACGTGCACCTCGACGACGTCAAGGCGCTGTCCGCCCTCATGACCATGAAGTGCTCGCTCGTCCGGGTGCCCTTCGGCGGCGGCAAGGGCGGCGTGAAGATCAACCCGCGCGAGCTCGCCCAGGACGAGCTCATGCGCGTCAGCCGGCGATTCATCACCGCCATCGCCACGCAGATCGGGCCCGACTACGACATCCCCGCTCCGGACGTCGGCACGACCAGCCAGATCATGGCGTGGTTCGCCGACACCTACATGAACATCGCCGGCGGCATGGCGCGACACGACGCCGCCCGCGTCGTCACGGGCAAGCCCGTCGAGATGGGCGGATCGCTCGGACGCGAGAAGGCCACCGGCCAGGGCCTCGTCGACGTCGTCGCCGAGATCCTCCCCGGCATGGGGCTCCCGCTCGACGGGCTGCGCTTCAGCGTCCTCGGCTTCGGCAACGTCGGCGGGTGGGCCGGGCGCCTGCTCCAGGACCGCGGCGCGAAGATGGTCGCCGTCATGGACCACACCGGCGCCCTGCGCAACGACGAGGGCATCGACTGCGAGCTCCTCGCCGAGCACGTCGCCGAGACCGGCGGCATCGCGGGCTTCCACCGCGCCCACGGCTCCACCACGACCGGCCAGCACACCGACGCGGGCGCCGAGGTCATCGGCGAGGAGGAGTTCTACCGCACCCCGGTCGACCTCTTCATCCCCGCCGCTCTCGAGCAGATGATCAACAAGGAAAACGCCGATTGGATCGACGCCAAGGTGATCGCCGAGGGCGCCAACGCCCCCACGACGCCCATCGGCGAGCGCTCCCTGATCAGACGCGGCGTCGAGATCCTCCCCGCCATCCTCTGCAACGCCGGCGGCGTGACCGTCTCCTACTTCGAGTGGGTGCAGAACAAGAGCGCCCACGCGTGGGACCTGGAGAAGGTCGACGACGAGCTCAACCGCCACATGGTGCTCGCGGCCCGCCGCACGCAGCTCGCGAAGCACCGCTACGAGGTGGACCTGCGCACGGCGAGCTACATCGCGGCGCTGGAGCACATCGGGAAGGTGTACGGGCTGCGGGGGATTTTTCCGTAAGATAAGGTGATGGCCGAAGACGACACAGAGGCATCGATCCGCGAACAGCTGGAGAAGTTCACGGCGACCTTCATCGTCAAAGCGCGCCGCGAGCGGTTTCTCCTTACCGTGAACAGTGCGAAGCAACTTCGTAAGCATCCGTTTATCGACCACGGACTCGAATACTGATTCCTTGGGTCCCGGCGCCACGTCGATCCGCCGCCATTGTTAGATGTGAACAAGGCGTACAACCGCAATGTGCTTGTTCTCGACGGCCAGTGGTGCGGCAGGCCGGACATCATCGAGCTCGACGAGGCGATGATGCGGATCGATGACCATGCGAATGGTACGCTCATGCTGTTGAATCCGGGGAAGCTCGGCGTCTATCGCGGCGAACTCATGGAGGAAACGATCTGGCTGTACTGATATCGGGTGCCACGACTCGCCGTCTTCGGCGCGTCGTGCTTCGCGCGTTCGTCACGACGCGCTGCTTCGCAGCGAGTCGTGCCACCCGTGCAAGCTGCGCAGAGCTGACTAATGCGCGTGCGCCGCGCGCGGCGTTGGCTTGAGCCTCCCGCCGACGTTGTGCAGCAGCGCCGCCCCGAGCATCACCGCCAGCGCGACCGCGAAGGCCTGTTCCCACCACGCGGGGGCGTGCTCGTGGGCTTCGGTGAGACTCGCGAAGCTCTCGGTGAGGTCGCCGAAGACGCCCACGCCGACGAGGGCGTCCAGGGCGACGCCGAAGGCGATGGAGCAGATCGCGATGGCGCCGAGGTAGGACCAGAGGGCGCGCCAGCCGAGGTCCTTCGCGACCCACGCCATTGTCGCCATGTTGGTCGCGGGCCCGGCGAGCAGGAACACCAGCGCGGCGCCCGGGCTCAGGCCCTTGGCGACCAGCGCCGCCGCGACGGGCGTGCTCGCGATCGCGCAGACGTACACCGGCATCCCGGCCACCAGCATCAGGAGCATCGGGCCGAGGCCCGTGCCGACGTTCTCAGCGATCCACCCGTCGGGCGTGATGACCGCGATCAGCGCCGAGAGCGCGAGACCCACGACGAGCCAGACGGCCAGATCCCGCGGCATGTCGATCCAACCGTGACGCACGGCCCGCTTGGCCTTCCCGCGAAGGCCGCTGCGTGACGCCTCGGGCGTGGCGATCGCCTCGCAGCCGCTCGCCGCGTCGGCCGTCGAGCAGCACGGCTTCGGGGCCTCGCCGGGTTGGTCCACACTCGGCGGCGCGGCGTCTCTGGTCGTCGCGGCGACGAGCGCCCCGGCGCCGAGGGCGGTCGTCAGCGCGGCGAAGGGGCGGGCGACGCCCATCACCGGCCCGAGCACCGCCCAGGTGAACGCGATGGAGTCCACCCCGGATTCCGGCGTCGAGATCGCGAAGGCGGCGCTCGCGCCCTTGCTCGCCCCGTCGCGGCGCAGGCCCGCGGCGATCGGGATGACCGAGCAGGAGCACAGCGGTAGCGGCACGCCCACCAGCGCCGCCTTCCACACTCCGCCGAAGCCCCGCCCGCCGAGCAGACGCGCGATCAGATCGCTCGGGAGCAGCACGTGGATCACGCCCGCGACGAGAAACCCGCCCACGAGCCACGGCCCGCTCTCGACCAGGATGAACCACAGTTCGCGAAGCCAGTCCGCCAAAAACGCCATGAGCCCATGGTAGGGCTCGCGTCGGTGAAAGGGGTTCGTTAGGATCACTCCATGAGCGGTGTCGCCACGGATCAGGTGTCGGAGGAAACGCTCGCGCTGCTGCGGCTGAAGCTCGCGCCTGGGCTCGGGCCGGTGCTGATCGACCGGGCGCTCGAGCGCTTCGGCTCCGGGCTCGCGACGATCGAGGCGATCGAGCGTCACGGCGCCGCGGCGCTTGCGAACATCGAGCGCGTGGGCAAGGCGACCGCGCGGTCCATCGCCGATGGCCTTGCCGCGACACGGGCGAAGGCCGAGGAGGAGATCGAGGCGCTCGCGCGCGTCGGCGGGCGGCTCATCGGGCGCTCCGACGAGGAGTACCCGCCGCTGCTCCGCGGCGTAGCCGGCGCGCCCGTGACGCTCAGCGTCCGCGGCCGGCTTCTGCCCGACCGCGACCGCTTCTGCGTGGCGATCGTCGGGTCGCGGCGATGCACGTCCTACGGCGTCGAGCAGGCCGAGCGCTTCGCCGCCGGGCTCGGACAGGCGGGCCTGACGATCGTCTCGGGCGGAGCGCGCGGGGTGGACACCCACGCCCACGCCGCGGCCGTTCGCGCCGGCGCGCGGACGATCGTGGTCCTCGGCTGCGGACTCGGGCACTGCTACCCGCCGGAGAACAAGGAGCTCTTCGGACGCGTGCTCGAAGCGGGCGGCGCGGTGATCAGCGAGCTCCCGGCCATGGCCGCGCCCGAGGCCAAGAACTTCCCGGCGCGCAATCGCATCATCAGCGGGATCAGCCTGGGCGTGCTCGTCGTCGAGGCCGGCCGCAAGAGCGGCGCCCTCATCACCGCGCGTCACGCCGTCGAGGAGCAGGGACGCGACGTGCTGGCCGTGCCCGGTCGCGTCGACTCCCCGGCAAGCGAAGGGTGTCTCGAGCTGCTCCGCCAGGGCGCCGCGATCGCCGCCAGCCCCGCCGACGTGCTCGAAACGCTCGAGGCGCCCGCCCGGCACGCGCACGATGAGACACACGCCGAGCGTTTCGGCGGGCCCCGGGCGCCGATCGAGCAGGCGCACCTGCAGACGGAGCCGAAACCGGCATCGCTCCCGGCCGACCTGACCGACATCCAGCGAACGATCTGCGACGCGCTCGCCGAACCCAGAACCTTCGACGATCTCGCGCGCTCGACGGGCATCGCCGCCGAGACTCTCCGCGCCGAGACGACGATGCTGGAGCTTCGGCGGCTGATTGTCCGAGAAGGCGCCAAACTCGTCCGCGGCGGCGCCCGATAACTCTCGCGAATACCCCGAGAACACTCGGGCGCGCGCCCGCGCCTGAGACTTTTCTGTGTCGCTAAGGACTTCTACCCCACGTTCTTGTGTCCGTGAACCCGAAAAGATTCCGCATTGAGGCCTTGCGGTTAGGTTCTGATCGGGTACAATATACCGAACATCGGATGGTCGCCGGTTGCAGAACGTCCGGCCGCCGACCCGATGGCAGTGCTTCGGGCGATGGAGGCCCGACATGTCGTGGAGCGACATGACCAGACCCCAGCTTCTCGTGGCGCCTACCAAGGGTCGCCGGAATCGGGGTGATCGTTGCCCGGGCAGCGCGGGGATCGCATGCTTGGGTCGCTGGCGAAGTTCTTCGCCCGGCGGGAGCAGACGCATGATCACAGGCTCGATGACCGCACTTCTCCGACTCGGCCCGGGCGGCGACTATGTCCGTGAATACGGCTCGCGCGACGGGCGCCTCGCGCCCTCCGCGGCGCAGGGGTCGCCCGAAGGTTCGATGGACTCGCGACAGGACGCGCCCGGCGGACGGTGGAGTTTTCAGCGCCGTCGAGAGTCGGCCGCTGGTCGCCTGACAAAGGAGTCCGGCGCTCGAGCTGACCGCCCGGGCGACCGCTTGAATGTTTCAGATGACGCGCGTCGCCTCGGCGCGTGGCTGACCGCGGAAGAGTTGCTCAAGGAGGCGCAGTCGGACCTGAGCGCCGTGCTTCGCCTGACCCCTCTCCAGTCCGTGGACCACGCCGTGGTTCCGGAGCGTCGCGCCTCCCGGGCCCACCGCTCGGCGATCGCGCAGAAGAACACCAACGTGTGCAGCACCGATCAGACGTCGATCAGACCGCAGGAGTCACCAACCCATGAACCTCACGCCCAAACAGCTGCGGATCCTCAAGCTGATCCGCGACAGCCGCGTTCGCCGTGGCTATTCCCCGACCATGCAGGAGATCGCCGACGAACTCGGCGTCAGCAAGGTCACCGTCTTCGAGCACGTCGAGGCGCTGATCCGCAAGGGCGCCCTCGTGCGCGAGGCGAACAAGGCACGCTCTTTGTCGATCGCTGACGGCGTGGTCGTGCCCGACGAGGAGACGCCCATGCGTTTCCCGCTCGTCGGACGCATCGCCGCCGGCCACCCCATCGAGAAGTTTGAGGACGCCGACGAGCTCGATGTCGCCGAGATGATGGGCCCGCGCGTCGGGCAGGTCGGCCCGACCTTTGCGCTTCGCGTCGAGGGCGAGTCCATGCGCGACGAGGGCATCCTCGACGGGGACTACATCATCGTCGAGCGCCGCGAGACCGCCCGCAACGGCGAGCGCGTCGTCGCGCTGCTCCCCGACGGCTCGAGCACCCTCAAGCGCTTCTACAAGGAGGGCGATCACATCCGCCTCCAGCCCGCCAACCCCGACTTCGAGCCCATCATCGTCAGGGACTGCCGCGTGCAGGGCGTGGTCATCGGCGTGCTGCGGACCTATTGACCGGTCCCGGGATCGAGCCCGGCCCGCGGGCGCCGAGAGCGCCGAGTGAGCGTCAGTTCCCGCTCGGCCCCGCCGGCTCGAGCGTCAGTCGGTGAACCGTCGGGCCCGGGAGCAGAGGCCGCGGGCGGCCCTGGGCCCACGCCTCGTGGCCCGCTCGGTAGAAGGGCGACAGCGGGTGTCCGCTCTGCCCGCCCGGCATGTGAAACACGCCGTCCGCCTCGCGGCCCGGGCTCACCACCATCCGCTGACTCGCCCCGATCCCGGGCGACGCGACGCGCACGGTCACGACGTCTCCCGGCTGCGGGTCGTCGGGCAGATCGAGCCGGGCGCGGAGCCACGGCAGCGCCTGCGAGAGCGGGTGGCGCATCGCGAGGCGGTTGCGCTCGCCCCACGGCGCGTCGAGCCGCGGGTTCTCGCGCGTCGCGCGGATCTCGTCCATCGCCTGAAGCATCGACGCCCGCAGAAAATCGCGCCACGTCCCGTGCGGCTCCGGCACGTACGCCTCCGGACGCTCCTCGAGCAAACGGAGCGCCGGCTCGACGTACGCGAGCGGCGAACCGGCCCGCCACTGCGGCCATCGTTCGGCGGCCGGCGCCAGAAGCGGGGCCATCGCCTCGCGAATGACCGTCAGCGACGACCAGCGCACGAGCCGGTACTCCCGATCCTCCGCCTCGGCGTTCCCCCCCCACCGCTCGATCACGCCCCGGGCGTACCGCAGCCGCCGGTCCGGGTCGTTCTCCTCGATCGCGCCGAGCAGATGAGGCACGAACGCCTCGTAGACGCGCGCCCGCGTGTCGAGCTGGATGTCGAGGAGGTCGCGCTCCGTGATCGGCGTCCGAGCGCTCTCGAGGCGCTCGCTGATGCGCGCCGCGCGCGCGCCGAGCTCCCAGAGCGTGCCGAGGCGCCGGGCCGCCGGCAGCGGGAGCAGGCGGTTGTTGGCCGTGTAGATCAGCCCGCTCGCCGGATCAACCTGCTCCGGCCGCTTGCGCTCGGGCAGCTCCCCAAGCCATCGCTCGCCCGCGGCAAACTCCAGCGGGACCCGCCCCGTCGCACCCTCCGGGCGCTCCGGGATGAAGCCGGAAACCGTCCATGCGATGCGGCCGTCCGCTGAGGCGAGCGTGACGTTCTGAGGCGGACCGCGCCACCCGCGCGCGATCTCGATGCCCTCCTCGAGAGAATCCGCGGTCAGAAGATCGAGAAGGTCGACGTTGATGGGCTCGGCGAGGTCGCCGCGCCGCAGCGCGAGCGGGCGCCGCCGGCGATCCTCCCCAACGATCGGACCCCACGCCGTCTCGCGGACGACCAGCGTCGCGCTCGTCTTCCCGCGGATCGGGATCGTCTCGCTCCGCTGCGTGAACTCGAGCGAGCCGCCCGGCGCGAGGTAGCGGTCCGGGCGCTCCGGGTCGGGCTCGATCACCGCGTGGTCGGCGAAGTCCCCCGTGACGTTCGTGAACGCCCAGGCGATCCGCCCGTTGCTTCCGGCGATGATCCCCGGGACGCCCGGGAGCGCGACGCCCACGGCGAATCGCTCCTCGCCCGCCTCGTCCCAGATGAGATGCTCGTGGCGCCAGATCGGCGGGACCGTGAGCGACAGGTGCATGTCGCCCGCGAGGATCGCGCGCCCGTCGGCCGTGCGGCTCCCGGCGACCGCCCAGCTGTTGGAGCCGAGCGACGCCCGCGGGAGGTCATACGCCGCCCGCGCTGTCGCCCCGCCCGCGCGCTCGCTCGGACGCTCCGGCACGGGCAGCGGCTCGTAGTCGCTCGGCACATTGAGCAGCCGGTCGAAACGCGTGGCCTCGGGGAGCAGGAACCGGATCATCTCGGGCTGCTCGGCGTAGGCCTCGTGAAGCGCGGCGAGCTTGGGCTCGGACTCGGCGCCCGTGAGGAGCAGCGAGGACATCGCGTAGGCCACGTGGATCGAATCGATCGCCGACCACGGCGCCGGCTCGGTCCCGAGCAGGCGGTATTCGGGCGGGGCGGCCCCGAGCGCCGCGGCCCCGGCGTTGACCCCCTCGGCGTAGGCCTCGAGAAGGCGCCGGTGCCGCGCGGGCAGCCGCTCGAGCGCCCGCTCGGCCGCCATGTGGAAGCCAACCCTCCGCATCCCGCGGTCGTTCGGCAGCCCCGGCGCCCCCACCAGCTCCGCGAGTCGCCCGGAGGCGAAGCGGCGGGAAGCGTCCATCTGGGCGAGGCGCTCCTGGGCGTGAACGTAGCCCTGGGCCCGGGCGGCGTCCTCGAGCGAGCCGGCGATGTATCGCGTCGCCCCGATCTCGTCGCGCTCGACCACCGCCGGACGCTCAAGCTCCGGCAGCGCCGCCGGGCCCTCGAGCTGCGCGAGCGAGGCGCGATCGCCCTCGGTGATGCACCCGGTGAGCAACGAGGCGGCCGCGAGACAGATGGCGCCCGGGAGAACAAAAGAACGGCGGATAGTCGGAGTCATGCGCAAACCGTATCGCATGCTCATGAGCCGGTATCCTGAGCCCGGTCGAGTTTTCGCAAAACAGCTTCGAAGGGAGCGTTCACGTGAAGCGAACAATGGCGATGTTGACGACGGCGGGCCTGCTGCTCGCGGCCGGGTGCGAGACGAGCGAGACCGCTCGCTCGAGCGACGCGGCGGTGGAGCAGACGGCGGCCATGAGCGAAGGGGAGAGCATGCCGATCGCGATGACCGAGGGCGAGCCGCTCAGCGCGAGCGAGGTCGCGGCGCGGGCGGCCGAGTTTGACACCATCCTGGTCCCGCCGGTGTTCGAGCAGAGCCCCGCGCAGATCGCCGCCAAAGGCCAGTTCGCGATGAACGACGCGGACCGCCGGCTCGATCTCATCGGCTCGCTCGACCCGGCCGACGTCACTTACGAGAACGTCTTCCTCGCGATCGACGACGTCCTCAACGAGGTCAACAAGGCGGTCTACCGCCACTATCTCATCCGCGAGACGCACCCCGAGAAGGCGATGCGCGACGCGGCGCGCGCATCCACGCTCGCGATCAGCAACTGGTTCGTCGAGACGCAATACCGCGTGGATCTCTACGAGGCCGCCAGGGCGTTCATGGACCGGCACGAGGCGGGCGACGTTCCACGGCTCGAGGGCGAGAGCCTCAAGCTCGTCAGCGAGACGATGCGCGACTACCGCCGAGCGGGCCTGCATCTCGATGAGTCCACGCGAGAGCGCGTCGCCGCGCTGCAGAAGGAGCTGACCGAGATCGAGACCGAGTTCAGCGCGAACAACTCCGCCGCGGACGTGCCCGTCGTCTTCACGCGCGAGCAGCTGCAGGGCGTCCCGGAGACGTTTCTTTCCCAGTGGCAATCGGGGCCGAACGAGTACACCGTGAAGGCGACCGTGACGCCGCAGTTCGTGACCGTCATGAGCAACGCGGACCTCGAGGAGACGCGCCGGCGCATGAAGATCGCCCGCTACTCCGTGAACATGGACGTCAACGCGCGACTCCTCAACGAGATGGTCCGCATCCGCGACGAGATGGCCCAGCTCCTCGGCTATTCGAGCTGGGCCGACTACCAGACCGAGCCGCGGATGGCCGGTTCGGGCGAAACGGCCCGGACGTTCATCGAAGATCTCGCCCACGGGCTCGAGCCGAAGTTCCGTGAGGAGTTGGCCGCCTTCGCCGCGATGAAGGCCCGGGACACCGGCGACCCGGACGCGCAGATCAACATCTGGGACTGGCGCTACTACGCCAACAGGCTCCTCGAGACCGAATACGACATCGACGTCGAGGAGCTTCGCAACTACTTCCCGCTCGAGCGCGTCATCGAGGGCGCCTTCGGCGTCTACGGCGACGTCTTCGGGCTCGCCTTCCGGCGCGTGACGCCCCCGCAGACGTGGGACGACTCGCTCCAGCTCTGGCTCTGCTCCGACGCCGAGACCGGCCAGCCGCTCGGGCTGATGTACCTCGATCTCTACCCGCGGGCCAACAAGTTCGGGCACTACGCCCAGTTCCCGATCGTCCCCGGCAAGCGCCTCGCCTCGGGCGAGTACCAGCGCCCCGTCTGCGCGCTCGTCTGCAATTTCCCCCAACCGACCGGCGACCGCCCGTCGCTGCTCTCCTTCGCTGAGGTCGAGACCTACTTCCACGAGCTCGGGCACGCGCTGCACACGATGCTGACCACCGCCGAGACGGTGCGCTTCTCCGGCACGAGCGTCCCGCGCGATTTCGTCGAGGCGCCCTCGCAGATGCTCGAGAACTGGCTCAAGGATCCCGACGTGCTCAACCGCTTCGCCGCGGACTGGCGCGACCCCTCGAGAACGGTTCCCGCCGAGACGCTTCGCGCGATGGAGCGGGCCGAGAAGGCGACCATCGCCACGACCTACCGCCGCCAGAACGCCCTGGCCCTGGGCGACCTGCGCATCCACAAGCCCGGCCGCTACAAGGACGTCGGGCGGATCGTCAACGACGCTTTCGCCGAGGTCTTCCTGCCCGCGCCCGAGGGCGCCAACTTCAGCGCCTACTGGGGCCACCTCGCGGGCTACGACGCCGGCTACTACGGCTACGCGTGGGCCGACGCGATCGCCGCGGACATGGCCACCGTCTTCGAGAACGCGCCGGGCGGCTATATGGACGAGCGGATCGGCCGGCGCCTCCGCGAGGAGATCTTCGCCGTGGGCGGCTCGCGCCCCATCGACGTCTCGGTCCGCGAGTTCCTCGGGCGCGAGCGCTCGCTCGACGCGTTCCTCGAGGATCTCGGCATCGAGAACTGACGCTTCTTCCTGCCCCGACATGACTTGCAAGGGCGCCCGGCGCAAGCCCGGCGCCCTTTTCTCATGCCGCCGCATCGGGTTTTTTGGACCCGCCCCGGTGGCGCGGGTTATGAGCGGGTCCGGATGCGCCGATGAAGCCGGCGATTCACGAAGCGAGGACTCCCGATGTCAGTCAAGCCCCGCGATCGACGAGCAAGCGAGCGACGCCCGTGCTCCCGCTCGATCTGGTGGCGACGACGCGCCGACGATCTCTTCGAGCCGGGGTGGCTTGTTGACGAATCCGCCTCGGGCGCGGCCTTCCTGACCCGGACCGCAGGCGTGATCCGGCCCGGCGAGCAGATCCAGGCCATGGTCGAGCGCGCCGGCGAGGGCGACGCCTCCAGCGAGCGAGCGGCCTCGCGCGGCGTCATCAGACGCGTCCAGCCCGTTCAGAGCGGCGTGACCCTCGTCGCGGTGCAACTCTTCACCGGCTCGAGCGACGTCGTCACGCGAAGCGTTCGCGCCGCCGCCTCACCCGCGTCGCCCTCGCTCCACCTGCGAACCGCTTCCTGATCAAACGTTCATCCGGGCCGGTACAATGCATCCGCGCCCGATTTGGGAGCGATTCTCGATCTGAAAAGGAGACGTTGCAATGGCTGAACATACGAAATCGTGGCCGGAACTCGCGGTGAGCCTCTTTGACCGCCTCTCGGGGCGGAACGCCGAGATCCGCTACCACTTCGAGAACATGCACATCAAGGTGCCGAGCGGCACAGGCCCCGAGGCCGAGCACGCCGAGTGGATGCTCAACGGCACCCTGAGCATCACCACCAACGAGCACAACGGGTCCGCCCCAAAGTCCTGATGGTCGGACGCCTCGACGGCACGGTCGACCGCACGCCGGTCTCGATCGAGGCGGACGGCCCCAGGGTGATGATTCGTCTCTCGAAGACGCTCGCCGCGGCGGGCGTGCTGCTTCGCCTCCGCAAGGTTGCGCCGTCGCGGGCGCAACTCCACTTGCCCAGAGACGCCGATCTCCCGGAGATCCGGGTGAAGGCGGGAGTGCTCCCGTCGTTCCGCGTGCTGTAGTTGGAGCTGGATCGGCCACAGACCACCGTGAATGATTGTTATCTCATCCCGCGTTCACGGGTTCATGCAGCGGGCGCTGAAGAATACGAATGAATCGAAATTGAACTCCCGCAAGGGAGTCGAAAGGAATCACATCCATGAATTGGGATCAGATCAAGGGCAACTGGAAACAGCTCCGCGGCAAGGCCAAGGAGCAGTGGGGCAAGCTCACCGACGACGACTGGGATCGCATCGAGGGCAATCGCGATCAGCTCGTCGGAAAAATCCAGGAGCAGTACGGCAAGTCGCGCGAGGCGGCGGAGAAAGAGGTCGATCAGTTCACCCGCACTGTATGACTCCCGCCGAAACGATCCGATGAACCCATCAAGCAGACGGCGTCGCTCCAACGAGCGTCGCCGTCTCTTTGCATGACTGCGTTATGCGCCGGCGAGGTACCGGCCCGCCCACGCGGCGAGCACGCGACCGACCATCGCCGCGTCATCGTCATCGGTCAGCAGATGATCGGCGCCGCCCAGAGACACGAATGACTTGGGGTGGCGGGCCGCCTTGTAGATGGCTTCCGCCTGCTCGATCCCGACGACCGCATCGACCGGCGAATGAAAGATCATAAGCGGCTGACGAAAGGCCCCGATCTCCGCGGCGAGGTCGTGCCTCTCGAGATCCTCAACGAAGGAGCGATCGATCTCGAAGGGCCGCCCGCCGACGCTCACGGTGGCGCGGCCGCTTTCATCGAACGAGGCGTCCCCCAGCAGCCCGCGGACATGCGCCGGATCCGACGGCGCGCCGATCGTCGCGACGCATCGCGCCGACTCGATCTCGGAAGCGACCGCGAGAACCGCCGCGCCGCCGAGCGAGTGACCGATGAGCACGCTCGGCGCCTCGCGATGATCGCCAAGCCATCGCGCCGCGGTCCGCAGATCGTCGAGATTCGTCGTAAACGAGGACGTCGCAAAGTCGCCCCCGGACTCCCCAAGGCCCGTGAAGTCAAACCGCAGCAGACCGAGCCCGGCCTCGGCGAGACGCTCAGCGAGTCGCTTGGCGATCTTGAGATTCTTGGAACACGTGAAGCAATGAGCAAAGAGGGCCCACCCCCGCGCCCCGCCCTCGGGCTCATCGAGCAGCCCGACGATGGTCTCGTCCCGCGCGCTCGCAAACTCGATCTTCTTCGTTCGCATCAGCCCACCCTAGCGACCCGGGCCAAGCCTGTTCACCCCTCCCCCCGCGAACCGGCGAGTCGCGCAAACACATTAGATAAAGCCTCTAAATAAAGGCCCTTACGGGCCTGAACCGCCAAAGCGGGCGAAGGGACTCGAACCCTCAACATTCAGCTTGGAAGGCTG